>JAFECH010000004.1 GCA_018242255.1 Pseudomonadota bacterium | reverse complement strand
CGCACGAAATCCGCGGGCACGGGAAGGGAGAAGCAGGCAAGACCGGAAAAAAATACCAGCCGGCCTGTAAGCCGGGTTCTGTCTGGAGTTTCCTCCGCGACGGCCATTCATCTGGGACGCCTGTCGCCAAGCGCCTCGTGCAATCAACCCGGGCAGGTAGCGTGAGAACGCGCCTTGCGTCTGCGGTTGCCCGCTCCGCGCGCCCACCCCTATTTGATCTTGCTCCCGGTGGGGTTTGCCCTGCCACTTCTGTTGCCAGAAGCGCGGTGCGCTCTTACCGCACCTTTTCACCCTTACTGCGCCGAAGCTGCAAAGCAGCGAAGGCGAGCGGTATGTTCTCTGTGGCACTTTCCCTAGGGTCGCCCCCGGCGGCCGTTAGCCGCCACCGTGTTCTCTGGGAGCCCGGACTTTCCTCCACCGAATGTCTTGCTTGCGAGCCTTTAGAGCCCACTTCGCCACAACAAAGATCGGCAGCGGCCGTCCGGCCGGCTGGTATGGGGAGATAAGCGATCTGCGGAGCGAAACGTCAAGAGCGGACCACCGATTTGCGTTTATTTTCGGTGGTCCGGAACCAGTTAGAAGATCAGCGGCGGAGTTATTGATTCACAGCCTCCTGGGATTTGCATCCGGGCACCGAGGTCAGCCCCGGCATTGCCTCACCGGTTTCGAGCAGGCTCTTGAGACCCGCAAGGACTTTTGGCCATCCGCCGGAGACCGCTGTGATCAGCTTCGATTCCGACTTGTCAATCTCATGCAAAACCGTAAGTCGCGTAGCATCGCCGAACGGCTCGATCTCCATCGTGCATGTCGAATAACCTTCGGCTTTTATCTCCGGAATGAACTCGTTGCGCCATTTAAGCACCAATCTTCTCGGCTTTTCGATTTCGAGGACTTCGCCTCCGTCGCCGATTCGACCGTCGGAAAAGACCATTTTCCAAGGCGAGCCTTTCTTCCAATCGCTATCGAGCGTGACGCCGAACCAATATTGTTTCGTGAACTCCGGCATCAGCAGCGCCTCCCAAACTTTTTCGGGCGTGGCGCGGATGTAGGTGACGTATATGAACTTATCTTTTCCCATCGGGTTTTCCTTCGAGGTTCTTTTTCAAATCATCGAGCGCCCGAAGACGCCCATGCTCGAACTTTTCGATCCAACGGTCGGCAATCTCGAAAATCGGCAGGGGGTTCAAAAAGTGCAGCTTTTCCCTGCCGTCTTTACGTGTCGCAACTAGGTTCGCCTCCTCGAGAATCCCGAGGTGCTTGGTAACGGCCTGCCGCGACATGTCATGTCCGGCGCAAAGCTCGCCCAGCGTTTGTCCGTTCCGCTGATGCAAGCTGTCGAGCAACTGACGCCGAACCGGATCGGCGAGCGCCTTGAAAACATCATCCATGCTCATAAATCTAATATGCAACCATTTGGTTGCCTGTCAAGAGCAGTTCGAGAATAAAAAATGGCCGGGAACGAGCCCGGCCTTTCGCAATGAATTTCAAAGGAGATTTAGAAGCCGCGCCTTGCGGCCGGCTCCCAGAGGGGAGTCGCAAGGCGCAATCAAAAAAACTAAGCCCTCATCGCCGCCCGCATGTTGTGCGAACGATCATGGATCGCCCGTTCCAACCGATTACCCGCGGCCTTCGTCGTTAAAATCTGGTTGACGCGTTCCGCAATCTGGACTGCTGCATCGCTCGGTTTCAGACCGCCCGAATAGATGTTCGAGATCACCGTATATTCGTAGCGCACGTCGGGATTGCCGCTGAACTGCGCCGCCGCTTTCTTATCATCGTCGTCCAGACGATACGCGATGTAAGCCGACATGCTGCGCGAAGCGAGCGCATCCCCACCCGGCCGCTCGCCGATCAGGTTGATGACGAGCTTCGGCTGCAAGGCGTCGCCCAGCGCTTCGGCGAGCTTCACCCGCCCATACGGCGCGAGGATCGGTTTGCCCGCCGAGATCTGCTGCTCCTTCAAGCCATCGAGCAGCGCCGGCAGGAGATCCGGAATGTTATGATGCACCGCTTCCGCGCTCAGTCCGTCCGACACGATGATCTGAACGTCGACGCTTTCCGGCGACAGCTCGGCAATCATATCGTCCGCAGGTTTCGCGCCGCGATCCGGATGGCTCAGGTGTACTTCCTTGCTCTCGGCCGACGTCTTCACGCGGCGGAAATCGATGCCTGCCAGCCGCTCGGGCGTGACCTCGGCATAGATCGCTTCGCGCGCTGCCGCGAGGTTCGCTTTGATCGCACGCGACACCTGCTCGCTCGGCCGTGGCCCGGCGCTTTCGAAGCCGTAGGCAGCCGGAAGATTCTTGCGCAGCCGCTCGAATTCTTCTTCCGAGCAGAAGATTTTCGGATTGCCCCAGTTCGGCCCGCGCTCGATCTCGCCGTCTTCGTTGCGCACGAAGATGCCGCGCGAAATCGTCCATTCGAGAAACTCCGGCGCGGGCGTCAGGTCGTGGACCTCGCGCATCGTCTGATCGTCGTGGCCGCACGTATCGAAATAGGCGAGCATGCGATCGATCGAGAGATACACGTCCATGAAGTAATTGGCGCCCGCGGCCGTCAGCAATTCCGCGGCGATCTGCTGGCCTTCCATCGTGATCTCGGAATGCAGCGTGTAGCAGGGTGCCATCCCCATCGGCAGGCCCAAGAGCTTGCCCATGAAATGATCCTGCAAATTCGAGACGATCATCTCGAAGTTCGAGCGGTGCGTCTCCGGCCCGATGAAGCCCGTCACGTTGTTGACCATGAACGGATCGTAGCGGCGCGCCAGGCCGTAGCAAAGCGCTTCCGTCGTCGTCATGTCGATGTCGTTGTGCTTGCCGTAGGTCAGCTCGCTGCCCTGACCCGTCTCGAAATACATGAACTGATCGGCAACGCCGGCAAGCGGTCCATGCTTCGCCATCGTCGTATAGGCCTGATCGAGTACGTCCGCCGTGCAGTCGAACTCTTCGATCAACGTGCGATCCGTGCCCGCGAGCGACTGGAACATGATCTCGACCGGCGCGCCGCTTTCCAGGCACGCCAGCTGCGTCTTGACGTGCGAGAGAACGCAGATCTGCGTCGGCGCACCTGTCTCGCGACGCAGCTTATCGAGATGCTTCAACGTCTTCGTGATGTTCTCGACGGTGTCGATCGCGGGATTGAGCCCGAGCAGTGCGTCGCCGGAACCCATCGATAGGCCGGTATAGACGAGTGCCGACATCGCATCGAGATCGTCGGTCGGGTGATTGGGTTGCAGCCGCGACGACAATGTGCCGGGTGCGCCGACCAGCGTGCGCGCCTTGCCGGACCGCTTCAATTTCTTCGCCGCATAGACGAGCTCGTGCACATCCATGAGCTTGGCTATGGCCGCCGCCATGACGCCGGTCAGTGCGGCGCCGATGCGCTTGGCTTCCGCCGACTTCGCACGCAGCAGCATGTTCTTGACCTCGCCGAGCGTCTTGGGCGCCAGCTCCGCGAAGGTCGCAAGGTCGATGTCGTAGTTTATCCGCATGATCGAATCGACTTGGCCCCGGTCGTCGGTCAGCGGCCGGTCATAGAGGTGTTGAAGCGTGAGACCCGAAAGGATTGTCCGCGCGGCCTCGCGCTCCACGTCATCCTTCGCCGCCAGTCCGCAATTTCGGTCGCCGGCCTTGTCGAAGTCGGCCGCACCGAGCAGCGCCTTCAGACCGCGAAAGCTGTATGTCTTGTCGAAAAGCGAAAGCTCATAAAGCTCATCCGGCTTCGGCTCAGGAACGTCGATCTGCCGCCAAGGCTTAAGCTCGATCATCGGTTCGCCCATGTCACCGCCCTCGTTGCTCATCCGGCCGGTTCGCAATGCGCGACGCTCACGCCTCCTGGAGCGTCGTCAACGCATGTACGGCCGACTGAGCGCATCATAAACGAAGTTCGTGAGGCGCAAGTCAAGTTCCTATTAGTCAAATCTGGCAACTGCCGGAAAAGGCATCTGGCTGCCTATCGAGGCAGCTAGGAACAGGATACGGCCCGGCATCAGCCTTCGGCTTGTCCCGAAGCAGAGAGGCGCTTCTACTGGCGCAGCGCCGCCGCCCGCCGGGCGACTTCAGTCGGGCTTACCTCGCCCGCGTCGACAAGCGCATTGAAGCAGCGCTCCGACAGCCGTTTGCCGACCGCGCGCATGCACTGGCGAACCTCAGGGCTGTTCGACGCGAATTGGCTGCAATAGGCATAGTAATCGCGCGAGCAGGCCAGCTTGACGTGCAGACTGACCGCGCATGCGCCCGTCGCCCATAAGGACGCCGCCGCGAAAAACCCAACAGCATACGATGCACATGGACGCAAACGGAAAGCTCCGCTTCGCTTCGACATTTCAGCACCCTGGTTCGGCATGAGATCGTAAGAGACTGACCACAAACCCTTTAACAAGGATTAATGGCAGTTTGTGATTTGTATAAAAATGATCCGACGGCGAGCAGACGCCAGGCTGACGTCATGACTTTTGAACGTCGCTTATCTGATGGCGCGGTCGAGATTGACGGCCTGATCGAGGCCCTTGGCCTCGCCAATTCCAATTGCGCCGACGAAACTGGCGCCGTCGAGATCGGCGCGGGTAAAGTCCGCACCCGAGATATCCGCGCCGGAGAAATCCGCCCGGGACAGGTCCGCGTCGGTGAAGTCCGTGCCTTTGAGGTTGGCGCCGTTGAACCGGGCGAACCACAGAACGGCTTTGCTCATGTTGGCGTCTTCGAGCCGCGCTCCGGAGAAATCGCAATACTTGAGGACATTTCGATAGGCCGTCGCCAATGTTCCCTCACCCGGACGCCCTTCAAGCGGATAGAAGTTGGCATGGAACAGGTTCGCGCCGCGGAAATCGGACCCCGACAGCTCCGCCTGAACATGGACGTCTGTGAGGTTGGCGCCGGTAAAGCGCGGCGCATCCTGCGTGTTGTTTGACAGATCCGCGTAGATCGTCGGCCTCAGGATCGTCGCTCCGGTAAGATCTGCCCCAGAAAGATCGGCACGCATCAGCACCGAACGATCAAGACGCGTATGCGAAAGATCGGCACCTTTCAGATTAGACCCGGTGAAGTCCGTGCCATAGAAATCCGACCGCGCCAGATTTGCGCCTTTGAAATTCAGTTCCGACAAATCGAGGTAAACGAGAAACTTGCCAGAGAGATCGGGCCGGACGCCTGGCTTGGCTTGAAAGAGGAGCGTCGTGATCGCCCGCGCGCTCATATCCGGCTTTTCCGGAACCGGCCCGATCGGCTGTTCTGCCCACGCCGCTACTGAGCCGCAGATCGCAGCCAGAAAGGACAACGCAGCAAGAATTCGACCCATGCTCAAACTTTCCAAGCGTAATTCATATACGGATCATGCATGAGTCCGGATGACCCGGGGATATCATTTTCGTCGCGCCAGCGTGGTGAAATCGTCGCGTCGCAGACTGAGGCGCTACGTTATTTCATTATGGCGCGAGCTGGCCGTAGGCCTTCTGTAGGTGGTTTCGGCACGTCGCGAAGAGATCGAGCGTCGGATCATAAACGCGCGTCGCCACATTCATGATCCCGAGCGTCGAGTGAAACAGATTGTCATGGCTGACGCGCTTGCCGGCGTTCGCCAGCATGCACGACTGATCGATACCGCGCGCTTCCCGCAATTCCGGTGACAGCCACACGACCATCGGAACATGGATCTGCGCCTCGGGCGCAAGCGCATAAGGCATGCCATGAAGGTACATACCGTGTTCGCCGAGGCTCTCGCCATGGTCGGAAACGTAAAGCATTCCGGTATCGACGCCGTGGTTCGCCGCGTCGCTAAGCACACCGATAAGCCGCGCTAAAACGTGGTCCGTGTAGACGAGCGAATTGTCATAGGCGTTCACGATCGTTGAAAGCTCGCAACGGCTGAACTGTGCGTCTTTGCAGGCTGGTTCGAACGTCTCGTACTTCGGCGGATAGCGTCTCCAATACGCCGGCCCGTGGCTACCCATCATGTGCAGCACGATCACCTCGTTGTGCTGCATCTTCTTGATGCGCTCATCGAGACCGTCGATCAGAATATCGTCGTAGTTCTCGGTGCTCGGAAAGAACGTCGGAACTTGGTGCCCGGTCAGCGTCTCCGTTTCGATGCGCTCGCAGACTCCCTTGCAGCCGGCTTGGTTTTCGCGCCACAGCACATCGACGCCCGCCCGCTTCAAAACATCGAGAAGGTTCTGACGCATCTCCGCCTTGGCGTTAGTGAAACCGTCATGGCCGAATCCGGAAAACATGCACGGCACGGACTGCGCAGTGTCGGTCCCGCAGGAATAGGCGTGCGGAAAATTGATGAGGTCCGGAACTTTCGAAAGTTCCGGATTAGTCGGCCGAGCATAGCCATTGAGGGCGAAATGATCGGCGCGCGCCGTCTCCCCGACAACGATCACGAACAGCGACTTGCGCGTTGCGTCTGACGCCACCGCCTGACGCGCGTCCTCGCCATACGCAACCGCGACCTTCACACGCTTCCGCCCCTCGCGTCGAAAATACGTCGTGGCGGCGGAAATGTAATTCAGCGGCGTCAGCGTCATCTTCAGTTCGCGATGTTCGCGACCCAAAGAAAGAATGTTGCCGACGAACGGCGACATCACCGCCACACACACGACAGCGGCCACAGCTGCATACTTGATCTTCGCCAGCGTCTCGTCGCGCCACGACCGCTCCGTCCACGGCACCAGCCAGAACCAAACGCCAGGCAGGATTCCGAGAAAGACGACGTAGGCGATGAGCTTCCACGTGATGAGGTCGCCTGTTTCACCCCGGTCCGTCTCAAAGATGTTACGCACCATGTGCGCATCGATGACGATGCCGTACTCACCCATGAAGTAGGCTGCAGCCGCCGTCACAGGTAACAGAATGAGTATGAGCAGACGCAGCAGCGGCTTCAGCGAAACGGCAAGCAGCGTAAGGTAGGCGATGAGAACAGCGGCGACGGCAACAGCGCCGACAAATAGCCAATCGGCAATCTGATGCGGCGCAACAAGTTGCAGAAATTTGTTCCAGAACGGCCGGTTCAGAACCAGCGCGACATAGATGGCAACGATAAGCGCCAGGATTTCCGGCCGCCGCGGCTTAAACACTGTTTGCCCTGCTTCGTTTGTTTTTGCCGATTTCCGCCGAGCCCGCAGTCAAAGACATGCGCCGCAAATTCGTCAGCACACCATCGGCATCAACATCACCGCTATCGTGGCGTCAAGCAGCAGCCGGTTTCGACGACGCCGCGACAAGACGCTCAAGCGTACCTTCCGTCGAGCGATCGAGCCGTCCATCGACGCGACGCGGCCTGAAATGCAGTTGAAAGGACTTGAGAACTTTTTCGGTATCGGCATCCAAAACCCCGGTTTCGGTGATGCCATATCCGTACGCAGCAAGATTTTTCTGTGCATTGAGAACGCGCGGCCCTTCCGCGCCGGGCTCCAGCCCTGGATCATCGGCGCGAACAGGCAAGGGCTTCACCCAAAGTCCAACACCTTCACGCGCCAGCATAAGCCAGTTGAACTTTTCGCCCGGATCGATCTTCCGGCCGGGCGCCACGTCCGAATGCGCCAGGATATTTTCCGGCGCGATATGATTTCTGCGGACGATATCCTTCGACAGCGCAATGACGGACCGCATCTGCGCTGCAGGAAAGTCGGGATAGCCGTTCTGATGTCCGGGATTGTGGATCTCAATGCCGATCGAATGCGAGTTGATATCCGTTTCGCCGCGCCAACTGGACACGCCAGCATGCCAAGCCCGAAATTCTTCCGGCACAAGCTGCGTCACAACCCCAAGCTCGTCGACGACGTAATGGCAAGACACGCCGCTCTCTGGCCGCGACAGCCAATCGATCGCTTTCTCGGCGGACGCCATGCCGGTGTAATGCAAAACGAGAAGTGAGGGCTTCACGCCGCCGCGTCGCGGCTCCCGGTTATGCGCCGTAAAAACCGCATGTGTTAGCGGTGTATCCGGCTCGAACGTCACGGAGTGGATTCCAATTCGCGTGCCGCCCGCTGACCGCGCTCTTCGAGAATGGCCTCGTAAGCGGCCGTGATCGCCGCCAGCCTGCGTTCGGCACCGACAAGAAATTCAGTCGGAACACCTTTCGAAACGAGCGCATCGGGATGATGAGCTTTGACCAATTCGCGATACCGCGCCTTGATCTCGGTGTCCGATGCGACAGGTGAAACGTGCAAAACTTCATAAGGGCTGTCGGCATCGAAGACGAAGCCGCGGCGCACGCAACGAAACTCGCCCTTGCTCAATCCGAAGATCTCGGCAACGCGTTCCAGATACTTGTCTTCGTCGGGATGCAAGACGCCATCCGCGCTCGCGATGTGAAAAAGGCTTTCTAGAACCGAGATTTTGATCTCGGGTTGGTCTTTGAGAATGTGTGCAATCTGCACCGCATACGTCTCATAACCGGCCACATCCCGGCTCGCGAGCTCGTAGAGCTTGCGCACGTGCGCGCATTCGCTTTCGGGCACTTGGAACTGCCGCTTGAACGCTTCCGCTTCGACCGGCAGCGAAACTCCGTCCGCCTTGCTCATCTTGGCCGCAAGCGCAACGACTGCAATCGTGAACGCGACGCGTGACTGCCCAGGCGTCTGCCCGCCCTCGAAGCCGAACGCCTCCTTGAGGTGTTCAAGTGCGGAGCGCAGACTTCCTCCGTACGCAACAACAGCGTTCTTCAAAAATTGCCAAGCCATGATCGTCCGTGATTTTCGCCTCGAACAAGCCGGTCCGCCGTAACGGCCACGAGTTCAGCATAGCCGAGCTGCTACGGTAACTCCCCTAAAATATCAGCAACATGGTCGGAAAATGGGGAATTTCAGCTATGCAGGCCGGGGGCGTCGACACGCCCCCCAATGTTCAGGTCACTGGCCCATTATCTGCACGGCGTGATTTGAGGAACGCCTCGAACGCCGCGGCGTCGGCCGCCCGCCGCAAACCGTCGAGATACTTGCGGAATTCCTCCGCCTCGGCTTCGAGCTTACGCAAAGTCGCGCGGCGATAATCGTCGAACGCTTCGTTTCCCGAACGTGCCCGTACTTTGGCTTCCGGCGCTCCCTCAGCGCGGCACCGCCGTCGCCGGAACGCTTTCATCACAACCAGCGCAGCAAATCCCAAGAAGAGTAACCCGACGACGTGAAACAGCACGAAAAACGGCAAGAAGATCAGGTGGTGGAGATGAAACATCGCGTCCGCTCCGCGTATGGGTGGGCACACCTAACAAAAGGCTGGGAAGATATTTAGGACGACCTCTCCGGCCGCCCTACATCATTTCTCGAGATCAAGTCGTGGGTACGGAACCCGGTTCCGGGCCGCGCTCGGGCCGATCGCGCCGTTCGGCCATGAACTGATCGAACTCCGACTTGTCTTTTGCCTGCCGCAGACGCTCCAGAAATTCCCGGAATTCCCGCTCTTCGTCTTCGAGCCGTTTCAGCGTCGCCTCGCGATAATCGTCAAAGGCCTTATTACCGCTGGAATAACGACCGCCTCGACTTCCACCGAAACCGCCGAATTTTTCTTCCATTCGGTTTCGCGCCCGCTCGAAACCTTCCGCCATGCGGTTTTCCCACCGTTCGCGACCCCGACCACCGTGCCATCCGCAGTTCATGCGTCCACTCCAAAGCATATAGGCCAGGATGACAGCACCAACCGGCCAGAAGACGATGAACCCAAGAACCATCGCGGCAAGCCACGCGGGCCGGCCGAAGTCATCGAGTGTCTGCACCACTTGCGTCATTGCCACCCTCTCCTCGTTAGGATGTAAATGTATTTTACATTCACATACGTAAGACGGCAAGGGGTGCGTTCAAGAGGTGCGGGCGGCTAGCGAGCAAAAAAGGTCGAGAAGAACTCAGCGACCGCCGCGCATCCGTTTCGTCACCTCGATCGCGATCTCGTTTTTGAAGGCATAAGGATCGACGACAACACCCAAAATGGTCTGGCAATGCGGGCACACGTAGCTGGCGCCGCTGAAGGTATTGCCCGTCATGTTGGTGATGCCAATCTGCTCGGTGCGAACGTTTCCCACGACGTTTTGACATTTCGGGCATTTGCCAGCCATCGAGAACTCCTGAAGATCTTGCAAAAATCGCATAAAAAATTCGGGCTCGCCCGAGAGACGCGGAGTGGGTACTTCGGCGAGTCGGTAAGCCATAAGTATGCGGATCATCTAGGAAGCGGCAATGATCCCAGCGGGAAAACCGCGCAGCTTTAGGCGGACTATCAACTGCTGTTTGTTTTTCTGACGCCCAGTCCGTCTAAATAAATCAGTACGGCGGCATCGAGCAGGTCTTCAGGCGCCATCGGAATGGGACGACGCGCCTCGTCACCGCGGGCAAATAGCGACGCAATCCCATGCGCCTGGGCCCAAATGTGAAGCGCCATCATCATGACCGGCGGCCGCTTGGCTTCGGGCATCGTCGCGACCAGCGCCGCGCACCCATCTTTCAGCACATCGAACGCCCGTTCGCCCGCAACATGCAGATCGGGAAAAGCCGCGAATGAAAGACCCGATTCGAACATCGCCGAATATTGCGCCGGCTCCTGTCGCGCGAAATCGAGATACGCCCTGCCGACACGCTCGAACGCCTTGAATGGATCGGGCTTCCCGCCAGCCCAGGCTTGCCGCAGCTTAGCTTCGAACTGCTCGAACGCATGCCGCGCCACATCGGCCATCAGCGCGTCGCGGTCGCGGTAATGCCGATAGGGCGCAGCCGGACTTACGCCGGCCGCGCGCGCCGCTTCCGCAAATGTGAATCCGGACGGCCCCTTCGCCGCGATCAAATCGAGCGCCGCCTTCATCAAGGCTTCGCGCAAATTGCCGTGGTGGTAGCCGCGCCGGTGGCCGCGAGGCGGATCGTGATCCCAAGTCATGGGGCGCTTCTAGCGGATTTGCGCGCGCTCTGCACGCGGACCCTATTTGCAGATGTGCATCAACCCGTCACGGCCGTGATGCGCCAGGTCGAGATGGAAATGATTGCTGTGCAGGCTGTTGTAGTTCGGACCGAGCACCGTCGTGAAATAGGCGCACGACCCATCGTGCACGACCCGCAAAAAGGCTTGCTCCGCCCGCGACCCGTTCCAGCCGCGCTGGACGCTGATCGTCGTGCCGTCGGCGAGCGTGAAACCGCCAACGTCGATAGCATTCGCGTAGGCATGCTCCGAGATCATCGCGCCTTCGACGTTATTCATCGGCCGGCAGGAATAAGATGCGAGCACTTTGATGCCGACGAGCTGCTGCCCGAATTGATAGCGCGCCGCCGGTTCGACGACTTCCTTCACCCAGCGGTCGAGCTGCGGGATCATCGGACAGCGCAAAGCCGCTGGCGGATTGAACGCAACCCGGCCGTTGTCCGCCGCCGACATTTCGAACGGTTCGACTGCACCGCAAACGCTCGGGCCACCCAACGCCGAGCGCGCACGAACGAATGCCGTCTGCCGCACGACACCGGACGCAAGACAGGCACGCTCTTCCGGCGTTCGCCACGGATCGTCTCGGACCTGAAAGCTTGGTCCCGTCGTTCCGCAGCCCCAAAGCATGCCGAGTCCCGAAAGCATCAGGACGGCCGTGGGCACAAGAACTCGGATACGACGCGGAACCATGATGGCGAGTAAGCGGCGTTAACGTTAACGTCCCGTTAAAGAAATGCGAGATCAACCCGGAAAACAGCTATATTACTGGCTTTTCAGACGGATTTGGGCCGCTAGCTTGGCGATGCGAAGGCTGGTTGCGGCGGTCCGAAGGCGACGCTGTCATGTGGCAGTCAAGTCGCACAAAGTTGCAGCGCCAAAGTTATCCACAGGTAACGCCACCCCGACACATGCCTGAAATGGCCGCGTCATTGAGCACGGCTATTTCGCAAGCGCTCCCGGAGGTGCTGCCGGGCTCGAACTCGTATCGCGTGCGAGACGGCAATGAGCACCGTCCCCCGCGTCTTCGATCGGACTAGTACCGCGTACCGGTCCGAAGACGCACCGTCGGGACAGATAAATGCTTGCCGAAGCCACTCGCCTCGGCAGGAGCGTGTGCCCTGAGGACCTTCGAGCCGGCTTAAGCGATCAATCCCCCGTGCGAGCCCGGTTCATCGGTCCTCAGGGCCACCGTTTTCCGCACCCGCACGTTCGCCAGCCTCGAAAAACGCCAGCGCTTCCGCCTTGAACGACCGGTCGCCGACGGCGCGATTGTGATCCTTGCCCGGAATTGTGTAAGCCCGGGCTCCGGGAATGAGCTTGGTGAGTTCTTCCGCCGATCCGCCGATAACATCTTGATCTCCGACCGCGACCAACACAGGCACCGCGATCTGACCGATCATCTCCGCCGTGATCGGCGCACGCGACGATCGAATGCATGCCGCCAGCGCCCGCAAATCGCTCTTCGTCTGCTCGGCAAAAGCCCGGAACGTTCGCGCCGTCGGATTGGTCACCTCCTCGATGCTCGGCGCTTCGAGCGCCCGCGCGATGGGACCAGTCCCCGCCATCCCGCGCACCATGTTGATACCAAGTCCGCCGAACACGACGCGCGCCACGCGATCGGGATGCGTCAGCGCGAGAAAGGCGGAAATCCGCGCGCCCATCGAATACCCTATGACGTTGGCTGTCTTCACGCCGACATGGTCAAGCAACCGCCGCGCATCTTCCGCCATCAGCGGCGCGCCATAATCGACTAGGTCGTAAAGCTTCTGGCTCTGACCGTGGCCGCGGTTATCAAGCGCGATGACGCGATATCCGGCGCGCGTCAGAAATGTCACCCAGCCGGTGTTGACCCAATTCGTCTCGACGTTCGAGGCAAAGCCATGAATGAGCAGAACAGGCGGCTTGTCGCCGCCGCCTCCGGTGTCGAGAAACGCGATGTGGACCCCGTCGCTGTCGAAATGGTTCATGCTGCCGCACTCAATTGCCCGAAAGTTTTTTTATGTCCCCTACCATCCTCGCCGCCACGAGGATATGGTGCGGCCAAACATCTCCCATTGCGGAAGGATGCAGCATGGCCGGAGCCGTAATCCCGCACTTCGCCAACGACGTTGGCGCCGAGCGAATCTTCGTCGGCGTGAAAGAGTTCAATTGCATGGGCGCCCGGCCGCCTTTCGATCATCCGCACGTCTACCTCGACATGGGTCAGGACAACCAGATCCTCTGCCCGTATTGCTCGACGCTGTACATCTACGATCCGCGCCTCAAAGCGACCGAGAGCGATCCAAAAGACAGCCTCGTCGCAGACGCCGCTTGAACTCTAAATACGTTTCGGAAATCGCGTGACCGGCTCCCAACGCCTAAGCGCCCTGATCGCCGGTGGCGGCATCGGCGGCCTCGCGACCGCCATCGCGCTTGCCCAGCGCGGCATCGACGTTCGCGTCTGTGAGCGCCGGACCGAATTTCCAGACGAAGGCGCCGGCATCCAGATCGGCCCCAACGGCACGCGCATTCTGCAACAGCTCGGTGTCGCAGAATTTCTGGCAGGCAAAGTCGCAAGCCCCGACACGCTCGTTGTCCATGATGGCGCAACAGGCCGCGAGCTGACGCGCCTGCCGCTCGGCTCCTGGCTCGCCAAGCGTCATGGTTCGCCCTACTGGACCGCCCATCGCCGCGATTTGCATTCTGCGCTGCGAATGCGCGCCGAAAGCGAGCCGCGCATCACGTTATCGCGCGCAACCGAAATCGTCTCTTGCCGTGACGAACCGAACGGCATCGTCGCGGTCAATGCATCAGGCGAAGCGTTGCGCGCTTCACTTCTCGTCGCGGCAGACGGGCTGTGGTCCACGCTCCGTCGCAGCATCGCAGGCCAATCGGCTATTCCGGCGCCCGTCGGCAAAACCGCCTTTCGCAGTGTCACGACGGGAGAAAATATGCCGCCCGAGCTGGATCGCAATGCCGTACACATCTGGCTCTCACCCGCCGCCCACGCCGTCCACTATCCCGTCACGGGCGGCCGTGACGTCGCACTCGTCGTCATCGCCGACGATCCGACATTGAGTGAAGGGTGGGATGCACCCGCGGCCGCCGACGCCGTCAAAGACAAAATACAATCCTTCGCACCGTCGCTTCGGTCGCTGGCAAACAGCACGCTGACTTGGCGGCAGTGGTCGCTTTATCGCCTCCCACCACTCACACATTGGACATCAGGCCGCGCGGCACTGCTCGGCGACGCCGCACACCCAATGCTGCCGTTTCTCGCCCAGGGCGCCGTCATGGCACTCGAAGACGCGGTCACGCTCGCGTCGAACATCGCGCCTTCGAACAGCGATCTCGAACACGGGCTTTGGAATTACGATCAAGCGCGCCGCCCGCGCGTCAGCAAAGTTGTCGAGTCCTCGATGCGCAATGGCCGCATCTATCATATGCATGGCCCGTCAGCGCTCGCCCGCAACACCGTCATGAAGCTACGCCCGCCCGAGAGCGTCATGGCGGGTTTTGATTGGCTCTACGGTTGGGCCCTGAAATGATGTTGAGCCGCCTCAAATGTTTTCTGTCGCGACGCGCCGATATCGTCACGCTCGGCGCCCAGGGCCTGATCGTCGACGACGCCTCTCGTGTGCTTCTCATTCGGCACGGCTATCGGCCCGGCTGGCACTTTCCCGGCGGCGGCGTCGAGCACGGCGAAGACGTCGAAACAGCCCTCGCGCGAGAAGTTCTGGAAGAAACCGGCGTTACGATCGTCAAGCCCCCACGCCTGATCGGAATCTATTCCCACTTCGACGACTTCCCGGGCGATCACATCATTCTTTTTCTTATTCGTCATTGGCGGCGCGACGTCGTGCCTAAAGCCAATGCCGAAGTCGCCGAACAGCGGTTCTGTGCACTCGACGATCTACCCGAACAACTGTCGCCCGGCACGTCGCGGCGGCTGAAAGAAGTGTTTGGTGGGGTAGAGCAATCGGCCGCGTGGTAGTCCGTTCGGCCGCACTATCGCGCCAGCGCGTTCAGGGATAGAAGATCGTGCTTCGATAGCGGGGTCACCTTCACAAAATCCATGGCTTACTTCAGCGGCATCATTACGAGTTTTCTCGTTGCCTTTCCCGCCTTGTTCTCGATCGTCAATCCGTTCGGCGGCGCGCTGATCTATAGCCAGATCACGCTCGGTCGTCCCCATCCCGAACGCGTTTCCTTGGCGTGGCGCGTCGCGACCTATGCTGCCATCGTCATGCTCGTCTCGCTGCTGGTCGGCGCGACCTTGATGAGCTTTTTTGGCGTTGGTATCGATGCTCTGCGCGTTGCAGGCGGCACCGTCGTTGCCGTCTCCGGATGGCGCATGCTCTACAATCCGCAGGAAACCGAAGACCGCAAGCAAGACCATGCGTCCGGCACCAATAGGGCCGCAGCGTGGGGCAGCGACGTCGCGTTCTTTCCGCTGACCATGCCGTTCACGACAGGACCGGGCACGATCTCGGTCGCTATCGCATTGAGCGCCAACCGGCCACGCGAGGCTGCCGAGCTTCTACCGTTTTTCGCCGGCACCTGCGGCGCAGCTATCGCCGTCGCGCTGACAGTCGGCGCCTGCTACGCCTACGCCGACCGTCTTGTCTCGCTGCTTGGCCCCGGCCGTGCTCGCATCCTGACCCGGCTCTCAGCATTTCTGCTGCTCTGCATCGGCGTGCAAATTCTGATGACCGGCATCCAGGGCGCGCTGCAGGCGACCCTCGCTTCAGTCCATTGAGGAACGTCAGCTGTCCTGGCGCATCGTCTCGGCGACGCGCTCGGCGGCTTCCTGCATCGTCGCACCTCTTAGCAGCAATCCGAACCAAGCAAACAGCTCACGCGAATTGGCATTGTCCGCGACGCGCCATTCGGGATGCCATTGCACCGCGAGGATGCGCTCGCCCGATTTCGGCCGGATGCCCTCGACGACACCGTCGGGACTTTTCGCCTCGACAGCGAGCTTGCCGCCAAGATCGCGGATACCTTGAAAGTGCACCGAATTGACCGTGATCGACGGTGATCCCATCACGCGCTCAAGCACCCCTGACGGCGCTAGATCGACGCGATGCTCGAACGCGAACATATCGGCAAAAGCCACGCCGGGCGGCGCATGATGCACCTGCTCGCGCTCCGCTGCGCCGAGATCGGGCCGGAGCGTCGCGCCATAGGCAACCGCCACTTCTTGAAAGCCGCGACAGATGCCGAGCACCGGCCGATTCTGTTCGGCGGATTCCGCGATCAGCCGAAACGACATCGCATCGCGACCGGGATCGAACGGCCCTTCGCCTGCGTCCGCGCTACCATAGAGTTTCGGGGCAACGTTCGACGGACTTCCCGTCAGCATCACACCGTCCAGACGGCTAAGGATCGACGCCGCATCCATGATGTCCGGCATCGACGGCACCAGCACCAGATCCGCGTCCATAAACGGCGCGACCTTGAGATACCGCTCCGCAACGCCCTGAAACGGATCATCAGGGTTGCGCTGACAGCAAATGACACCGACGAGAGGGCGCTTGGACATGGGATGAAACCTTGAAGAATGGCGCGATGTGTCCGCCCATATGGCATTGCGGAACGTCGACGGCAATGGACGCCGCCGCCCGCTTGATCCGCATCAAGACCAAATGAAACCAATTCATCGCCCATATTCCCTATCTCTCCCGCGACACCTATGGTGACGCCCGATTGTAGTGCCGATCAGGAGCGCAACGTGTCGGGCGGTTTGAAATTCGATTGGGAAGATCCACTCCTTCTGGAAGACCAATTGTCGGAAGACGAAAAATTGATCCGCGACACGGCCCGGGCTTTCGCGCAGGACAAACTGCAACCGCACGTGATCGAGGCCTACGCCCGTGAAGCCACCGACCCCGGTATCTTCCGCGAGATGGGCGCGCTCGGATTACTCGGCCCAACGCTGCCCGCAGACTACGGTGGCTCGGATTCGAACTACGTTTCCTACGGCCTGATTGCGCGCGAGGTTGAGCGCGTCGATTCCGGTTATCGCTCGATGATGAGCGTGCAGTCGTCTCTCGTGATGCATCCGATCTATGCCTACGGCAGCGACGCGCAGAAAGAGAAGTATTTGCCCAAACTCGCCAGCGGCGAGTTGATCGGCTGCTTCGGCCTGACCGAACCCGACGCCGGCTCAGATCCCGGCGGAATGCGCACACGCGCCGAGAAAGTCGACGGCGGCTACCGGCTTTCGGGTTCGAAGATGTGGATCACCAATGCGCCGATCGCTGACGTCTTTGTCGTCTGGGCGAAGTCCCAGGCTCACGGCGACAAGATCAAAGGCTTCGTTCTCGACAAAGGCATGAAAGGCCTTTCGGCGCCGAAAATCGGTGGCAAGCTGTCGCTTCGCACCTCCGTCACAGGCGAGATCGTCATGGACGGCGTCGAAGTGCCCGACGACGCGCTGCTGCCGAACGCGGAAGGCTTGGCCGGACCGTTCGGCTGTCTGAATCGCGCCCGCTACGGTATCGCCTGGGGCGTCCTTGGCGCGGCCGAATTCTGTTTCCACGCGGCGCGGCAATACACGCTCGACAGAAAGCAGTTCCACCGCCCGCTCGCCGCCACGCAGCTCGTCCAGAAGAAGCTCGCCGATATGGAAACCGAGATCACGCTCGGGCTTCAAGCGGCATTGCGCGTCGGCCGTCTGCTCGACGACGGCAAGTTTGCACCCGAGATGATCTCGCTCATCAAGCGCAACAACTGCGGCAAGGCGCTCGACATCGCGCGCACGGCCCGCGACATGCACGGCGGCAACGGTATCTCGGAAGAGTTCCAGGTGATGCGCCACATGCTGAACCTCGAAACGGTCAACACGTATGAAGGCACACACGACATCCACGCCTTGATCCTCGGTCGCGCCATCACGGGGCTGCAGGCCTTCGCATGACAGCGACAGATGCATCCAAGCCGCTCGCCGGCCTGCGCGTGCTGGAACTGGCCCGCGTGCTCGCCGGACCCTGGGCCGGGCAGACGCTCGCCGACCTCGGCGCTTCCGTCATCAAAGTCGAACGGCCGGACGGCGGCGACGACACCCGCGGCTGGGGGCCGCCCTTCATCGCCGACGATGATGGACCCGGATCGGCAGCCTACTTTCATGCGACGAACCGCGGCAAGCGATCGATCGCGCTCGACTACGAAAGCCAAGGGGGCCGCGAAGCGGCGGTCGCCCTTGCCAAGCAGGCCGACGTCATCATTGAGAATTTCAAGGTTGGCGGCCTTGCCAAATACGGCCTCGACTACGCGGCGATCAAAGCCATCAATCCCGGTGTGATTTACTGCTCGATTACGGGCTTCGGCCAGACCGGGCCTTATGCCCCGCGCGCGGGATACGATTTCATTGTCCAGGGGATGGGCGGCATCATGGATCTGACCGGCGCGCCTGACGGCGAGCCGCAGAAAATCGGCGTAGCGTTCGCTGATATCTTCACCGGTATCTACGCTACCATCGGCATTCTGGCAGCTCTCAATCGTCGCAATGGGACAGGTGAAGGCGCCGTCATCGACATGGCGCTGCTCGATACGCAGGTGTCGGTGCTCGCCAACCAGGCGATGAACTATCTGGCATCGGGAACGCCACCGCGCCGCCTCGGCAATGCTCATCCCAACATCGTGCCCTACCAGGTGTTTGAAGCCGCTGATGGCCCGATCATCATCGCAGCCGGCAATGACGGCCAGTTTGCGCGCGTCTGCGATCTGCTCGGGCTCAAAAGTCTTGCCGCTGATGATCGCTTCAAGACCAACGCCGGCCGCGTCGCCAATCGCGCCGAGCTGATCCCACGTCTCGCGCCAGAAATCGCAAAGCGCACGGCCGGCGATTTGCTTGCCGCACTTGAAACGGCCGGCGTTCCGGCCGGACCGGTCAACCGCCTTGATCAGGTCTTCGCCGATCCACAAGTTCTCGCCCGCGAATTGCGCCAGGATCTCACCCGGTCTGGCGCGGCCCCCGTGCCGACCGTCCGCAGCCCCATCGTTATCGACGGTTCCCCCTGCGCCGCCACCACCGCAAGCCCCAAGCTCGGCGTGGATACAGTGTCCGTGCTTGAACGGCTCGCCAGAAAAACTGATCCGTGGGGTGATGAATAGGACGCCGCAAACTTTTCACACGGCCATCAAAGCGTGGCCGGACGCTCCTCGCAGATGCCGTTGAACACAACCTGCGTCCCCATGATGTGGGCATAGTGTTCCGCCGGAAGCGGCTTTCCGAACAGATAGCCCTGAATTTCGTCACAACCGAGCAGACGCAGCATCGTCAATTGCTCCTGCGATTCCACGCCTTCCGCCACCACACGAAGACCCATTGCTCTTCCGAGCCCGATAACAGAAGTGACGATCGCGGCCGCACCGGCATTGTTGATCATGTCACTGACAAAACTTCGGTCGACCTTAAGGCGATCAAACGGAAAATTCCGGAGCGTACTGAGCGACGAATAGCCGGTACCGAAATCGTCGATAGCAACCGTCACACCGAGGCGTTTCAATAGTCGCAAGGTCGTTTGAGCGGCAGCGAAATCCTGGATGAAGAGGCTTTCAGTGACCTCGATTTCGAGGCGCCACGGCTCCAGCCCGGTCTCCGAGAGCACGTCCGAAACGATCTGCACAAAGTCGCTTTTGACGATTTGCGCTGGCGACACATTCACCGCGATGCGAAGCTTGTCGCCCCATTGGGCCGCCTCATAGCAAGCTTGCCTGAGTACAAAATGGCCAATGTCATGTATGGCGCCGTTCGCCTCTGCGGCGGGTATGAATTGCCCCGGCGGGATCGGACCATGCTCGGGATGGTTCCAGCGCAGCAAGACTTCGAACGCTCCGATGATCCCCGACTGCGCATCGGCCTGAGGCTGGAAAACGACCGCTAATTGCTCCCGTTCGACGGCAAGCCCAATGTCACGTTCCAACGCACGGCGCCGCCGTTGCTCGAGTTCTATTCGGCGTTCGAATATCGCGTAACCGCCGCCATTCTGCTTGGCGCATATGAGCGCCATTTCCGCGTGCTCAAGTAATTCGTCTTCGTCTTCTCCATGCTCGGGAAAATGCGCAAGGCCAACCCGCACATCGATCGCAAACTCATCGCCTCGCTCAACTCGATACCGCCCCCGTAGACGCGACACGATAGCATCGGCAAACTGCTCGGTATCGAACCCGTCGGACAAAACAGTTTTAACGACGATGAATTCATCCCCACCGAGGCGAACGATCAGATCGCTATCGGAGGCCACATCGCTCAACAGATGCGCCACCTTCACGAGTGCCATATCACCGACGACACGCCCATGCAGATCATTGATCGCCCTGAACTCTGAGATGTCGACGTGATAGACGGCAACGGCGCGCTGCAGTTCTCTTGCCCGCTGCAAAACGAGGCCTAGTCTGTTCTTGAGCGTGACGCGATTGCCAAGCCCCGTTAAGGGATCAAAGAAAGCAAGGTTATTGAGCCGGGTGCGCGCCTCGGCATTTTCAATCGCCATCGCACAGAACTTGACGCATTCGCCCGCAATCATGCGTTCGAAAGGGCTAACGCCGCGCTTTTCGCGAAAATAGAACGCAAAGGCGCCAAGCACACGCCCATCAAGCGATTCGATCGGACACGACCAACAGGCTTGCAGCCCGTAAGGCTGCACGAGCGGCTTGTAAGGCGTCCAGAGTGGATCGCTTTCGATATCGCGAACTTCGACCGCTCGCCTCAGATAGATCGCCGTCCCGCGAGAGCCGACCTTTGGGCCGATACGAATACCGGCAAGCTGACACGTGTACGATTCTGAAAGAGATGGGCCTGCGATGAACGTCAGTCTCTCATCTTCTACGCCGGCAATCGAGCAGATCGCGCCGGGCGCGAGCGCCTCTACGCCAAGACAAAACGTCGTCAACACGTTCTCGAGTGAATCGCCGAGCGCTATTCCAACAAGAATCTCCTGCTGGAGAGCGTTCAACCGCACCGCGACGCTCGCATTGGCCGCGACGGCGTGATCACCTTTCATAGTCCGCCGACTTTCAAGGGGTTTGTCTGCTTTTCTTCCAATATTGCTGCAGGTACTCATCTAATAGAAATGCCGCGCGCGCTGATAATACCTGTTGGATAGTGAGTGATTAGATAACAACGTTCCGATTTGACCGTAAAAACCGCGTCTTAGGAAAAAATCGGAAAAAGCGATCAGCCAATTGTTAATATTGATCGATAGCTGTCGCTCTGCTGCGGCGCCGCAACCTGACGTATCTCGGAATATCAATTCGTCGCAAAGCAATCGCTGAGCGACCGGCCGATGGGCCAATGCGACGCAAAGCCCGGCAAGCGACATAGGGTGCCGATCGCGCCCCCATAATTGCCATTTTGTCAGTCGACGAACCGCCAAATTCGTGGCTTGGATCCACCTAGTCGCAATATTGCCAAACTAACTCCGTGTCTCCGACCAAAGCATGCGTTTGAACGGCAAAGATTGGAACCAAATCGCCGTCCAAAACTGCCTTCGACCGACAAGGGGGCTTGGCCGTGCGACAAAGTTGAAATAATCGCTGGCCCGCCGATATAAGCCCTCGCAAACGCTCAATCATCCAACCCTCATCTGGTCTCTGAACAACATGCCTTTCACACTCGACCGTCGACACGTGTTAGCCGGCGCTCTTACGACCACCGTTGCGGGATGGACGACCTCGGCGCGAAGCGACGCGCCCGTGGGCGCAGCCAACCTTGGCGCGCCGCAGCCGTTTTCATTCGACGGGCTGAAGCAGCAGGCGAAGGCGCTTTCCAAATCGCGTTACGTGGCGCCGCCGCAGCCGGACAAGTCCGACCCGCTGCGCGATATGACGTTCGATACGTTCGCTCAGGCTGTGTTCAAGCCCGATATGGAGCTTTGGCACGGCGTTCCCGGCGCCCAGACCGTGCGGCTGTTTCCGCAGGGCCGCTTCTATGCCGAACCGGTTCGCATTTACGTGCTCGAAAATGGTTCGGCGCGCGAAGTTGTCTATAGTCCCGACTATTTCGACATGCCGGCCAATCACCCGCTGCGCAAGCTGAAGAACGCTGGTTTCGCGGGCTTCCGTCTGATGAGTCGCGGCGGCGTCAGCGACTGGCTTGCCTATCTTGGTGCGTCGTATTTCCGCTCTTCCGATCCCAACGACCAATACGGCGGTTCGGCGCGCGGACTTGCCATCAACACCGGCAAACCCGAGGAATTCCCCCGCTTCACCAGCTTTTGGCTCGAACAGAACGGCAGTGGCATGACGATCTACGCCCTGCTCGAAAGCCAGAGCGTGACGGGCGCCTACCGGATGGACAGCCGCCGCATCGAAGGCGGGCAAGCCGGAGCGCTGCAGGACATCGAGTGTGAGCTGTACTTCCGTTCCCCTGTTGACATGCTTGGCATCGCCCCGCTCACCGGCATGTTCTGGTACGGCGAAAACTCCGGTTTCAGACGTGGCGACTGGCGGCCGGAAGTCCACGACTGCGATGGCCTGTCGATGTGGACCGGCAGCGGCGAGCGCATTTGGCGCCCGCTCTCCAATCCACCCCGCATCGTGACGAATAGCTTCGTCGACGAAAATCCGAAGGGTTTCGGATTGATTCAGCGCGACCGCAATTTTGAAAACTACCAGGACGACAGCCTGTTCTATGATCGGCGGCCGAGCATGTGGGTCGAACCGATGTCGGGCTGGGGCAAAGGTGCCGTCAACCTCGTTCAACTGCCGACAACCAACGAAACCGAAGACAACATGGTCGCGTTCTGGACGCCGGCCGAGCCAGTGGTTGCAGGCTCGGTTATCAACGCCCGCTATCGCCTGTTCTGGGGCATCGATTCCCCGCCGGTTGGTGACGTTGCTCGTATCGTCGCGACGCGGATCGGCATCGGCGGCCTCGGCGGAAGAGACCTTGATCTTCGGCACATCAAGCGCAATGCCAAAAAATTCATGATCGATGTCGAAGGCAAGACACTCGACGACCAGACCCGCTATGGCGGCACCAAAACCGTGGTGACGACCAGCCACGGCACGCTGAGCGGCATCGAGGCCTTCCCGGTCGTCGGCACCAACCGTTGGCGGATGATGTTCGACCTCAGCGACCTGAACGGCCAGCCCGCCGATCTGCGGGCTTACCTGGCAAAAGATGGCGAGGCCCTGAGCGAAACCTGGATCTACCAGGCATTCCCCTGAACAAAGCTCTCGCGTTGTAGCGGCGGCACCGCTTGAGGCTGTGCGCTGCGATGATTTTTGACCTGACGCAGAACGCCAGCACGTGCATCGCGCGGTGATTTCGCTGCGACAGACCGCCTTTCTGAGCCACACGCCTGCCGACGGATAAGCACTAAAACGCTGAAAATGCTTCGGATATACCGTTTGCGCATAACGGTTATTCCGCCACCAAGCGTTGCAGAGAAAGCCCATTTCGCAGATGCAAAAGAATTGCCGGGACGGCGATTGATGGAAAAGGCGCGATGGGCAAACCCGAATTCATTGGCAAGAAGTCGAAAGCCGCAGGCGGCTGGGGTGCACTGAAAAGCTGCGGGAAGAAGCTCCTCGCGAGCGGTTCGCCGCTTTCCGGCGCCGTCACGATGCTGAAAGCCAATCAGCCCGACGGTTTCGATTGCCCGGGCTGCGCATGGGGCGATCCCGAACACGGATCATCGTTCGAGTTTTGCGAGAACGGGGTCAAGGCCGTCGCCTGGGAATCGACGGACAAGCGCGTCCATCCCGACTTCTTCAAAACCCACACCGTCACCGAGCTTCGCACCTGGTCTGACTATGAGGTCGAACGCGCCGGCCGCCTGACCAACCCAATGCGCTATGACCGCGCAACGGACCGTTATGTTCAAGTCACCTGGGACGAAGCCTTCTCCGAAATCGGCAAGGTCCTGCGAAGCCTCGACAGCCCGGATCGCGCTGAATTCTACACGTCCGGCCGCGCGTCCAACGAAGCCGCCTACATCTACCAGCTGTTCGTCCGCCTCTACGGCACCAACAATTTCCCCGACTGC
Source organism: Pseudomonadota bacterium (assembly GCA_018242255.1). Taxonomy (GTDB): domain Bacteria; phylum Pseudomonadota; class Alphaproteobacteria; order Rhizobiales; family Hyphomicrobiaceae; genus Hyphomicrobium_B. The sequence goes on along the minus strand of JAFECH010000004.1, from coordinate 20,262 downwards.
TCGAACATGTGTCACGAGGCGAGCGGCGTCGCGCTTGAACAAGCCGTCGGCATCGGCAAGGGCTCCGTTCTCCTCGAAGACTTCGAGAAGGCCGACGCCATCTTCGTCATCGGCCAAAATCCTGGGACCAATCACCCGCGCATGCTGGGTGATCTGCGTCGCGCAGCACTCCGCGGCGCCAAGATCGCAGTCTTTAATCCCGTCCGCGAAAAGGGCCTCGAGCGCTTTGCCGACCCGCAAGACAAGCTCGAAATGATCACAGGCGGCAGCACAGCAATCGCCAATGAATATTTCCAAGTTCGTCTCGGTGGCGACATGGCCGCCATCCGTGGCATCGCCAAAGCCGTGTTGGCAGCTGACGACGCAGCAATCGCGACCGGCCGCACCTCGCTTCTCGATCGCGCATTTCTGAAGCAGCACACGACCAGCTTCGAAGCCTATCGCGCCGCCGTCGATGCGACGACTTGGGAACATATCGAAGAGCAGTCCGGCCTGTCGCGCGAGCAGCTCGAAGGCCTCGCGAAAATCTACATCGAATCCAACCGCACGATCTGCACCTGGGCGATGGGCGTCACGCAGCACCGCCATTCCGTGCAGACGATCCGAGAGATCGCGAACCTCCTCTTCCTGCGCGGCAACGTCGGCCGCCCTGGCACCGGCCTTTGCCCCGTGCGCGGCCACTCCAACGTCCAGGGCGACCGCACCGTCGGCATCAATGAAAAACCGTCAAAGGCTTTCCTCGATGCAATGGAAAAAGAATTCCGCGTGCCGATGCCTCGCAAACCCGGCCATAACGTTCTGGCTGCCATCGGTGCCATGCTCGACGGCACGGCGCAGGCGTTCATCGGACTAGGCGGCAACTTCGCCCGCGCGACGCCCGACAGCCCGCTGATCGCCAAAGCGCTGATGAACCAGAAGCTGACGGTCAACATCGCTACCAAGCTCAACCATGGCCATCTGCTGCCGGGCGAAGTGAGCTACGTGCTCCCCTGCCTCGGCCGCACCGAGATCGATCGTAACGCCGACGGCGTCGCACAGATCGTGACGGTCGAAGATTCAATGAGCATGGTGCACGGCTCTGGCGGCATCAACAAACCAGCATCCCCGGAACTGAAGTCCGAAATCGCCATCATCGCGGGCATCGCCGAAGCCACCGTCGGCTCAGAGATCGTCGACTGGAAAGGCCTCGCCCACCATTACGATCGCATCCGCGATCTGATCGGGCGGACCATCCCAGGCTTCCAAGATTTCAATACACGCGTGCGCAAGCCTCGCGGCTTCCGTCTGCCGAATGGCCCTGCCGAACGTATCTGGAATACGCACTCGGGCAAGGCGGTGTTCTCTGACTGCGAGCTTCCGCAGAAGACCGAGCATCAACGCGCACTCGGTGAGCACGGCACATTCGTGCTTCAGACGTTTCGCTCACACGATCAGTATAACACCACGGTTTATGGCCTCGACGATCGCTATCGCGGCATCTACGGTGAACGCCGCGTCGTGTTCGTCAATCCCGATGACTTAGCCGAGATCGGCGCCAACGCCGGTGACCGCGTCGACATCATCGGACTGCACGACGACGGTGTCGAACGTATCGCCGAAAGCTTCCGCGTCGTGCCCTATCAGCTGCCGCGCGGCTCCGTCGCTGGTTACTATCCGGAGCTGAACGTACTCGTGCCGATTTCAACGGCTGGCGAACTCAGCGATACGCCGACATCGAAATCTGTTCTCGTGACATTCCGGCTGTCCGAGCAGTTCAAAGCCGCATGAGCTCTGCGCCGGAAAGCGAAATCACCGAAGACGATTTTCTCGAAGCTGTCTCTGCGATCCGCTTTATCGCACCCGATCTTTCACCGATCGGCGCCGCGATGCTGGCGGCGATTCATTTTGGGGTCGCCAACGACAGTCGCGCCTTTTCGCTGAAACTCGGCCTTGAGCATGCCCTAACGCTTCGTGAGGTCACGGCGCTCTCGAGTTCCGAGCTGGGACTTCTCAATGTTATTAGCCGCAGTGAGCGAACGCAACGCACTCACTTCGCGCTGACTGACAAGGGCAAGCAGCTTATCGCGCGGTCATTCGCTTCAAATTGAACACGTGCCTCGCAGTCTCCGCTCGCAACTATGTGATAATCGCCTCGCCGCTTTTCCACGTACGTCGCGCAAATGCGGGCCTACTTGCCGTCAACACCGACCACTCGGCATATGCTTTCCAGCAATGCGTATAGGACTGATGGCTTCACTGTCTTCGATCTGACGCGAGCGTGTGCTATTGAACACGTGTGGGGGAAGAATATTCGGGAGAAAACCGATGGAACCCTCTCGCGCGTATCAGCCAGACGCACTGGATCGCATGACGATCGTTCTCGAACGCGCCGCCAAAGAGCTCAACCTCGCCGGCTTGCCTGCTTCGGAAAAAGAACGGCTGGCTGCCTGCATTCTCTCTGTCGGCAACACATATACCGACACCAATCGCCTGCTCGAAAAATCCGTTCGCCTTTATCTTCGCGCTCGCACGGCGAGCAGCACGCAGAATCGTCAGCCGGTCGAAGCGACGGTCTTTTTCTAATCCTGTGTCGGCGGCAAGCTCGGGATCACATCATTATCGGCGTCCGTTTGCGTGACGACGCCTTCGCGTTCCGACAAACTCTTGTCGTTGTCTATGCTGTAGCCGACAGCAAACAGCATGCCGAGCACAAATACAGCCAGTAGCCAAGGAAACGGACCATGCTCAGTTTCGCCCTGTGGCGCTGATCGAGGCGATCGGACCATATGTCCTCCGAGAGGTTGCTTTTGTTTTCTCCGAACCCGCGATCACCCTTGAAGTTCCGCGTCTCGTATCGGCCGCGCTGAAGCGCAGCGTCGGCCGGACACAGCGGCCGACCTCGACGAGCCGAACCTCTCAGTGCCCGCCCCACGGCATGATCGGAACCGTCGAGATGGCGTTGTATGGCGAGCCGTCCACGAGACGGTCGCTGATTGCAACGTAAACCAACGTGTTGCGCTTTTTGTCGACAGCCCGATACACGTGCGTGTGCTTGAAGAACAGGGACGTACTTTCCGAGTAAACTTTCTCTTCCTCGGCAAGCTTCGCTAGATCGACGGTGATCGGACCAACCTGCCGGCACGCGATAGAAAATCTCGACGGATCCTCCGCGACTCCAAACGTGCCCTTAAGACCGCCGGTCCTGGCTTGGCTGATGTGACAGGCCACGCCTGGAACCTTCGGATCGTCAAAGGCGCTGATGCAGACTTTGTCGTTGGCGCCAATCAACCGGAATGTGGTGCTGACACAGGCGATGTCATCCGCCCTGGCGTCGGCAGCGTTGGCCATGCACAGCCCCAGAGCTGCCGCCAACCAAATGTATCGCATCGAATATCTCCATTCCGATCATTCGTCGAAGAATGGAGAAAGTGGCCATTGAAAAACCTATGCGCAAGGCCGCGGTGCGCGGCAGCGCACCCTCAGCCGTCAGCGATGAGACGCTCAAGCTCCGCAAGATAAGCCTGATCGACTTCGCGCATTTCGCTGGTCAGTTCGGAATTGTTAAGCCGCGCTTCGGCCTCTGCCTTTTGCAGCATGAGATCCAGCAACCCCACTGCCACCTCCATGGTTGGCTTTAGCTTCCACGGGAACGCTACGCCAGACCATCGCTCTGCGCGACGATAAGCGCAGAGCGAACGGGTTGATGCTGTGGATTGCAAATTCGGCATGAACGCAAATAAGCGCCTCGCGAGACTATTTTCTTTCCTTGAGATAGCGCGCCGGAACTTCACCCGCGTCAACCAGCGCCTGAACGCATTCAGTAGAGAGCACGCGGCGATTGCTCTCGAAACAACGGCGAAGCTCCGTGCTTCCCTGCTTGTATTTAGCGCAGAGGCTTCCATAGTCGGCCGAACAGGCGTCCTTAACCTTCTGTGAGTACGCCAGTGCCGACGTGCTCATGAGGCCAACCGTAGCTACAGCGATCACAAAGTTCAGTGCGATTTTACTTTTCTTCATTGCGTCCTTCCCAAAAAACCCGCCCCTCAATTCTCATAATCCGACCTGCCAATGCCATGACATTGGTTTCCACGCCACGGATTTTGCACCGATAGAGGCTAATGTGGCACTTCGCGCTATGAACCTGCGATGAACCCGCGCTGACTCATCCACATCTTGCAACCCATTTTTAAATAACCATATTTTTGCCGCGAAGAACCTTCGCGTTGCCGTCCGCCAGAAAGCCCTTAATGTCGCCGGCGTGAGCGGTAGCAACGGATTTGGTCCGCAAGTCTTCGAAACAGGGTCACCATGACGGACGGGCTCAACATCGGACGGCGTTGGAAATCGATGCGTAGCGGCATCTGCGGCGGCGCAGTACTGGCCATGTCGCTATTTGCCAATTCCGCGGCCTACGCCGTTAGCGATCGCGTCAAGAGCGCCTGCCGCAACGACTATTTCCAGCATTGCAGCCAATATATGGTCGGCAGCGAAGAGCTTCGCCAGTGCATGCGCAAGGTCGGTGAAGATCTCTCGACGCCGTGCCTCGTAGCGCTCGTCCAGGACGGCGAGATCACCAAGGAAGACGTCGAACGTCACAACGCCGCGAAGTCTGGGGCCACGAAGTCGGCGACTGCGAAGACCGCGCCTGCCAAGAAGACCAAGGTCGGCCAAGCGACAAGCGACGCCACGGTAGACCCCAAGGCTGCAGCGGCGAAGGCAGCAATACCCACGAACGAGAAGGCGCATAAGACGCCTGGCAAGAAAAAGCACGCCAAGAAGACGGCCGCGGAGAGCGCCGATAAACCGAAAAGCGCAACCGCCTCGGCAGTGACATCGGCCAAGACCCACCACACCGGGAAGAAAGCCACATCGGCCAAATCAGCCAAGACGACGAAGGCCGCCAAAACGACAGCGAAAAAACCTGTCGCTGGGAAAAAAGCGAAGGCGACCGCAACCCAAGCTGCAAAACCCGCCAAGACCGCGAAAGCAGGAAACGCAGCAGCGCCCACCGCTAAAAAAGCTTCGCACTCTAAAACCACAGCCAAAGCCGCTCACGCAAAAACCAAGTCCGCAAAGACGTCGAGCAGCACCGGGACAGCCGTTAAAGCCAAGAAAACCTCAAAGAAAAAGAGCACGGCCAAACATGCATCAAAACCTGCCGAAGCGTCGGCGCCTTAGGGCTTTTGACAAAGCGCAAACGATCGCCGCGTTGGAAAGGCGATCCTAGTCCGACATCCTCGCTTTCAATCCAGTCCACTGGGAGACTTCATGTCAGGCCATTTTCACGCTGTCGTTTGGATCGACCATCACGAGGCGCGCATTTTCCACTTCAACGCCGCCGAGGCTGATACTCAGGTCGTTCGTCCGAAAGATCCCGTTCGCAACATCCACCACAAGGCCAATTCCATCGGCAGCGGCCACGCGAGTGAAGATCATGAATTTCTGCAAAACGTCGCGAACGCGATTGCAGATGCCGGAGCCATTCTGATTACCGGCCCGGCCAACGAAAAGAACGTCCTGGTAGACCACATCGCGAAGCACGCGCCTGCGATGAAGGCAAAGATCCAAGGCGTCGAAGCACTCGATCACCCGACAGACGGTGAGGTCGTCGCTCTGGCGCGCAAATTCTTCTGGCAGGACCATCAGGAACCGCCGCGCGTCAGCTAGATGCAATTGCCCCGCCTTGTGCGCCGCCGTTTGCATCGCGACTTTGCTGAAACGTCCGATTAACGGCGGCGCGCCTAGCGACAGATCGCCAATGGCGCGCTAAATTCCCCCAGAAAGCGAAAACGTCGACGGATCGGTCCTCAAGGGAAAACAGTATCTATGTCGAACAAAGACCCGATGAGCTGGATGTTGTCCGAGGCCGTCGAAACCCTGGCCCGCGCCGAACGTATGCATCGCCAGTTTTTCCGTCTGCAGCCATCCGGACCCGCCAACGAGCCCACTTGGGAACCACCTATTGACGTTTTAGAGACCGAACACGAAATCCTGGTCTTCGTGGCATTGCCGGGCGTCGATCCGGATAACGTCACAGCCGCAATCGACAACGGCGTTCTTGTCGTCTCCGGTCGCCGCGTTCTGCCGCGTGAGCTTCGCGACGCGATCATTCACCGTCTGGAACTCCCTCAGGGACGCTTCGAACGGCGCCTTCAACTGCCCGCAGGCCGCTATGCCGTGCGGCAGTTCGTACAAAATGGCTGCCTTGTCTTTTCGCTGACCAAGGCCGGTTGAGGAATTCCTAATGAAGACACTCGGTGAGACGAACGCACCAGAGCCGGAAGGTTCTGCGCCTTCGAGCCACGGCGCGACGCCGAACATCACGCTGCCGTCGGACGCGCTCATTCTGGTCCCGGTTCGCAAGCTCGTGCTTTTTCCCGGCCTCATTCTGCCGATCACCGTTGGCCGCGCAAAGTCCATTTCGGCTGTCCAGCAGGCCGTGCGCGAAGAACGACAGATCGGCATTGTCCTCCAGCGCGATCCGGAAAATGACGATCCTGGCCCCGACGATCTGCATCGCGTCGGCACGCTCGGCAACATCGTTCGCTACATCGCAGCGCCCGATGGAACGCATCACATTGTCGTCCAGGGCGTTCAGCGCATCCGCATCCTCGATTTCCTTCCCGGCACGCCGTTCCCCGTGGCGCGCGTCGTCAATATTCCCGAGCCGGAAACACGCTCGACGGAAATCGAAGCACGGTTTCGCAATCTTCAGGCCCAAGCGCTCGAAGCGGTTCAGCTTCTACCGCAAGCACCACCGGAGCTGATCGCGACGATCCAGAACGCGACGTCTCCGGCTTCGCTCGCCGATCTTGCGGCAGGCTACATGGACATCCCGTCCGAGCAGAAGCAGTCGATCCTCGAAACCGTCGATCTCTCGACGCGCATCGACCGCGTCTCGGCACTCCTCGCCGAACGCATCGAAGTCATGCGTCTCACCCAAGAAATCGGCCGCCAGACCAAGGCCGCCTTCGACGAGCGGCAGCGCGAAGCCGTGCTGCGCGAGCAGATGGCCGCCATCCAGCGCCAGCTTGGCGAAGGCGACGGCAAATCGCAGGAAGTCGCCGAGCTGACTGAGGCCATCTCCAAAGCGAAAATGCCGCCCGAGGTTGAGAGCCAGGCCAAGAAAGAGCTCGCACGCTATCAGCGCATGCCGGAAGCGGCAGGCGAAGCGGGCATGATCCGCACCTATCTCGACTGGCTGATCGAGTTGCCGTGGAGCTTGCCTGAAGAAAAGCAGATCGACATCGCCGAAGCCCGGCGCATCCTCGATCAGGATCACTTCGGTCTCGAAAAGATCAAAACGCGCATCATCGAATATCTTGCGGTGCGCAAGCTGGCCCCTCAGGGCAAGGCACCGATCCTGTGCTTCGTAGGGCCCCCCGGTGTCGGCAAGACGTCACTCGGCCAGTCGATCGCGCGCGCCATGGGCCGTCCGTTCGTACGCGTTAGCCTCGGCGGCGTTCACGACGAAGCCGAGATCCGCGGCCATCGACGCACCTACGTCAGTGCGCTGCCCGGCAACATCATCCAGGGCATCAAAAAGGCCGGCGCGCGCAATTGCGTCATGATGCTTGATGAGATCGACAAGATGGGTCGCGGCATTCAGGGCGATCCGTCGGCCGCGATGCTCGAGGTCCTCGATCCCGAGCAGAACGGCACCTTCCGCGACAACTATCTCGGCGTGCCATTCGACTTGAGCCGCGTCGTCTTCATCGCGACGGCCAACATGCTCGACACCATTCCCGGCCCGCTGCGCGACCGCATGGAGATCATCAGCCTTGCGGGCTATACGGAAACAGAAAAGTTGCAGATCGCGCGCCGCTATCTCGTCAAGCGTCAGCTCGAAGCCAACGGCTTAAAGCCCGAGCAGGCAGACATCGACGACGAAGCAATCGCAGCCATCATTCGCGGTTACACCCGCGAAGCCGGTGTTCGCAATCTCGAGCGCGATATCGGCCAGGTGTTCCGCCATGCCGCTGTACAGATCGCAGATGGCAGCACCCAGCATGTCCATATCGGCGTCGGAGACGTCAGCGCTACGCTCGGGCAACCGCGCTTCGAAAACGAAGTCGCGATGCGCACCAGCGTTCCAGGTGTCGCGACGGGCTTGGCGTGGACACCCGTCGGCGGCGACATCCTCTTCATCGAAGCAACCCGCGCTCCCGGCAAAGGCGGCCTGATCCTGACCGGCCAACTCGGCGACGTGATGCGTGAAAGCGCCCAGGCGGCGATGACGATTGTCAAAAGCCGCGCGACATCGCTCGGTATCGATCCTGCCATCTTCGAACGGAACGATATCCACGTCCACGTTCCCGCCGGCGCCACGCCGAAGGACGGTCCCAGCGCAGGCGTCGCGATGTTCATGGCACTCGTCTCGCTGCTGACGAACCGTACGATCCGCAGCGACACCGCGATGACCGGCGAGATCTCGCTGCGCGGCCTCGTATTGCCGGTCGGCGGCATCAAGGAGAAAGTCGTCGCTGCGGCGGCAGCAGGCATCACCCGCGTGATGCTGCCAGCCCGCAACCGCCGCGACTACGATGATATCCCCGAAGATGCACGCAACCGACTGGAGTTCATCTGGCTCGAACGGGTCGATGATGCTGTCGCGGCTGCTCTTGAAGTCGCGCCTGCTGGCAAAGTCGATGCGTGATCGTCGGCGCACCGACCGATATGGAATTGCAATCGCGGCCAAGCTCTAGCAATCATATTTGCTGATGAGCGAAACCGCCCTTTCCAAAAGAGTCGTCTACGCCGCCCTCATCGGCAATCTGCTCGTCGCGGCTACCAAATTCGTCGCAGCGGCGGTGACCGGAAGCTCGTCGATGCTGAGCGAAGCGGTCCATTCTCTGGTCGACACCGGCAACGAAGCTCTGCTTCTTTACGGCTATTTCCGCGCAGGCCGCCGACCGGATGACTCGCACCCTTTAGGTTACGGTCGCGAACTCTATTTCTGGAGCTTCATCGTTTCGTTGCTGCTGTTCGCGATCGGCGCTGGCGTGTCGATCTACGAAGGCATCGATCATATCATCGAGCCCAGTCCGATCTCCAATCCGGCCGTCAACTATATCGTATTGGCGCTGTCGGCCGTCTTCGAAGGCGCATCTTGGTGGATCGCTCTGAAGCGCTTCGGCAAGCTCAAAGGGCGACGCGGCTATTGGGAAACAGTGCGCGATAGCAAAGATCCGCCCTCGTTCATGGTGCTGTTCGAGGACACCGCCGCGCTCATCGGCATCGCGATCGCGGCGGCCGGCAACTTCGCCGTCCAATATTGGGATATTTCCTGGGTCGACGGCGCTGCATCGATCCTCATCGGCGTTGTCCTCGCCATTGCGGCGACCGTCCTCGCCCGCGAAAATAAGGCGCTGCTTATCGGCGAACGCGCCAGTGATGAAGTGATCAATTCGATCCTTTCGCTCGCAATCAGCGAACAGAGCATAGACGGAGCCAACAACGTCTTCGCCATACACTTGGCGCCAGACCAGATTCTCGTCGCCTTGAGCCTCGAATTCGCCGATGAACTTCGCACGCCGCAAATCGAAGCGGCCGTCGTCCGTCTCGAAGAAAGAATCCGCGCCAAGCACCCGGAGGTCATAGCGCTCTTCATCAAACCTCAAACACGCCGCACATTCGAAAAGATGCGCGCCGAATTCTATCGCGGCGACGAGGACACCGGCTGATGGTGCATCGGCGGCAACGCATCGACTTCGACATTGTCGCGAACGGCACATGGCGATCCTTCATCCCGGAAACGCCTCCCCGACCATCAGGATATACTGTCGACGACAATCGCTTTGCGCTCAACGCGTAACGCGGCACGAAGCTGCAGCGTAATGATTTCTCCACCTTTGCGGTGGAACGCATGCCGTAGACGATGTCTGAAACGGCCAGAGGAGACAAACCGTGAAAGCTTTTATCGGCGCCCTCGCGTTGATTTTCGTGGCGGCTCAGGCAGCCCGGGGAGCTCCCTTGGAAGCGACATTTGCATCGACGACCTACCACCGCATAGCGGTCGATGGCGTCAGTATATTTTACCGGGAGGCAGGCCCGAAAGCCGCACAGACGATCGTTCTGCTACACGGATTTCCATCGTCGTCCCGCGAATTTGATACGCTCATCCCTCTGCTGGCGACGCGCTATCATGTGATCGCGCCGGATTTTCCAGGCTTCGGCCAAAGCGAAACGCCGCCTCCCTCCTCCTACGCCTATACGTTTGATCACCTCGCCGAGACGATGAATGCTCTTCTCGATAAACTCGATATCAAGAGGAATTCGTTTTATCTCCACGACTATGGCGGACCGATCGGATTTCGCATCATGCTGGCCCATCCAGATCGCGTTCAATCCCTCATCATCCAGAACGCGAATGTCTACCAGGAGGGTCTCGGCGCCAAGTGGGTGAACATCAAGAAATATTGGTCTGATCCCAAATCCCATCCTGAGGTATTCGAGGCTTTCGTTTCGCGGGCAGCAACGGAACAGCGACACACATTGGGCACTTCACTCCCAGACCGTTATAATCCGGACACCTGGACTGACGAATACACTCATCTGTCGAAGCCCGGGCAACGTGCGATTCAACAGGCGCTTCTTTATGATTATCGCACGAACGTCGCATCCTATTCTAAATGGCAAGCTTGGCTGCGAGCGCACAGGCCGCCCACGCTGGTGGTGTGGGGACGGAACGATCCCTCGTTCACTGCACCCGGCGCTGAAGCCTTCAGGCGCGATCTGCCTCACGCCGAAATCCACTTACTCGATGCCGGACACTTCGCGCTGGATGAGAAAAACGATGAGATCGCGGATCTGATACTTCAGTTCCTGGCGAACGAGGGCGCCCCTTCTCCAGCTCGACAATAAGTTCAACAAAAAGGCTGGACCTCGATCGATCTTGGTTCGGTCTGAAGTCGAAGGCGCGATCGACACCATCACTCGTCAGTTCCTGCTCATTGCATGGCCATTCCGATGTTCGCTGATGAACGCCAGGCAGACTTTCCGTCAAACGCGTACCGGATGCGCCGCTCTACCTTCTGCTCCGAAGACACGCAGATAGCGTTCCATTTCCGCTTCTTCACCCGTGGCTTTAGCGGGATTGTCTGAAAGCTTGACCGCCGGTCTTCCGTTGACACGCGTGACCTTGCAGACAAGCGAGATCGCTTCGAGACCGGGCGCACCGTCAGGATCGCAACCGCGAAAATCATTCGTGAGATTGGTGCCCCAGCCGAAGCTTGTTCGCACGTGTCCGTGAAAGTGATGATAGGCGTCTTCGATACTGTCGACGTCCATGCCATCGGAGAAGACCAGCAATTTGCCGCGCGGATCGACACCATGCGCCTTCCACCAGGCTATAATCTGCTCTCCACCCTCGATCGGCGGTGTGCTGTCTGGCCGGAACCCGGTCCAGCCTGCAAGCCAATCGGGGGCACGCGCCAGAAAAGCTTTGGTCCCGAAGGTGTCGGGCAGCGCAATCAGCAGGTTCCCGCCATATTGCCGGCGCCAATGCTCCAAGACGCGATAGGGTGCCTTCGCCAAGTCCTCGTCACTGTCGGTAAGAGCGGCCTCCACCATCGGCAATTCGTGCGCGTTGGTGCCTATAGCCTCTAAGTCGGCGTCCATCGCGAGCAACACGTTCGACGTGCCGATAAAATTCTTGCCGAGCCCTTCCTTCAGCGCCTCGACGCACCAACGTTGCCATAAGAATCCATTTCGACGCCGCGTACCGAAGTCAGAAACAACAAGGTCCGGCAGAACGCGCAGCCGCTCCACCTTCTGCCAGAGCTTCGCTTTGGCGCGCGCATAGAGCACATCGAGCGCGAAGCGGCCCTTGGCACGCATTGCTGCACGCGACCTCAGTTCGTTAATGATCGCCAATGCCGGAATTTCCCACATCGTTGTGTGGGTCCAGGGTCCGGCGAAATCGAGTTCGTACTGACCATCGACTTTGCGAAGCTCATAATCCGGCAACTGAAACGCAGCGAGCCATGCGATAAAATCCGCAGAGAACATCTGCGTTTGGCCATAAAAACTGTTACCGGCGAGCCAGATCAGTTCCTTCTTGGTGAAGTGTAAGGAACGCGCATGATCGAGCTGAGCGCGCAACTCGCCTTCGTCGATAACGTCGGCAAGACGCACATCCTTCGACCGGTTTATGAGCGAGAACGTCACCCGAACGTCAGGATGAACCTTGCGGATCATTTGCAGCATCAGCAGTTTGTAGAAGTCGGTGTCGAGCAAGCTGCGGATGATCGGATCGAGCCGAAAATTGTGATTGTAGGTGCGCGTCGCAATGTCGGTGACGGTCATGATCTCAATCTAGGATGACGTGCTGTAAACGAAGGAGACAGTAATCAACTCCAAGAGACGGATGGCCCGCCCGGTGCCCAGCCAAATCGAGGCCCTACGCTTGACAGAAAACGCGTGCGAGACAAGTCGCGGATTATGCGACCTTGTACGCATTGTTAACGGCTTGCGGCGGAGCAGAACGACGTTTGCTCTCTGACACCGCACACGCGTGCTCAGCCAGCGAAGGGATTAAAGGTTGGACATTCCGGCGCTGAAGGTCTAGGGTCATTCAGCAAGCGGCGCGTGAGCTTCAACAGCGCCTTAGCGTCGGCATCATTCTGCTCCGTCCCGAATTCGGGCCTCTGCCGACGCCGCCTCTCTCAGGCTGAGAATTTTTGGCTTGAAACCACTGCCGTTATTAGCCGTTTCGGACCGTTTGTTCCGGGGCGCGGAAGGAGCCTGCCATGAGAAATGATTTTATTCGCGTCACGCGGCGCAGCGACGGAGCGTGGGCTGTATTTCGCGGCCCTCAGGGCCTTTCACTGCTGGCATTCAGGCTGAAAACCCACGCGGTAGCCTACGCACGCGCTATCTCGTTTTCGCGGAACCTCGCGCTTTTTGTCGACGACAAATTTGGAATGGGAGTTCGGCAATCATCCTCAAGCCTCACCTATCCGAGGGTTCTCGACTAGTCGAAGACGTCTACGACACCGTGCATTTCGCCGCTGTCATGTGCCCGAAAAATGAAACGCCGGCGAAAGGCCGTAAATATGCTCGAAAATCAAGTCGCCACTAGGTCCGCCCTGCAGACAAAACGCGGAACAAAGCTGATTTGCAAAAACGAAAGCTGTGGTAGCCGCTACTATGATCTGCGGAGCCCACAGCCAGCTTGCCCGTATTGCGGGGAGATTTCCAAGGCGTCATCGATCACGAGAGTCGACTTCGAGACACTCGCAAAACAACCGCCGGGAAGATTCAAGCGCCCAGTCGAACCGACGAAACCACAGCCCAAAGTCGCAATAAACGACGTTGATGAGACCGAGTTGGTCGATGAGAGCGCCGAGAAGGAATCAGAACTTCCGTCGGCTTCTGAAGATCTTCTGATTGAGATCGAGGATGAGGATGACGATGCGGTGGAAGCACCTGAGGCGTCTACCGACGATATGACTTAGCTTAGAACTTTTGGAGCGCGAAAATGTCGGACATCAACAGCTGCATGGCGTCCTTTGCACGGCTTTCGAGCGACGAGCGAGAGCGCAGCGTTCGCCTCATCAGGGCATACAATGACGCGGTTTTAGAAACTCAATCGACGAACGCCGCAGAATTCAAACCCGCTCGACTTTTCAGTTGGGACGAGGTTGAGCATCTGGTCAAAGATTATTGCGCTGATCGCCTGTCCGGCATGGGCCCCGCGATGGAGCACTACTTATCGCTCCTGAGCCGTGGCTATCGGTGGCCGCAACTCGATTAAGTTTGCCTCTTTTTTTGAAATCCGGTGTGAAACTAAATGCCCAAAGGTCAACGAAGAACCAATCGCGAAGTCAGAAAACCAAAGGCAGATAAGCCGAAGCCAGGTCCGCGCGTGCCAGGGTTCCAGAGCGTCACACTTGGCTCGACTATGAGCTCCCGCAACGGAAAGAAAAAATGACGCTCTCGCCAGCCTGTGAACTAGAACGTCGCTGTGCTCCTGATGATCGCCGAAATATCGAGCCAGCTCCGATGATTTACGTTTTCACGAGCGGGCACTCCGGCGTGCTTGGCTTTTCACTGCAAAAGTGCGGATCAGATCTGCCGACAGCAGCATCCTACCAAGACAACTGGAACCGCGCTTACGAGGTTCGAATGTCGGACGTCGCACTCGACGTGTTTCGCATCGATGCGATAACAGCGCTCTCCGATTTGAGATCCTGCGGCTATCACATAGCGCGCCCAGCCGAGGAGACTCAGGCTTTGCCTAAACATCACCGCGGATCGAGCTGAGATGCGATCAGTCCCGAGGTCACATTCAAGATTTCAATTTTTTAGAGAGCATTTTGGAAAGGCACAATTAAGAGATGGCGCTTCCCTCCTACACGCTTGCAGTAGACGGTCGCGAAGTCCTGTTCGATGTCGAGGCAGACGCGTTCGCAATGGCTGCAAACGAATTTGATGTTCACGGCGAGAACTTGGAAATTAGCGTAGCCATGGGCAATCGCGTCTATATCGGCCCACTTCAAATGCGTCATTGGTGGAAAATGAAGCGCGACGGGAAGTACTACCGCGACATCCCCTATTGATTGAGCACACGATCTTTCGACTTCTTCTAGGCAAACATGGCGGTTGTGACCGCTCCGAAATGGCACCCGGTTGCGACTAAAACGAACCCGTGCCAGACGGCGTTTTGATATTTGAGACTGCGCCACAGATGAAACACTACGCCGACGGTATAGAGCGCACCGCCAAGCCCAAGTAGCGCCAGGACCGTTGGAGTTACGGCATTTGCCAAAGGGTAAATAACCAGCAGACCCGCCCAACCGAGTAAAAGATAGATCGGAACATCAATTCTATTCCAAGCGGGCCTATCAAAAAGCTTTCCCACCAACCCGGCGAGGGCCACCATCCAAACACCGCCGAGAAGGGTATAGCCCGGCGCGCCGCCAATCTTCACGAGCGCAAATGGTGTGTAGGTGGCCGCGATTTTGAGAAAGATCGCGGCATGATCGAGACGCTGCAGCGTGCCTTTCCAATCCTGTGAAGGGATCAGATGATAAGCAGCCGAGCATCCAAACATCGCGAGCATTCCAAAGCCGTATACCGCCAAGCTCGCGTTAGCGATGGGTGGCAAGGAGACAACAGCGGCGGTCAGCATAACGATGACGGCGACTGTTCCTAACGAGACACCGAGAATATGGACGAACGCGTCTGCAATTCGCTCGCCTGAGGAATACAATCGCGTTTGATCGGGCGCGTTTCGGCTTGAATCACTCATAGATCACAGCATCCGTTTAGGCCGCGAGCCTATGTCATCTTCTCCAACGCTGCGTGGATGGCAGCGCTCAGATCCGATTGTAGGAATGGCTTGCCTAGCAAGCTGATGGACGGGTCCGCATCAGGTAATTCTGCATATCCGGTTGCAACAATGATCGGCAGCTTTGGGTGCGTCGTTCTGATCTCGCCGGCGAGCATTAGGCCCGTCATTTTAGGCATTGCCTGATCGGTGATGACGATATCGAATTCGTCTCTCGACAGCTCTTCGAGAGCCTCCGCACCCGATCTGGCTCCTGTAACCTGATGACCCAAATCTTCGAGCATCGCTATCGTGCCCAGGAGAACAAGGCCGTCGTCATCGACGACGAGAATGTTCATCGGTTTCGCATCAGGTGTCGAAGGGAGTTCCGCGTTGGTCACGTTCGTATCCTGGTTCAAAGGGGGTGCCGCCGGTAGGATCAATTCAATGATTGATCCTTCGCCCTCCCGGCTAGTGATCAAAAGCTCACCGCCCGACTGCGCCGCCAGTCCATACGCCATAGATAGGCCAAGACCGGTGCCCTTACCTATGCCTTTCGTGCTGAAGAAGGGTTCGGTGGCGCGGCGAAGCGTTGTTTCATCCATGCCTTGGCCGTTGTCAGTAACTTGGATCGCGACGTAATGGCCGGGCTTTAGGCGTCCGTCGGCTGTCGCGTGGTGGAGGCGGGCTCCAATCGTGATCTTGCCACCTTGAGGAATTGCATCTCGGGCGTTGACCACCAGATTGAGAAGCGCCGTTTCCAGTTGAGTAGCGTCGACTAAGACGGCCGGAACGCCAATCGGAAAATACGTCTCAAGCACATTTTCTTCGCCGACGTTTCGTTTGAGCAAGTCTGCCATCCCATGCACGAGTGCAGGAACGTCGACGCGCGTTGCCCGAAGCTCGGTTTGACGCGCAAATGCGAGCATCCGTTTCGTCAGGCTGGCGCCTCTCTTGGCACCCTCTAGCGCGTTCTCTACGTGTGAAATCAATTTCGGATCGGCGATGCGCTTTCGCAAAATTTCGAGATTGCCGATGACCGCCGCCAACAGGTTGTTGAAGTCATGCGCGATGCCTCCGGTCAGTTGGCCAATCGCTTCCGTCTTTTGCGATTGAAAAAGCGCTTCCTTTGCCTTCTCCAGTTCTTGCTGCGCTTCGCGACGCTCGGTCAGATCTCGAGTGATCTTCGCAAAGCCGACAAGTTTACCTTGTCGGTCGCGAATGGGATCGATGACGACGTGTGCCCAGAATTTCGAGCCGTCCTTCCGAACCCGCCAGCCTTCGGCTTCGAAAACGCCTTCGCGCTCCGCGATTGCCAGAGCCCGTTGAGGGAGATTGGCGGCCTTGTCTTCCTCATCGTAGAAGCGGGAGAAATGCTGACCGATGATCTCGTCGGCCTTATACCCTTTGAAACGCTCAGCCCCCGGGTTCCAGTTTTCAACGATCCCGCGGGCATCCAACAAGTAGATCGCATAATCGCGTATGGACTGAACGAGAAGGCGGTAACGACCTTCTTCGGAGAGAGAATCCTCAAAATTTTCCGTCCGGGTGTTAATGTCGTTATTCACATCGCCGCCCTCTACGTTGTCGCTTTCGTCAGCTTAAGGCGCGGCCCCCTCGATAAAAAGTGCAAGCTTTTTCGTCCCTAATAAAAAAGGCGGCCTTGCCATTGGGCCGCTCTCCACCCGCTCGGATGCACCGAGCGCCAATCACGATTTACAAAACCAGCAATATAATAAATCGGTCAGAACACTTTGGTTCCATGCCGTACAATCTTTATAATGCCAGTTGCCAGCGAAATATTCCGCTCACTGAATTGCCACAGGATACGCCGACCACGCGGACGCCGGGATCGGAGAAGATCCCACACCGGCTCGCCTACAATCAGACGTCTCAGCGAAAATGCATAGCCAGGGAAATGCGTAGCGAGATCATTTCGCCCGTGCGAACATTAACGGTGTAAGGACCATTCCTCAGCATCAGGATTTGATCGCATGTCTGACTCGATCGTCGAACAAGCAGGAAGCATTGCAGGCAATCAACGCCTTAGGCTAACTCCGTACGAACGCGAGGCTCTAAAGGAACTCGTTCGCTTTCCGCTGACGGATGCCCTCTTTCAACGCCGCTCGCGTCGTTTTTTTCGCGGCGCGGAAATTCCCGACGGAACGCTCAAATATAAGTCGCGCTTCAAGCCCGAGCCACTATCGGAACTAGAACGACTATTGCTCGTCACAACGGTTGCGGGAAAAACCGGCTGGCATGAGAGTGTCACGAGACACGATCGTTACGCGCCGCATCTGTCAAACTATCCCGGCGCTGCTGGCGGACGAACCTTCCCTTCGGCTGCGGGCTTTCATACGACCGAAGTGTTCTTTACCGACGACAGCGGCACCTACATTTTCGAAACGCGGGATACCACGGTGCCCGTCGAGCGCGGCGCCGACGGCAGCGTCGAGCTTGAATCCTTGCTTGCTTCGCACAAATCTCAGATCCGACAGTTATCAGACAAGCGGATTTATATTCCGAACCGCGAACCTTACATGGAAGGCCACAACACGTGGGTCGGAAATGCACCTGGCTCGCTGCTGATTTTTCCTGTCGGCGATCTCGCACAGCATGTTCTGCTCAACATCGCGTTCTACGCGCAGAATGGCTTCACGATCTATGACGATATCAACCGCCGAAAAATTCCTGGAATTGAAGAATTCAGAGATATCGTCGATGTCGACAATCCCTATCCACTGACGTTCCTCGATCAATATTCATTGGCGGAGCTTTCAGCCGAGCTGGCGATCGGTCCGTTCGCAGGCCAGCTGTTGTTGCAAGCGCTCGGACTCGGCGGATGGATTTACGATGGCATTGACCGCCTCACCATTCTTGGCGCTAGCGGCGATCCCGAGGTTCCGGGACTTGGCTTTCAATACGATAGCGATCCGAGATGGCCGCAACCCAATCCGACCGGCCTTGAAGGGGTCTTCACATCATTCACGCCGCCCCACTACAAGGATCTTCGCGAAGCTGTTGAGGCACTCGTCGTGCGCAAATTTGGCCCCGGCGGCCCCTTCAATCCGGAAACGCCTGGACCGTGGAAGGATAGCCCGACGGTTCGCGCAAGCGCGCAGCTTCACGATGAGCGCTTCAAGCGTCTTATCGCCTTGCAGGCGCAATACATGTACGACACGTTTGGAAAGTTTCCGGCGACGATACCGTCGGTCTATATCCTGATGTACCTTCAGGCTCATCATCTCGACACCGAATACTACGATGCGCTCTTCAAGCCTGGTGCCTACCTTCCAACGCACGCACACCATCATGCGCGTTGGCACGGCGGAGATCCGCAAGCGTGACGTCCAAGGATTGATCCGCAACGCGCAACAAAAGAGCCCGGCCATTTGTCTAGCTCTTTTTGTTGCAGCCCTAACGATTGAGCGAACGCTCACCTATCCGACAGCCAGACCTGCACTTCGCCGGAAGCGATCGTCTTTGGAGGAGCCGGTTCTCCATTTCTTGCTCTTCGGCCCGACGACGCGGGATGGAGTTCGCAGCTTCAGGGGCTGTACTCTCAGCATTCAACCGCTGGCTCGACCGCCGAAACCTAAGAAAGCATTTGCGCAGCGCCACCGGGATTTCGCTCATGAAGATGAAGGCGCGGCATCGCCGGCCACTTCAAATCGCCGCGGAACGCACAAATGAAAAAACAACAATAATGTAAATAACTTATGCAACTATTGGCCAGCCACGCCCGATGATGATGAGCACTACATCGACGCTGTAGCACTCTGATGGTCCGCGTCCACGCCTAAGAGCAGGCAAGCACCCGTCAACTTTGGTTGACGAATTTAACGGCGTCAACTAAAGTTGACGCATGATGGACCTGCGCCACATCTCTTTCCCGACCGACCCCGACGAAGCGCTCGCCGCTGTCGTAGCTTTGCGCCGGCTGGCGGACAGGGTCGAACGCGAGGCCGTCCGCTCGGCCCTGCGGCAAGGTTGGTCGTGGTCCAGGATCGCCCAAGCTCTCGGGATTACCAAACAGGCCGCCCACAAACGACTTTCAGACGTGACCGCGCGCGACAACTCTACGTAAGGAGATTGTTATGTTTAAAGGCATCAAATCGAAACTCAACGACATGAGCACCATCAAGCTTCTATGCGAAAGGGCAGAAACCTACGCCTTGCAGGATCAACAGCGGGAGCCTGGAGCCGAACACTTCTTGTTGGCCTCACTCGACCTCCCGGACGGCACGGCCCGCCTTGCCCTCGACCGGGCGGGAATGGAGCCAGACTCTCTGAAAGCCGCGATCGAGCGGCAGTATGGCGAGGCCCTTCGTTCGATCGGTCTGAAAGCGGATGCGCCGAGCGACATACCGATGTCGGCAACTCCCGGCGCCTATCACGCCGCCCCCTCGGGTCAGGAGATCATGCAGGAGCTTGCGGCAACCCGGAAAGACCATGGTCCGTTGCTCGGTGCTCATGTCGTCGGAATCGTGGCTGGCATGTCGCATGGCGTGGCCGCGCGAGCGCTCCGCGCCCTGGGCGTCGATTCCTCACTCCTGAAATCGACCGCCAATGCGATAGCCGAAGGCGACCACGTTCGCTGAGCGTCTATCGCGGACGCCAACGCGATCAGGGTGTTTCCCGCAAAAAGGTCGTTTGGGAGAGGTGGTCGACCGTTTCCCTTTGCGGGAAAGAGGCACGGAAGATGCGAGCCGTCCGCCTCTAGGAATACCGGTTTCCGGCCAAGAGCAGTTCGACTGTAGGACGGCGTATCTGGCGTGCCTTCCGAGTAGAAAACGGCGGGTCACGGCGGTTTGTGGCGGGCGGAGAGCGATGAAACGGAGAACTACGTTCACGCTATAGCCCTCCAAAATGAAACATGAAAATCGGCCGAAACCCGCTGAAATCAAAGCGGGTTTCGGCCGCAAACATTTGATTTCGCGTTTTACGCACGCTTGTTCGCCGAAGCCATGTTCCCCATCGACAGCACAAAAAGGGACCGGCATCATAGGCAC
>JAFECH010000049.1 GCA_018242255.1 Pseudomonadota bacterium | reverse complement strand
GGCAAAGCCTGCAACCTGCTTGAAGTTGTGGATGGGAACGATGCCGGGTGAGATCGGCACCCAGATGCCGGCGGCCCGCGCTCGTTCCAGATATCGCAGGAAATGCGCATTATCGAAGCCGAACTGCGTGATGATGCGATCGGCTCCGGCGTCGACCTTGGCTTTGAGATTGTCGAGATCGGCTTCGATCGACGGGCTTTCGGGATGCTTCTCGGGATATCCGGCGACCGAAATTTCGAAATCGCCGATGCGCTTCAAGCCGGCGACGAGATCGGCAGCATTCTGATAGCCGTCGGGATGCGGCTCGTACGCGGTGCCAGCGCCCTGGACCGGATCACCGCGCAAGGCGACGATGTGGCGGACGCCTTCATTCCAGTACTGGCGCGCGACGGCGTTGACCTCATCCTTCGTCGCGTCAACGCAGGTGAGATGCGCGGCGGGCTTCAAGTCTGTTTCCTTGAGGAGGCGCGTGACGGTGGCATGCGTGCGTTCGCGCGTCGAGCCGCCCGCGCCATAAGTCACCGAAACGAATTCCGGGTGCAGAGGCGCAAGGCGCGAAATCGCCGACCACAGCGTCTCTTCCATCTTCTCCGTCTTCGGCGGAAAAAATTCGAAGCTAACGACGATGTCGCCCGAGCCGAGCAACTTGCTCTTGCGTTCGCTATTTTGTGCCATCAGCGTGCTCCCTCGCGCACGTCTTCGACAGGTGCGCTTATCTTCGTAATCGGCATTTGCGCGACCGGACTCTCGGCGAGCCAGACCGTCACGGTCAGCATGTCATCGCGGCCATCGGCTTTGGGTGTCAGGTCTTCGACGGATTTTGGCACGAGGCCCGCGTCTTTCAGCCAGCCCGCGACCTGCGCATGCGTGAAGCCGAGGCGTTCGTGCGCCTCACGCGTACGCAAGAATTCGAGTTCGTGCGGCGCGAAGTCGACGATCAGGAGCTTGCCCCCCGGCGACAGAACGCGCGCCGCCTCGCGAATGGCGAGCGCAGGGTCGGACAGGAAGTGCAACACCTGATGCATGACGACGGCATCGGCCTGCGCGTCAGCGAGCGACAGCGAATAGAGATCTCCGTGGCGAACCTGAGCCTTGCTGCAACCCTTGGCGTTCAGGTTTGAGCGCGCGTAGGTCAGCATGGTTTGATTGACGTCGAGGCCGAGGCCGCGCTCGAAGCGGTCGGCGAAGAGTTCAAGGGTGCGGCCGGTGCCGGTGCCGAGATCCACAAAGAAATCGAATGGTCCATCGCCAAGCGCGCGGCGCATGGCGGCTTCGACATCCTTTTCCGCGACATGAAGAGTGCGGATGCGGTCCCAGTCGGCGGCGTGCTCTTCGAAAAAGGTCTGCGCGGCGGACTCACGCTCACGCTTCAGTGTCTCGGCGCGCTCTCGATCTCGGCGGACGGAGGCCTCCAAGGGATCGACGTCGGCCACGAGGCGCAACGCCAAGCGCCCACCCGGCTGGCGATCCGAAATATGAAAATAGACCCAGCTGCCGTCGCGGAAGCGCTCGATCAGGCCGGCTTCGCAGAGCAGCTTCAGGTGGCGGCTGATGCGCGGCTGGCTTTGCCCAAGGATCAAGGTCAGGTCTTTGACGTTCAGTTCGCCACCCGCGAGCAGCAAGAGAATGCGCAGACGCGTCGGCTCAGCGGCCGCTTTCAGCGCCGCAACCAAGTCAGCCGTTCGCATTTCCTCAGAGCTGGACATGCGGGGCAAGATATAAAGATATGTTTATATGTCAAGAGGCATCAGACGATGCCGAAAACAGCACGGTGCTTAACCGCCTTTTAGAGAAATTTACCATAAGGTCGCCGGCAGTGCTCGTGCGGGGGTTGAGTTGCTTGATGCAGCGTCGTGGTTTTGAAGTCATTGAAGTGTCGGGCGACGTCGGAAACCTACCGATCACGATCCGGCAGACCAATTCGAAAATGGCGAAGCTTCCCGGCCTTTTGCTCATGAGCACGCTGGCGGCCTTGATCGTGCTGCCGCAGCTGGGGTTTGCGGTTTACGCACTAACCTCCGCAGACGTGCGCTCCGCCCTACTTTCGCATCCGATCATGGCTGTCGAGTTGGCGCTGGCGCTTGTCTTTTGGGTCGGCCTGATCATCTGGCCGCTGCGCAACATATTGATCGCGTTGATTTCCGACCGGCTGGTCGACATCCGCGATGGGACCGTCAAGGTCGTCGACCGGACGCCGTTCTCGACGACACTGTGGGACATGCCGCTGGCAAGTTTCGAAGGCGTGGCTCTGCACACGCGTACGTCTCTTTCGGTCGTTCGCCAAGAAGCCGTCTTGGTGCATCCGAATAAAAATCGCAGCGTCATTCTGATGGCCGCCGAGCGGATCGGGGGACAGGAATTCGATAGGCTTTGTCAGGCGTTGAGCCTTCCCATCGTACCGGTGGGGCGGCTTTACGATCTCAGCGATAAGCCTCGTGAACGACAAAATGCTGTGGCCGCATAGCCATCCGGCATTGTTTTGACGAGATTGTTGCCTCTCTAACGCGATGAGAGGCTTGTTTCGGTAGGGCTTGAGTAGCAGAATCGGCTTTCGCAGCCAGCTGCTTCGACACGATTTTGGGGACGACTAATGCGAGGGTTTGACATGGGGTGGGCAATTTCGAAGCGAATTCGCTCCGCCGGCTGGCTGGCTGTTTTGCTTATGTGCGCCGTCGGCATTTCGGCGAGCAGCGCTCACGCTGAGTCGCCTGCTGTTTATATGCAGCGGGTACAGAACGAGTTGATGTATGCGCAGCGTCAGGGCGGTATTTCAGCTTACGCCAACGTGCTGCGCCGACACATGGACGTTCCGAACATTGGCTTGACGGCGCTCGGTCCGCATGCGCGGACGCTACCGAAGGCTGATCGTCCCGCCTACTACAACGGCATGATCAACTTCATCGCGAAGTATGCCGCCACGCAGGGCCCGAAATACATCGTCACCAGTGCCGTGGTCACAGGGCAGGGTCCGGGCGATGCCGGTGGCACGAACGTCGACAGCCACATCACACTGTCGGATGGCTCGGGCTACGATATTCGCTGGCTCGTGATGAAGACCAAAGAAGGCTACAAGGTCCGCGATGCGCAGGTTGTCGGGTTCTGGATGACGACGTTCCTCGACGATCTCTTCCAGAATTACATCACCGAGAACGGCAATAACCCGCGGGCACTTGTCCTGGCGTTGAGCCGTTAAGACTAGGCCACTCCATTCGGACCGCATTGGCGTTAAATCGCGCCGGCCGATCAAAGCTGAACTGTGCTTTTCAGGCGTCGCTCTCCGGGCGACGCCTGATCTTTATCACCATCGCCTCTGTCCGCCGCATTTACGTCCAGCTTTGCATCGACAAAGCGCCGCACCCTTGCATCGCAGCCGAGCATAGGGGGAGCAAAATGCCCGCGCACGTTCTATATGAAACGCGGGTTATCGTGTGGTGGGGATGGAATTGGGGTCCAAGGTTATGACGTTTGCGAAATTGCGTTTGGCGCCGGGAATGGCTCTCGTCGTCTCAGTGTCCTGTTTTTGCGTATCCCAGACGCTGCCCGTCTGGAGCCAGCAACAGGGGCAGCAAGTCCCGGCTAAGGGTGAACAGCCAGCGCCTGAACAAACCGCTCCAGCGGATGATGGCACCGCGGCACAGCCCAGCGGCGACAGCGCTCAGCCATCGGCCGCGCCTTCGGAGCAGGCTCCTCCGGACAGCAGCGGGACAACGCCAGAGGCGCCACAGGACAGCACAGGAACCCCCCCGGCCGACAGCGGCACAACCGAGGCACCTGCTCAGCCGGAACAGCCGGCGGCGACCGAAAGCGCGCCTGCGGAAGGCGGGGCTGCGATCAACGCCAGCCAGATTCAGATCGGCGCGGCGGTGTTCGGCACGGACGGCGCCAAGATCGGCGAAGTCAACGGCGTGAAGTCTGACGATAACGGCAAGGTCCAGGAAATTCTCGTCACCGACGGCATGCCAGCCGGCATCAATGCCAAGGTGTTCGAGGTTCCGGCTGACAAGATCACGAGCGTCGGAGACGGCGTGAAGCTGTCACTCACCTCGGAAGAAGCCAAGCAGCTGCCGATCATCGATAATAGCAAAGGCTGAATCTTTCGATTGTGGCTTCCGACTCTCCTGCGTCGAGCCGGCCGGAAGCCACATTGCCTGCTCTACCGTTCGAAGCGTTTGAACTTGATGCGATGCGGCTCGACGGCCTGATCGCCGAGACGGCGCTTTTTATCTTCTTCGTAGTCGGCGAAGTTGCCTTCGAACCATTCGACGTGGCTGTCGCCTTCGAAGGCGAGGATGTGCGTTGCGAGGCGGTCGAGGAAGAAGCGGTCATGCGAGATCACCACGGCGCAACCGGGGAAATCTTCGAGCGCGGCTTCGAGCGCGCCGAGCGTCTCGGTGTCGAGGTCGTTCGTCGGCTCGTCGAGCAGGAGCAGGTTGCCGCCCTCTTTCAGTAGCTTCGCAAGATGCACGCGGTTGCGTTCGCCGCCTGACAGCATGCCGACTTTCTTCTGCTGGTCGGCGCCCTTGAAGTTGAACCAGCCACAGTAGGCGCGGCTCGGAACTTCCTTCTTGCCGCCAAGAAGCATCTGGTCGAGTCCGCCGGAGATTTCCTCCCAGACTGTCTTTTTGTCATCGAGGTGCGCGCGCGACTGGTCGACGTAAGCGATCTTGACCGTGTCACCCAGGCGGATGGAGCCGCTATCGGGCTGTTCCACACCGGTCAGCATTTTGAACAGCGTCGTCTTGCCGGCGCCGTTCGGACCGATCACACCGACGATCCCGCCGGGCGGCAGCTTGAACGACAGACCGTCGATCAGCAGACGGTCGCCAAAGCCTTTTGTCAGACCGTCGGCTTCGATCACGACGCCGCCGAGACGCGGGCCGGTTGCGATCTGAATCGATGCGCGGCCGTTTTCCTCGCGGCCGGCTTCGTCGGCCAGCTTCTCATAAGCGGTGATACGGGCCTTCGACTTGGCCTGACGGGCCTTTGGCGACGAGCGGATCCACTCCAACTCGCGGGAGAGCGCCTTCTGCTTGCTTTCTTCCTGGGCCTTCTCGGTCGCCTCGCGTTTGGCCTTCTGTTCGAGCCAGCCCGAATAGTTGCCCTTCCACGGCACGCCCTGCCCGCGGTCGAGTTCAAGCGTCCATTCGGTGATGTTGTCGAGGAAGTAGCGGTCGTGGGTGACGAGGATCACGCAGCCCGCGTATTCTTTCAGGTAGCGTTCAAGCCAGGCGACGCTTTCGGCGTCGAGATGGTTGGTCGGCTCGTCGAGAAGCAAAATGTCTGGCTTCGAAAGGAGAAGCTTCGTCAACGCCACACGACGCTTTTCGCCACCGGAGAGCTTCGTTACGTCGGCATCACCCGGCGGCGAGCGCAGCGCATCGAGCGCCTGCTCGACCTGGGCATCGAGGTCCCAGAGGTTCTGGGCATCGATCTGGTCCTGCAGAGCCGTCATCTCATCGGCGGTCTCTTCGGAGTAGTTCGCCGCGATCTCGTTGTAACGGTCGAGGATGGCCTTTTTCTCCGCGACGCCTTCCATGGCATTGCCGAGCACGTCCTTTTCAGGGTCGAGCTCCGGCTCCTGCGGCAGATAGCCGACCTTGATGCCGTCGGCGGCCCAGGCTTCGCCCGTAAAGTCGTCGATCCGGCCGGCCATGATTTTCAGCAGCGTCGATTTACCGGCGCCGTTGAGGCCCACGACGCCGATCTTGGCGCCGGGCAGGAACGACAGCGAAATGTCCTTCAGCACCTGCTTCCCGCCCGGGTAGGTCTTGGAAAGCTTATGCATGTGATAAACGTACTGATGTGCAGCCATGAACGGCGCCTCTATGACCTTAAGTTCGAGGGATTTAATCGGCCTTCTAGCCGATTGCGGCGGCTTGCTCAATTATATCATTGAGGCCGTGCGCGACGTGCCGCGGCGGGGGGTATAGCCCCTTATATAGGAACGCATTGCTGAGGGAACGACCGGGATGGCTGAAGAAACCCCCGAAAACGGCAAATTGCCTGAAAATGGCAAAACGCCGAAGCCAAAGATTGTCTGTGCCCTATCGGGCAAGGAGTGCTCGCGCGGGGCGGTGGTCAATATCGGCACTGTTATGCCCTCGCTGGTCGAGCGCATCCGTAAAGATCACCCTGACCTGAAAGACGACGCGTTCGTTTCGCGCAAGGAGCTCGATCGCTATCGTACGCTGTATGTGACCGAACTGCTTCGCGAGGAGTCGGGCGATGTCAGCGAGATTGAGAAGCAAGTTGCCGAAAGCCTCGCTACGCACGAGACGCTCGCCGAGAACGTGGAAGAGGAATTTACATCGCATCGTTCGCTTGGTGAGATCTTGTCGGACGGCTTGGCGCAGTTCGGCGGTAGCTGGACGTTCCTGATCGTCTTTGCCGCGTTCCTCGCCGTATGGATGGCTTACAATTCCTATCGCGCGGGCGAAGCGTTCGATCCCTACCCCTACATCCTTCTCAATCTTATTCTTTCGACCATCGCGGCCGTGCAGGCTCCGATCATCATGATGAGCCAGCGGCGACAGGAAGAGAAAGACCGGATGCGGTCGCTCAACGACTATCGCGTCAATCTCAAGGCAGAGCTTGAAATACGCCACTTGCACGAGAAGATGGACCATCTGATCAACAAACAGTGGCAGCGATTGGCGGAAATCCAATCTCTGCAGCTCGACAAGATGGCGGAGCGGCGGAAGTAATTTTCTTAGCGCCCGGCGCCCTTCTAGGCAGAGGCGGCGTCGGGCACTTTTTGGGCTGGCGACTCCCCTGCGGGAAGCCGGCCGCCAGCCCATTGTCACCAAGCCGGATTCTTCACGCCGGTGAAGAAATACACACCGAGCCCGATCGTGAAGACGAGCCAGCCCCAGAGCACGTGCTCAATATAAACGGCCCAGAATGAGCGGGTACGTTCGTAGCGCCACGCCAGCAACAAGCCGACGACGAACGTTCCTCCAACGGCGATCCAGTTGCGGAACAGGATGTGACCGAAGCCGAACGCCAACGCATTGGCGAGAATAAGCGACCAACGCGAACCGAACAGCGCGCCATAGCGGTGAAAGAAGAATACGCGATAGGCGAACTCCTGCGGCAGTACGGACGTGAACGGGTAAAGCACCATGATTTTCAGCCAAAGGCCGGGACGTTCGGCTGCCAGGGAGAACAGCCGGCCGGGCATGATCGCGGCGACGAGCCCGGCCACCACGAGACTTCCGACGGCGAAGATCAGGAAGATCGAAACGAGCGTGGCGCGGTCTGGCCAACGGGCCAATTCCTGTTTCAGGCTGTAGCTTTTGTCGAAGTAGAGGAACGCGACGAAGCCGGCGAGCACCGGCGGAAGTGCGTAGAACAGCGGCACACGGTAATCGAACACGGCGATGCGCATCAGCATCGGCAGGCCGATGTAGATTAGCCCGAATTCCACCCATAGCTGCAATCGGCGCGCGTCGGAGAGCGGCGGAATGGCCGCGCCCAGAGTTCCGCCTGCCGTTATTCCGCCGTCCGTTCCGATGACGTCTTTTGTCGGGAAAGAGGCTGTCATCGAAACTCCCGGGCGATACGGATTAGGATCGGGTGGCGTTGACGAGACCTGGCAGCATGGCGGCACGCTTGCGCCAACGCCTGCGAATTTCATCGGCGATCGTCTCAGCCGAGTGAAGCGGCTTGTAACTCCACGTCGTCATCGGCTCCCCGGAAGCGGGCAGCGGCCGCGTTGCTCCGTAGGCAGCAAGAGCCGCATGAAAGCGGTCGAACTTTGGACTTCCTCCGGTGGGTGAGAACAGGAAGATTGGACGGCCAGTGGCGGCGGCTTCGCAGATCATGCTCACGCTGTCGGCGGTGATAACGAAAGCGTCGGCGTGCGCGAGGAAATCGGGATATGGGTTCGGCCCATCGCCATTCCAGAAGATGGCGGGCTTACCGGCGATCGCCGCTTGAAGTCGCGCACCGAGACCTTCGGGCGTTCGTCGCGACGTGGTGATCATCAGACCGGCGCCACTGTCGATAAGAGCGCCGAGCGAGGAGACGAGCCGTTCTTCGTCGGCGTCGGTGTAGCGGTAATCGCCGTTCGGACCGCCGATCAGGCAGGCAATTCGAGGCTGCGGCAGCGCGGCTATCGCGGGAGGAATGTTGCCTCTCAGGGCCTCGATCCGAGCCGAAGAAAAGCGATGCGGCGCGGTCAGCGTGGTGATGACGTTTGGGCCACGACGGCGGTCATGCTGCGGCACCCAGATCAAGTCAGCGCTGTTCGGGCCGGTTTTCGGATCCATCAATACGACTGTGTACGTCTGCATCCCGGCCCGGCTCCGCAGCGCACGGATGTAGGGAATGGTCGTCCGTCCGGTCGCGAATGCGAACGCCGGCCACGGCGGCCCGAGCGGGCTACCGTTCACACCCATCCCCTCACCCTTGGGCACCGGTCCCCAAGGCGCCATCAGCTTGTATATGCCCGAGAGATTGGTGCGTTTGACAATGGGGGTCAGGCCGAGCGCTTCGACAACACCCAGGCATTGCGCTTCATGGCCGGCCTTGCCGTCCGAGAAAATCCAGGCAGTTCGCCCGTTCAGCTCGTGAAGATCGCTATCGGTTCGCATCGCGTCAGACACGCCTGTCGTTCCCAGTCCTGGACATCGAGCTTATGCCGGAACGGCAATTAAAGAAATTTGCGAAACTTTGCGCGCTTGCAGCCATTCCTGTTATTACTCTCGCGTTTCCTGCGACGGCGCGATCCATGGCCATAGAACTCGACGAAACAGACTGGCTAATTTTGCGAGAGCTGCAAGCCGACGGCCGCATCACCAACATCGCGCTTGCCAATCGCATCGGTCTTTCAGCTCCGCCTTGCCTGCGCCGCGTCCGGGCACTCGAAGAAGCCGGGCTTATCACACGTTATACAGCCTTGGTGGACGAAGTGAGGCTCGGATACGCGCTGACGGCCTTTGCCATGGTCCGGCTGCATAATCAGGCCGAGGCTGATCTTCACGCCTTCGAAAACCGGATCCTCGGCTGGCCCCTCGTCCGCGAAGCCTACATGCTGTCGGGCGAGAGCGATTTTATATTGAAATGCATCGCTCGTGATCTGCAGCGGTTCCAAAACTTCGTGTTGGAAGAATTGACGGCAGCGCCCAACGTGGCCAGCGTCAAAACGTACTTGACGATCCGGCGCGCCAAGCGCGAACCCGGCGTTCCGATCAGCGTTGCAGGGCCTGAGGGAACGTAGCGGACGCGGCGTATTTTGGAGGGTTGATGCGGACCTTTTCTAAATGGACGTCGTGGACGGCAAAAGCGGTCCTGCTTGCCATCATCCCGAGCACTTCGATCGCGGTGGCGGCAACGTCCGACGAACTGTACAATACCTATTTCGGCAATGTGCTCGGCGGACGCCCCTGCTTCGCCCAGTCGTTCGACGACGAGGCGCTGAGCGCTCATCCGCAGCAGCGCGTGCGTAAGATCGAAATCGATCTTGCCAAGGCAAACTCCGATGGCACGCCGAATACGCCGGATCGCTTCACACTTGGTTTTGCCGTTATGCTGACGTCGGGCTCGGACTGGTTCGGCCAGCAGGCAAAATGCCAAACCAACGATGACGACTTTCAATGCTATCTCGAAAGCGACGGCGGCATATTCCGGCTGACGCCGCGGAAAGACGGTCTGAAGCTCGTGACCGGCGACGACGGCATTTCGGTGGCTGGCGAAGATGCCGAAATCGAACTATCCGGCAAGGACGGCATCGACAAGACGTTCGACCTTATTCCGTCAAAAGAGGAATGCCAGGACGCGACGGCGTTTTTCGAAGGCGACAACGACTAGCCGCCCTCGATAATGCGCTTCGTTTGGCATCAGGTGAGCGGGCTCAAGCCCCACTTCACCTGCAAGATCTCGAATGTCCGGGTGCCCTTGGGCGTGTTGACATCGACGCTTTCGCCCTTGGCCTTACCGATCAGCGCGCGGGCGATGGGAGAGGAGATCGATATCTTGCGGTCGCGCAGGTTCGCTTCGGTGTCGCCGACGATCATGTAGCTGACCTTTTCGCCGGAATCTTCGTCTTCCAGCGTCACGGTCGCGCCGAACTTGACGGTGTCGCCGGACAGCTTGGTGACATCGATGATCTCTGCACGGTTGATCTTGTCCTCAATCTCGGCGACGCGCGCCTCGTTGAGCCCCTGCTGCTCTTTGGCAGCGTGGTATTCGGCGTTTTCGGAAAGATCGCCGTGGGCGCGCGCTTCGGAAATCGCCGCGATGATACGCGGACGCTCAACGGCTTTCAGCCGCTGCAATTCCTCCTCAAGGCTCTTATAGCCCTCAAGCGTCATCGGCACCCGTTCCATTATCTTCTCCAACGTATTCGAACGGCTCAGTCAATTGCGGGGATGGCCCCGACACACGGTAACAGTAAGCTTGGCAATAAGGAAAGCAATGAAGGGGCAGCGCTCCTCGCGTGCCCCGTCTGGCCGGCGAACGGTTTAGCGATGCGCGAAAGCCTGCAACGGGGCCACTTCCAGCGTGTCCGATGCCAGTGCTTTGATAGCCCGTGTAACCGCTACCGCCCCCGACAATGTTGTATAGTAGGGGATATGGTGAAGCAAGGCCGTGCGCCGAATGTCCTTGCTATCGCTCAGAGCTTTGGAACCCTCGGTTGTATTAAAAACAAGGTTGATGTCGCCATTTTTCATGGCGTCAACGATGTGCGGACGACCTTCCAGAACCTTGTTGATAGCATCGCACTGGATGCCGTTCGCTTCCAGGAAGCGCTTGGTTCCGCGGGTGGCGACGACCTTGAAGCCCATCGCGGCCAGCTCTCGGACCGGGGCGACCACGCGGGACTTATCGCTTTCCTTCACCGAGACGAAAACCGTACCCTTAGACGGTAACTTCTGCCCGGCGCCGAGCTGGCTCTTCCCAAAGGCCATCGCAAAGTCATGGTCGATTCCCATGACCTCGCCCGTCGAACGCATCTCCGGTCCCAAAATAGGATCTACACCGAGGAACCGCGCGAACGGGAAGACCGCCTCCTTGACCGCGATGTGCGTGTAGGATGGCTTTTTCAGATTGAAGGCCGCAAGCGGCTTACCCGCCATCACCTCGGCAGCGATAGACGCAATCGGCAGACCGATCACTTTCGCGACGAACGGCACCGTTCGGGATGCACGCGGGTTCACCTCGAGAATAAACACCTGCTCATTCTTGATCGCGAACTGGACGTTCATCAGGCCGACGACGCGCAGCGCGAGAGCCAGCTCGCGGGCTTGGCGTTCAAGCTCGGCGATGATGGCCGGCGAGAGCGAATGCGGCGGCAGCGAGCAGGCGCTGTCGCCCGAGTGAATGCCCGCTTCCTCGATGTGCTCCATGATGCCGGCGACGAACGTGTCTTTGCCGTCCGACAAACAGTCGACGTCAACTTCGACGGCGTCGGTCAGATAGCTGTCGATCAGCAGCGGGCGCTTGTCGGAGACGACGAGCTCGGACGGCTTATCGAGCGTTGCCGAGAGACGCGCGACGTAACGATCGACTTCCGCGCCGTCGTGGACGATTTCCATCGCGCGGCCACCGAGCACATAGGACGGACGGATGACGACGGGATAGCCGATTTCTTCGGCGATGCCGCGAGCTGCTTCCGGCGTCTTGGCGATGCCGCTTTTGGGCTGCTTCAGGTTCAACTTGTCGATCAGCGCTTTGAAGCGGTCGCGATCTTCAGCGAGGTCGATCGCATCGGGCGACGTGCCGAGGATGGGAACGCCAGCCTCTTCCAACGCGCTGGCGAGCTTCAGCGGCGTCTGGCCGCCGAACTGCACGATGACGCCTTTCAGCGAGCCCTTGCCGCTTTCGACGCGGATAATTTCAAGCACGTCTTCGGCAGTCAGCGGTTCGAAGAACAGCCGGTCGGAGGTGTCGTAGTCGGTCGAAACAGTCTCGGGGTTACAGTTGACCATGATCGTTTCGAAGCCTGCCGCAGTCAGTGCAAAACAGGCGTGGCAACAGCAGTAGTCGAACTCGATGCCCTGGCCGATACGATTGGGTCCACCGCCGAGAATGACGACTTTGTCCTTCCCGCTCGGATCGGCTTCGCAGACGGGGTCGCCGCTGAGACCGGTCTCGTAGGTCGAATACATATAGGCCGTGGGCGAAGCAAATTCGGCAGCGCATGTATCGATGCGCTTGAACACAGGCGTGACGCCAAGTTCCTTGCGCAGTTTGCTGACATCAGCCTCGCTGACCTTACCGAGCTTCGCGAGGCGAGCGTCGGAGAAGCCTTGCGCCTTGAGCGCGCGCAGTTGCTGTGCTGTCTTCGGCAGGCCGTGGGCGATGATGCGCGCTTCGGTATCGGTGATCGCCTTGATTTGGCTGAGGAACCACGGGTCGATCTTGCAATACTGATGGATCTCGTCGAGCGAAAAGCCTTCGCGGAAGGCCTGCGCGACTTTCAGAATGCGATCTGATGTTGGGCGCGA
>JAFECH010000048.1 GCA_018242255.1 Pseudomonadota bacterium | reverse complement strand
AAGTACGTGGCGGTAGCGGATCAGAAGGCGGCGTATGTCGGTCTAGTCGACGTCGCAGCCTTGCATGTCGACCAGCTCAACGAACATCAGGACCGGACGCTGGAAGATCTGAAGTCGTCGCTTGAACATAGCAACGATTGGGTAATGGCCTCGACGCGCTTTGACATGCTCGTCCACCTGTTCGAGCAGCGTGAAACGGAGCGGTTGATCATCGTCGATGACGAAACGTCCAGGCACGCCTTGGGCTACATCACGGAAGCATTCGCGCTCCGGCGGTATCGTCAAGAGCTCGAAGCTCGTCAGCGCGAGATCTTCGGCAACTAGCCTCGCACAATGCGTTCTATTCGGCAGCTGCGAGCGGACCGCTATAGGGCGCGCGTTTGGCCCGCTCGGGATAGGTGTCCTTCAAGCGCGCCGCCACGTAACGCTGAATCAACCAGACCGGTTCTTCAAGATGGCTAAGGCGTCCTTGCACGACTTTGCGCGACGCGAGCCCGCGCTGCACGCCGATGTTCACCTGCATATCTTCCTTGTGGAAGTCGCTCAGCATCTTCGTTTCGGCGGCGAGTGTCTCGGCGTAGTCGGGTGCGGCCATCGCTTCTTTCGTGACCAGCGTCATCGTCTGGAGATTGCACTTTCCAGCTGATACCGGCAGCAGCCGATACCACAGCACGCGGTCGTGCGTCGTGAGAAGCATGAAGCAGGGAAATCCGACGTAAAGCCCCCATTCGACCTGGTTTTCTATTGAGAGGCCGGAGATCGTCGAAAAGCCCGGAAGCGTCTCGCCTTTGGCCAGCGCCTCCTCCATCTCCTCGCGAATGCGTTCCTTGAAGGGAAGATGAGCGCGGATGAAATGCGGATGCTCCGGTTCGCTCCAGGTGTTCTGACCCGGCATCGTGCGGTTGAGCGTTTCGGCATGCGCACCGATGTGATGATAGGATTCCATCCAGTTCTCGATCATCACCTTCCAGTTGAAGTCACACTCCCAGTCGAGCGTGATGACGACCTCCATGTCTTCCGTTTTCCACGGCGCGAGCATCGTGGTGAGGTCTTCATATTGTTCGGCGACCGGCGCAGCATTGCCGTCGAAGTTGACGAAGACGAAACCCTTCCAGACTTCGGTCCGGAAACCTGCAAGCTGCCAGTCTTCCTTGTTGAAATCCTCCACGCGCTGCATGTGCGGGCAGCCCTTGAGATGTCCGTCGAGATCGAACGCCCAAAGATGGTAGGGGCACGTCAGGCGCTTTGCCGTCCCGCTGCGCGGGAAGTCAAAGCCCTCAGGCATGATGTCCATCGAGCGATGCGGACAAACGCGCGACAGCACTTGGATCTGATCACGTTCGTCGCGCGTCACGACCAACGGCTCGCCAAGCAGATCGACGGCGAGAAAGCTACCGACTTCTTTGAGTTCCGAGACGTGGGCGACGCAGAGCCAGCCGGTCTCGAGAACGCGCTTGGCTTCAAATGCGAAATAGTCCTCGTCGGTGTAGGCCGCAGGAGGACATGTCACGGCGCGCGCCAGTGGCTGCGCGGCTGCGTGTTGGATTTTGGCGACGATCGTCGCGAGCTTGTCGGTCACTGTTTCTGTCGATGAAAAGCCGACGACGTTTGAAGCGGTCATTGAATTTCGATCCTTTCCCGGGAGGTCGAATTCGACGATTGAAGGCGCTCACATCATTGACCGCGGTGCCAAGCCCCGGGAACCCATCGCTTTACAATCCGAGGCATAAATTGGATTTATGGGTGACGTGGTGCGAGCAGGGGTGGTGTCGCGTTGGCCGTGCGCAAAAATAGGTTATCAGCTGACGCTTCGCTTTTCAGGCGCCTGGACCTTAATTTACTTAAAATTTTCCGTGAGATATGCCGGTCCGAGGGCATCGGCTCGGCCGCGCGAAGGCTCAACCTGCAGCAACCGACGGTGAGCTTGGCGCTG
Source organism: Pseudomonadota bacterium (assembly GCA_018242255.1). Taxonomy (GTDB): domain Bacteria; phylum Pseudomonadota; class Alphaproteobacteria; order Rhizobiales; family Hyphomicrobiaceae; genus Hyphomicrobium_B. The sequence goes on along the minus strand of JAFECH010000048.1, from coordinate 10,542 downwards.
CGCCGGCTTGAAGAGCACATTGGCGAAAAATTATGCCTGCGCACGCCGCGGGGTGTCGAACTCACGGCGGCGGGGCATGTGCTCGCCAAGTTCTGCGACAGCCTTTTCGACTCCGTCCAGTCCCTGCCCAACGATATCGCCAGAACCTCCGGCGACGTGCACGGGCTGCTGACGATCCGAACTGTCTCGGGCGTCGTATCTCCGGAACTGGATGCGACACTGGACACGATGCAGCGGCGACACCCCGGAATACGTTTGAAGATCGAAGTTGCGCCGTGCCCGATCGTCCTCGATGCGCTGGCGAAAGGCCGCGCGGAAGTCTGCATCTCCTTCGACGCCGCGCCGCGCGCCGAACTTCTTTATGAGCCGCTGGTACGGGAATTTCAGCAGCTCTATTGCGCTCGCTCCAGCCCGCTCTATGGCGCACTCGTAAACCGTCCGGAAGCGCTTGCCACCGAACGCTTCGTTGTGACCGGCACAGATGAGCCGATGGAAGTGAAGAATTTCCGCTTACGATATGGACTGGGACTGAGACCTGCAGGTGAAGCCGAGAACCTGGATGAAGCCAAGCGCATGATCCGCATGGGCGTCGGACTTGGCTTTCTGCCGACCGTGCTCGTTTCGCGCGAAGAGCGTGACAATCTTTGGCCGTTGCTGCCGTCAGCAATATTGCCGAATTACTGCCTGTACCTGATTACGCATCCCGAAGCGCAGCAGACCGTGCCGACGCAGATCTTCCTACGCGAGATGAGACGACGGCTCTCGGCTCGCGGCGGCGCCATTTAGCGCCGGGGCCAAGGCAGCATTTCCCGGCTATCCCACCGGCGGACCCAGCGATAACTCGCGACCTGTGCATAGCCGCTTCTTCCGGACCATGCGGTGGCACGCGCATGCCACACTCTCCCTACAAGTGCGCGTCGCTTAGGGCTGAATGCGCAGATAACGGTTGTACTGACATTGCGCGAATGCAGTATCGCCGAGCCCCGAGCAGAACAGATCTCATTTCCTTCCGGGGCGCGTGTATTGCGAGAAAAGGGGGACTTAAGTGAGGAAACTGCTTTCGATCATCGTGCTCAGCTGCGCGATGGCCATGGCATTCGGCGTTTATGCGCCCGGCGCACGCGCCGGTGCGCTGACGAGCGGTGTGCTGGCGCTCAAGGGCGATCAGGTCAATCTTGTCGAAAAGGCCCGCTACCGCTGCTGGTGGCGAAACGGATATCGGCATTGCGGCTACCGCCGCGGATGGCGACATCACTACGGCTGGCGTCACCGCTACTGGCGTAACCGGTATTGGCGTCAACGTTACTATCGCCGACATCATTACCCGTACCGGCGCCACTACTACTACAATTCCTACAGCCGCCCGTACTCCGGCTATGGCTATGGCTATCGCTATCGCCGCCCGGTCTATTGCATCGGCCTGTGCTGGTGGTGAACACATCTAACGAAGAGCGCCGGATGATTTCCGGCGCTTTCATTTTTTGAGCTTGGGGAGACGAGCAGGATCGCAACTGCACGGTCGGTATATCGAAGCTTGGCAATTGTAATTGGGGAAATTCAGTGGCCGGGCGTCGGCACAGACATCCCCCTCGTTCAATTTTCGTCAGTAAAATCAGGCGTAAATCGTCGTTCGGCGATCCAAATTACTACTCTTGACGAAGGCGCCGCTCCGCCCTCCAATGTTGCAGCGCGGAAGTTGCGCGAGACGGGGAACCTTTGATGACTTTCTTGAAGGGAATTGACGCGTCACTCGACGCGAGGGTGGGATTGCGGATTTTGATCGAGCGTTCCGCGCTTTTTCTGACGGTCGTAATTGGGTTAGCCGCCCTCGTCTGCGGAACGGCATCGGCGGCGGACAACACGTACGGCGGCTTCGGTCCCGAAGGTCCGCGTATGCGCGAGCAACTTTGGATCCTGCCGAGCGGCGAACCCGGACGGTCTCTGCGTGCAACTCTCTTCCAGCCTGAGCAAGATCCCAAAGCGCCGGGCAAACAGTTTCCACTCGTCGTCATCAATCACGGCACTGACGAATCCACGCGTCTCGCCGTTTCGATGCCGGTCTATTATTGGCTGTCGCGATGGTTCGTCGATCGCGGGTACGCGGTTATTCTTCCCCAGCGCCGCGGCCATGGCGCGACGGGCGGCCGACTGTCGGAAGCTGTCGGCACATGCGCCAATCCCAATCACTATCAGTCCGGCAACATCGCCGCCGACGATATTACCGCAACGATCAACTTCATGACGGCGCAGCCGTTTATCGCCAAGCGCGGCGCCATCGTCGCCGGCATCTCGACGGGAGGATGGGCGTCGCTCGCCGTTGCAGCGCGCAACCTTCCCCAGGTCCAGGCGATCGTTAATTTCGCCGGAGGTCGCGGCGGGCACGCGTACGGCCAGCCAAACGCGATCTGCGGTGAAAGCGATCTTCTATCGGCGGCGCATTTCTATGGAGAGACGGCGCGCGAGCCGACCATCTGGTTCTATTCGGAAAACGACAGTTACTTCGGACCCAATCTCGCTGTGAAATTGGCGCGCGCCTGGAGCAGCGGCGGCGGCAACGTCGAGGAACACATCCTGCCCCCCTACGGCCAGGACGGGCACACGATTGCGGACGATCGCCAGGGCTGGGACATGTGGGGAGCGAGCCTCGACCATTTTCTGACGACTGTTCGCGGCAGCGAGATGCAGGTTGCAGGAGAGCCTATCGAGCAACCTTCAACGGCACTTGCAACGTCGTCAATAGCAACAACAGGCGCAACGCGATAGCGACGTCGTCTGATCGTTCGCAAAGCTGAAGCGGTCTGCCATTCCTCCAGCGCTATCGACAAGATGCCTGCCTCCATTTAGCGTAGCTAAACATTCTTGCGCGTGAAGAGCTTTCGCCCGCCGCGCAAAGTGCGGGCCTTTTTTGGAATGCAATTGCGTTGATCCAGGTGCGGCAACAAATTCTACGTCCGGTAAGTTCAGACAATGGCCGCTAGACCACGAAGTGCGGTTGTATCGGCTCTGGCGGTTGCAATGAGAGACCTTGGATTGGGGTCTTCCACCGTCCTCAAGATCGGCGTTCTCGCGCCTCTTACCGGCCCGCTGAAGGCCTGGGCAGTTCCCGGATATAATGGCAGCCTCATCTGGACGGAGCGCGTCAATGCAGCCGGCGGACTGAAAGTCGGCGGACGTCGCTACATGCTCGAACTCGTGCCCTACGACACGATGTATCAGCCGGAGCGGGCGCTTCTCGGCGCCAAGAGGCTGATCGTCGAGGAGGGCGTCAAACTCATCCTGATGATCGGCGGCAACGACCTCACGACGGACGTCCGCAGGCTGATCAAGCAGCATCGCATGCTGGTCGCGACGCTTCTGCCGAGCGATCTGTCTCCCGACGCGCCGACCCTGGTAGCGCCGAGCGAAGTGCATCCGATCTATAACGTCACCGGCGTCGAGTGGCTGAAGCGGACGCAGCCCGGCATCAAGACGGCGGCCTTGTGCGCGCAACGCGACCTGCTCGGCCTGCCATCGATCGCGACCTATCGGGCGGCCTTCGAAGCGGCAGAAATAGAACTCGTCGCAGAGCACCTGTTTGAGCCCGACACGAGCGACTTCGGTCCGATCGTCGATAAGTTGATGGCTAAGAATCCCGACATCCTGTGCTGGGATACGGCCTACGAGCCATTCGTCCATGCGCTGACGATCGAAGCTTTCAAACGCGGCTTTCGTGGACGGTTATTGTCGTGCACCTGCGACAATTACCAGGAACTCATCCGGCGAACGAGCGGCGAGTTTATGGAAGGCTTCGTGTTCCAGTTCCCCGATTTCGACGATCCCCGCCTCAACGACGGGCATATCAATTTTGAAGATCCCGGTACCTTCTATGACGAGTTCTGCCGGCGCTTTCCGGGAACATGGAGCGCGGTGTCGTGGGAATATGCCTCGACGCTCGAGCTTTGGAAATCGGCCGTGCAGCGCGCCCGCGCTTTCGAACCCTTCTCGGTGCTCGCTGCCATGAAGATCGGCGGCGTCGGCCAGCACGCATTCGGTGAGGCGCGTTGGTGGGGCAAAGATCTTTTCGGTATCGACAATGCGCTAGTCGGCGATTGGCCGGTCGTCGCCATCGTTAACGGCAAGGCGCGCATCCAGGAGTTCGGCTCGATTGCCGACTGGTGGACAAAGAACCGGTCATTGCTCGTCAAGCACATGCGCGCGCTCGATCTGATGTGGGACCAGCGCGAGCATCTGGCAGCGTCGGCGGAGACGCTTGAACGCCTGGCCGCTCAGGATTCGTAGATCATGTCTTCGTGAGCATTCGCTACGTAGAGCTTGATTATCTCGACCGCCGTCTCGACGTTGCGCCGCTCGATGGCATCGTAAAGCGAGCGAAACATCAGCTGAATGCTCTTGATCTTGGCCGGCGTCAGCGCCTGCCGGCGGGCTGCAGCCCATTGCGGATGGCGACGCACCTCATGAAGGATCGCGTACATCGCGACGATCAATGAATTGTGCGTGCCGCGCGCAATCGTCATCATGAATTCTTCTTCGAGCGCGGCGAATATTTCAGCCTCGGTGACGATGGCTTCGAGCCGCTGAAGCTGGCCCTGCAGATCGGCAATATCGCGCGTCGACATGTAGATCGTGGCGAGGCGCGTCATCTCGGGCGCGAGGATGGAACCGGCGACATTCATGGCGAACGGCGACGCCGTCTCGGCAAGCTGATCGACGTTGATATGGGACGAGGACTGCCCAACCGCATTGCCGTTCGTGCGCGGCTTTCGCTGATATGAGACGAACGTGCCGCTGCCGGGGCGACGCGAAACAATGCCGTAAACTGACAGGAATTCGAGCGCCTGGCGGATCGTGGCACGGCTGTCGCCAAATGCTTCCGCCAAGTCTCGTTCGGCCGGAATCCGCGTTCCAAACGGAAATTCCCCTGATGCGAGCCGCGCGAAAAGACGTGTCGCGATCTCTTTAACACGCGGCGTGACAAGCGGATGACGCGAAACATCGTCGATCCAAGGCGGCGTTTCGAGGTCGTAGGTATCAGACATCATTCAAGCTCAAGCTGTTGGTTCGGATCGTCGGCGCTATCGCCGACGGAACGATCGATCGCGTTTAAAATCGCAGGTGTCAGAAGGGCGGTCAGCGCGACGGCGCTTTCCAAATTCGCGCAGGCCTCGCTGCTCGCGGCCGACAACGTCCGTTGGCGTGCGGAGATATCCTGGAGTTTGCCGGCATAAATCGCGCAGACGTCGCCATCGCCGTCCGGCTCGATACAGACCGAGAGAAGGCGCGCTTCCGGCGACGTATGACCAAGCACGTCGCACAGCATCGCCTTCAATCCGGTCGCGCGCTCGGCGATGTGTGCTGCGTCTTGCGACCGACGACCAATCAGGGCGCGGTTGAATTGGGTAATCGCAAGCGCTGCTTCGGCAAGCCGGCGATAGCGCTGCCGCCCAGCGCTGATCAAAACGTCAGGCGCCTTAGCGGCGAGACGAAAATGAAAAGACGAACTCGCGCCGCTCATCGGCACGTCAAGCGTGGCAACGCCAGCGATGACGTTTTGCCAGGCTTGATCAGCCGCCTCAAAATTTAGCTCAGCCTCGTGCTCGTGCCTCAGCAGCAGGCGCGCAGCAGCGGCGTTCGATCGACTGGCCGCTCGCAGGGAATCAAATTCAGTACCCCTCGCAGCCTGCACAGCTTCTGCTTCGAGCCAGCAATACGCGGCCTCTTGGGACCGCGCGCGCGCCAACCGCTCGATCCCAGCCACCGTCGATTCTACCCATAAATTCTGAGACTTGCTGACTGCTGCTGTTCGCATCTCGGTTGCGTAGCTCCTTCGCTATTTTCACTCCCATAGTCAGCAATCGCTTTTTGTGGACCAAAATGCAACCACATTTGACCAAAAATATCCAATCTGGTTTCGCAAATGCGATATATGGGATAACACTCAAATATTGCGATAAAATCTGGTTTTTGTGCCTGCGAAATAGTCAATCCCGGTTTCTTGATGGTGATTTTTTTGACTTGCGGGTAATTCGCCTTCCCCTAACATGGCCGGCGTTGGGCAATTGCGGTGTCTTCTGGTTTAAATTGGTTTCCGGTGTTTTTTCATCCGGTTGCATCAAGCCAAGCCCCTGCTCGACGGCAGTCCGCCGCTCTTTCGGCTTCGTTTGGCAAAGGCCCATAGGCCCGAGTCACGAGACCGGAAGATGCTCGTTTTTCATCAACCGATAAGGCTCAATCGGGAGAGAACATGGCAATAGAAACGGGAACGCTTACAGCGGACGGGCCAAGCGCCACGTCCGGTCAACTTGTTAGGGCGATCGATTGGAGAGGTGCGTTTTGGGTCGCCAGCGGCGTCCCGGCTCTCGTCCTTTTCTCGATCGGCGGTATCGCGGGCGTAGCGGGAAAGGTCGCTTTTCTCGTGTGGTTCGTGTCGATGATTATGGGGTTCATTCAATCCTTCACGTACGCGGAAATCGCCGGTCTCTTTCCCAACAAATCCGGCGGCGCTTCGGTCTATGGTGCAGCCGCCTGGGTCCGCTATTCCAAGCTCATTGCGCCACTCTCTGTGTGGTGTAACTGGTTCGCCTGGTCACCCGTGCTGTCGCTCGGATGCTCCATTGCCGCCGCTTACATTCTCAACGCCCTGGCTCCGATCCCGCCTGCAGATGCGCCGCAGGTGGCAGCCTGGATCAGTGCACACGCAGGTTCGATCCCGGCCGATTCCCCACGTATCGCCGAATGGCTTGCTGCCAACCACGGTAAGACTGCGGCCGACGCAATTAGCGCGTTGCTCTCGACGGATGCCATAGCGGCGCTGACGCCTGCGATTCGCAACTGGTCGGCGTTCCACGGGACGCTCGGACCGGTGTCATTCTCGTTCAATGCCGCGTTCTTCATCGGCGCGGTCCTGATGCTGATTACCTTCGCCATTCAGCACCGGGGTATTCTCGGCACTGCAAACGTACAGAAATACATCGGCCTCGCGGTTATCATCCCGATGCTGATCGTCGGCGTCGTGCCGATCATTACCGGCCAGATCGACTGGTCGAACTTCACGCCACTTGAACCTTTGAAGGCTGCGTATGCGCCGGATATGGGCTCATGGGACATCGGCGGTTGGACGCTCATCCTCGGCGCGATGTTCATCGCGGCGTGGTCGACCTACGGCTTCGAGACGGCGGTTTGCTACACGAGCGAGTTCCGCAATCCCGGCACCGACACGTTCAAGGCGATCTTTTACTCGGGTCTTCTTTGCCTGGTGCTCTTCACGCTGGTGCCCTTCACGTTCCAGGGCGTTCTTGGCCTGCAGGGCATGCTTGAGCCGTCTATCGTCGATGGTTCGGGCGTTGCGGCGGCGATGGCCAACATGGTGGGCCATGGCAGCGCGCTAGTCACGAACCTGCTCGTCATGCTCATGATCCTCGCACTCATGCTCTGTCTGATGACGGCGATGGCGGGCTCTTCGCGCACGCTCTATCAGGGCTCGCGTGACGGCTGGCTGCCGCGTTACCTCAGCCACGTCAACGAGCATGGTGCGCCGACGCGTGCGATGTGGACTGATCTCGTGATCAACCTCGCAGTCCTGGCGATTGCCTGCGCGGATGCCACGAGCTTCTTCTTCATCCTCGCCGTTTCGAACTGCGGCTACATCATCTTCAACTTCCTGAACCTCAATTCGGGGTGGCTGCACCGGATCGACAATGCTGACGTTCCGCGTCCGTGGCGCGCACCGACGTGGGTACTTGCAGTCGGCGCGGTGTTTGCGTTCGTGAACGCCGTGTTCATGGGAGCGGGCGCGAAAGTCTGGAATCCTTCAGCTCTGTGGGCCGGATTGTTCACCGCCGCGCTGATCATTCCGGTCTTCTGCTTCCGCCACTATGTGCAGGACAAGGGCGTGTTTCCGGCACATATGCTGGAAGACCTTGGTCTTCACGAAGCTGACTTCAAGAAAAAGAAAGCCGGCGCACTGCCCTACATCGTGCTCGTAGCTGGCTTGGCCGTCGTTTTTGCAGCCAACTGGTTCTTCCAGCTGCCTGCCTAAAGAAAGGACGGACCGGAGCGGTTCACATCGCCGCTCTGGTCTGGTCAAATCGCTTCCGGAAGTTTCCGACAGGGAGCTCATCGGAGTTAAGGAGCACTTGATGACGATCAGCACGAATAAAAGCCGTCCGATCTATCCGGGCCTCAGTCCAGATCTCAACGCCCGCAGTAATATCATCGTATGCGACAAGGGCGGCGCCGCCGCCGTCACGGAATTGTTTTCTCGCGCCGACACCGCCTTTGCGAAGCGCACGACAATCCTTCTTGCCGAGACTCTGAGCGACGCCGAAAAGCAAACCGTGAAAACCGAGCTGTCGCCCGCCAGTATCGAGTTTTTTCCGACGATCCCTGAAGGGATCGCCCGACTTCGGGAGATGCTCGAAGCGGCGCCAATGGGACTTCGGCTTTATGCCACCGGGACGGAGCCGCTGATCGGCTCGGTCGTTCAGGCTGCTGCCGACTATGCGATCGATCATCTGTCGATCCGAACGGAGCACCGCGGCTCGCTCATGCGCCGCGTACAATGCGTGCATTGCAAAGGCTTCATCGAGAACGTCACCACCAACCCGGTGACCTGCGCGCACTGCGGGCTGACGCTTCTCGTTCGCGATCACTATTCACGCCGCCTCGCGGCATTCCAAGGCGTCTGCATTGACGCTGAAGTTCCAGGCGATGTCCCACCGACGGAGGCACTTTATCAATGAGCGGTTCCCGTCTTCGCCGCGTTCGCGTTGCAGAGGTTGAGCAAGTCGCCGCCCGCATCAAACGCTTTCGCCTCGTCGATATCGACAATGCGCCGCTTTCGGAATTCTCCGGCGGCTCGCACATTTCCGTCGTCATGCATTCAGGCGACCGGATGATGCGCAACCCCTATTCGCTGATGGGATCGCCGTCCGACACGTCGAGCTATCAGATCAGCGTCCTGAATTGCGGCGCTGACTCTCGCGGCGGATCGAAGTTCATGCACGAGAACGTCGCGGTTGGCACCGAGCTTGAAATCAGCGAGCCGCTCAATCTGTTTCCGCCCGTGAAGCTTGCGAAGAAGCACATTCTTATTGCGGGCGGCATCGGTATTACGCCGTTCATGTCGATGATGAACGAACTCGACAGCCTGAAATCGAACTTCGAACTCCACTACGGCGTTCGCTCGCTCGATGAAGGCGCCTACTGCAAATACCTGCAGTCGCGGTATGGGTCGCGCATAAACATTTATCGCCAGGATCAAGGCCAGATGATCCCGCTTGAAACGATTCTCGGCAACCAACGGCTCGGCACGCATATGTACGTCTGCGGACCGAAACCGATGATCGATTGGTCGCTGCAGACAGCGGAACTCCTTGGCTGGCCTTCCGAGAATGTTCATTCCGAACAGTTCTCAGCGCCGCCTCCTGGAAAGCCGTTCACCGTCAAGCTTGCGAAATCCGGCCGCGAGATCACGGTAAAAGGCCACCAGAGCATCCTTGAAGCGCTTGAAGAGCATGGCGTCGACGCACCCTTCCTGTGCCGCGGCGGCGCCTGCGGCCAGTGTGAAACGGGTGTCGTCGCATGCGACGGCTACATCGAGCACAACGACCACTTCCTGACGGAACCGGAGCGCGTCAGCGGCAAGAAAATCATGATCTGCATGTCACGCATCCAAACCGGGTCGATCACGCTCGACCTCTGACGGCATCTTTCAATTTGTAATCGGGGAGGCACCGGCATGGCGCTGACTTTCAAAGACGAGACGTTCCGAGACGATTTCACCTATAAGAACAGCCCGGCGAATATCCGGCGATTTCCGTTTCCGTTCATCGAAGACCAGTACCGCTATTCGGTGAACATCGAGCCGCATACGCCGGGCCCGAAGGGTTCGGTCTACGAGCACACCTTCGATATCGACGAGCACTACGTCTCAGAAATGCGCGATCGCGCAATGGTGCTGCAGGAAGATCCCGGCCGCTGCCAGGCTCTGCCGCACATGATGACGGCGCAGTGGGACATGCTCGAACTCGTCATGGTCTCCCTCGCACGCGACTATCCTGATCTCTTCACGCTGCATCAGGACGGTGCGCATTGGCACTGGATCAACAAACCGCTCAAAATCGATCAGAAATTCACGTTCGGCGAAGTGAATTCGCTACCCTACGAGCCGATGGAATATGTCGGGCGCCAAATCCAGGGCGATTTCTCGATCCAGGATCAGCGCGACAATCAACTCTGGATGGATGCCGGTATCATTACTTCTCAGGCTGACTGGTCGCTCGATTTCGACGTCGGCATGAACTTCTTCGAATGGCATGGGCCGGTGCCTCTGGCGCATGAAGCCGGCGTTTTCGAACGCGCGCTGAAGTTTCTCCTGAACTTGCAGATCAACAACCCGGTGCGTCGTCTCAACTGGACGATGACCGTCAATCCGCGTCTTGATACGAGCCCCGAAAATTATCCCAAGTGGGGCAAGGACCGAACGACGATCACGCCGGAGAACGTGGGCGAGAAGCTGCATCTTCGCGTCGAACTGCAGGGCCT
>JAFECH010000047.1 GCA_018242255.1 Pseudomonadota bacterium | reverse complement strand
CCAGAATGCATAGTCTGTCTTGCGCATTAGCCTTGTACCTTCTGCTGACCTGATGCCCACCAGGGATCGGGATCGATAGGACGTCCATCTTTACGAAGTTCTACGTATAATACGGGTCCGCTTACTGGTGTCGCGGACGACGAATTCTTTTGACCACCACTCATTGTACCGACAGGCTCTGCGGTCAGTACGAACTGTCCCGGCTGAACATCGATCTGCGACAAGCCCGCGAGCAGAACATGATAGCCGTCGCCCGCATTGATGATCAAGAGTTGCCCATAGCTGCGAAATTCACCGGCGTAGACAACCCAGCCATCGCATGGCGACGTAACTTGGGCGGAATACCGCGTCTCAATCACGATTCCTTTGGATTGTCCGCCAAATTGCGTTTTCTCGCCGAATCCAAGGGCCCGCCGCCCCTGGGCCGGTAACGGCAGTTTGCCGCGCGCGTCCGAGAAGGGGATAGCAGGTTTAATGCGGCCTGGGCTGCCGGAAATAAGCGATGCCCCACCCGGTTCCAGTTCGACCATAGCAACCTTCTGGCCGTTGGCGGTGGTGGCTGCGGGCTGAGTGCCTTGAGCCGCGACCTTGGACCCTGCCGCAGCCGTAGCCGCTTTCGCGGCCGTCGCAGGCGGCGGCACGGGTTGCACCGATGGCGTCGCTTCCGCGACCTTGGCGGTTTTAGCGGCAGCATCCTCGGCCGGCGGCGGAGGCTTGATGATCTGCGGCCCCGACGACGGAGCAGCCGAAGCCAATTGCTGGCTTTGCGTCTGCTGACGCGATTTCAGCTCTTCGTCGTAAGTGCCAAGGCCGGTCTTTTCGGAAACTGCCGTGTCGAGCTTGTTGATGAGATCGGAAAGGCTCGTAACGCGCTTCGAAATGTCTGCAGTTGCCGAACGTACCGACGCCAGCTGCGATCGTCGGTCCTGAAGCGTCAGCTTCTTCGCTTCCATCAAGCTCGCAAGCCGCGTGCGGGCTTCGTTGAGCCGATCGGTCTCGGCCTGGAGCCGCGCGCCCTCGGTGCGAATATTTCCCATCACGCGCTGCAGATCGGCGAGCTGCGTTCCCAGCGCCATCGCCTGATCTCTAAGGCCTGGAAACGCCGACGATAACAGCATAGCACTGCGAACCATCTTCAGCGCGTCCTCGCGCCTGGTCACGAGAACCGGCGGTGGGTTACGCCCCATGCGCTGAAGCGCACTCAGCAGCGCCGCGATCTCGACGTGCCGTTGCGCTAGTGAACCGCGAACGATCCGCTCCTGCTCTTCGAGTTCCGACAACCGGCCTTCGATCGCGGTCATCTTGCCTTCGCTGCGCTGGATGAGACCAGCGGTATCGATAAGCCGGCTATTCAAACGCTCGCGCTCGGAATCGAGCTGCGCGACGTCCGACTGGATCGTCAGCTCCTTGGCAGCGTTAACGTCCAGCTCGTGCTTCTTTTCCTGCAGGACGCGCTTGGCGGTCTCGGGATCGTTCGGCAGCGGATCCTCTGCGAACAGCGGCGTCGGCAGCAGCGCGAACGACAGCGCCAGAACCCCGGCGATTCCCGCGCGCCCGCTCACGTCGCCGATGCGAGGCCGAAACGTCCGCAACGCAGGTTGGTTCTTTGACACGAGGCCTCAGATCGAAGGGCGCATAGGACCGGAAAGGACGGATATCGCCCGTCTTGAAGCCGGTTGTGCGAATGATGCGGCTGAAAAATTAAGGGATTTACAGCGGAGAGCAAATTTCAAATGCGTAATGCTAAGCGGACTGACGGTCTTCGTTCCCTTGGCCACTTGCGGATTGCCCTGCCTCTCCGGAAGGCTTAAGCACATCGTTCGATTTTGCTGCGGACTGGGCGGATGCAATATTTTCTCTATCATGCCACTACGGTTGCCGTTTTTGCCGTTTTATTCGTCCTGCTCTGGGGCTTGTGGAACATGATGCGCGGCAGCAGCCCCAACCTGAGCCAGAAGCTGATGCGGTGGCGCGTCGGGCTCCAGTTCGTCGCGATTCTCATTATTCTTGCCTACGTCATTGTGACCCACTAATGGCCAAAACACGCTCCGCAGCGTCACCGGCGGTTTTTGGCGCATCGAGATAACCCGGATTTGAGCCGATGGTCGTACTCAATCGCATCTATACGAAGACCGGCGACGCCGGCACGACGGCACTTGGAACGGGCGAACGCGTCCCCAAAACCTCACCGAGAATAGCGGCTTACGGCACGGTGGACGAAACCAATGCCGCGGTCGGCGTCGCGCGCACCCATCTGGCCGGAAGCGAGCCCGACGTCGACGCCATGCTCCTTCGCATCCAGAACGACCTGTTCGACCTGGGCGCCGATCTCTGCGTCCCCGATAAGGGCGAAAAACTGCCTTATGAGCCACTTCGTGTTGCCGATGCTCAGGTGACGCGCCTCGAAGCTGAGATCGATCAGATGAATGCCGAGCTGACCCCCTTGCGCTCTTTCATTCTTCCGGGCGGAACCGCCGTAGGCGCGGCCTTGCATGTAGCCCGCACCATCTCACGCCGGGCCGAACGGATGATGGTCGAACTGGCCGCCGTGCCGGGCGAAACGGTCAGTGAACCGGCCCTCAAATATATCAACCGTCTTTCGGATTTCCTCTTTGTCGCAAGCCGCTACGTCAACGACCGCGGCAAAGGCGACATTCTGTGGGTTCCTGGGAAAAACCGCTAAGGCTAATGCCGGCGCACGCAAACCTGTTTCTGCACCGTTATGGTGCGGCGGTAAGATTCACAATATCGCGACAGGCGTCGCCCCCATCAGGCAAAAGACTTATCCCACGCCGGTCTTGTTTAGCCTACGCCGCGACGCACGCGACGATTGACTTGCACACGGGCCAACCGTAGCTTTCGCTCTTCGCAGTTGCGAAAATCGCGCTTTTTTGCTGGAACTTGAACCCCGCAGGCGCGTCACTCTCGACCCGCGAGAGGAAATGCACTGTGAAGAAACCTGCGTTCGTCCGAAACGCGGGAAACAACAAACAGGGGAGCGCCAGAGGATCTGGCGGAAGGCATGAAGATCGTAGTGCCGGTCAAACGCGTCGTTGACTATAACGTTAAAATTCGCGTCAAACCGGACGGTTCTGGAATCGACCTCGCGAACGTCAAGATGTCGATGAATCCGTTCGATGAAATCGCCGTCGAAGAGGCCGTGCGCCTGAAAGAAAAAAGCGGCGCCAAAGAGGTCGTTGCCGTCTCGATCGGATCGTCCAAATCCCAGGAAACGCTGCGTACGGCCCTCGCTATCGGCGCCGACCGCGCCATCCTGATCGAAACGCCGGAAGGGGCAGCCGTCGAACCTCTGGCCGTCGCCAAGCTTCTTAAAGCGCTGGTCGAAGCCGAAAAGCCCGATCTCGTGATCCTGGGCAAGCAGGCAATTGACGACGACAGCAACCAAACCGGGCAGATGCTCGCCAGCCTGCTCGATTGGCCGCAAGGTACCTTTGCCTCGAAAGTCGTCACCGAAGCAGGCTCCGTTACGGTGACGCGCGAGGTTGATGGCGGCTTGGAAACGATCAAGCTCAACATGCCCGCCATCGTCACGACGGACCTTCGGTTGAATGAGCCGCGCTATCCGTCGTTGCCGAACATCATGAAGGCCAAGAAGAAGCCGCTCGATGTCAAGAAGCCGGAAGACTACGGCGTCGATATCGCCCCACGGCTCAAAGTTTTGAAGACTGCCGAACCCGCGACGCGCAAAGCAGGCGTCAAGGTCGGCAGCGTTGCAGAGCTGGTCGAGAAGCTGAAAAGCGAAGCGGGAGTTCTCTAATCATGAAGACACTTCTCCTCGCCGAACTTTCCGGCAAGACACTCGCACCCGCCACCGCTAAAGCGCTTTCCGCGGCGAAGGACCTTGGCGGAGACGTCCACATCCTGGTTGCTGGCTCCGACGTTGGTAGCGCCGCCGAGACCGCAGCCAAGCTCGCAGGCGTTTCAAAGGTTCTCGTCGCGGACGCCCCTCAGTTGGCCAATGGACTCGCCGAAGAGGTGGCCGCGGTCATCCTTGCGATCGCAAAGGATTACACCGCCATTGTTGCAGCCGCGACGGCGTTCGGCAAAAACGTATTGCCGCGCGTCGCCGCCAAGCTCGACGTGATGCAGATCTCCGACATCACCAAGGTCGTCTCGCCTGACACGTTCGAGCGTCCGATCTACGCCGGTAATGCCATCCAGACCGTGCAGTCGGCCGAAGCGGTGAAAGTCGTCACCGTGCGCACCGCCGCGTTTGCCGCCGCTCCCGAAGGCGGATCGGCCGCTGTCGAAACGATCTCCGCTCCGGCCACAGTCGGCATCTCGACTTTCGAGAAAGCCGAATTGTCGAAGTCGGATCGCCCGGAACTGACGTCCGCCAAGATCATCATCTCTGGCGGCCGTGGTATGGGCAACGGCGAGAACTTCACGAAATACATCGAGCCGATTGCAGACAAACTCGGGGCCGCGATGGGTGCATCACGCGCCGCTGTCGATGCCGGATTCGTGCCGAACGATTGGCAGGTTGGCCAGACCGGCAAAGTCGTCGCCCCGGATCTCTACATCGCGGTCGGCATCTCCGGCGCCATCCAGCATCTCGCCGGCATGAAAGATTCGAAGGTCATCGTCGCGATCAACAAGGACGGCGATGCGCCGATCTTCCAGGTCGCCGACTACGGTCTCGTGGCAGACCTGTTCCAGGCCCTGCCCGAACTCGACGCCGAACTGCAGAAAGCCAAGACCTGAAAAAAAGCGCTGAGACAACATCGAAACCCGTGAGGACACGACTGCATGTCGCAAGCTCAGAAGCTGATGGAAAAAGGCAAGGTCGGCGTCCAGCCTGCCCGCACGATCAGCAAAGTCGGCGTCATCGGCGCCGGTCAGATGGGCAGCGGCATCGCCCACGTCGTGGCCCTCTCGGGATACTCAGTTGCCATCAACGACCTCAAGAAAGAATCCTACGATAAGGGCATCGAGGTCGTCACAAAGAACATGGCCCGCCAGGTTTCGAAGGGCCTCATCTCCGAAGAAAAGCGCGATCAGGCGCTTGAGCGCATCTCATTCGCCCCGACGCTCGAAGCTTTTGGTGACTGCGATCTCGTCATCGAGGCCGCCACCGAAGACGAAAGCCTGAAGCACAAGATCTTCGCCGCGCTTTGTCCGCACCTGAAGCCGACGGCGATGCTGGCCTCCAACACGTCGTCTATTTCGATTACGCGGTTGGCGTCCGGTACCGATCGGCCGGAAGACTTCATCGGCATGCACTTCATGAACCCCGTGCCGCTAATGGAGCTCGTCGAATTGATCCGCGGCATCGCCACGGAAGACGAGACGTTTGCAACGGCCAAGACCTTCGTCGAGAGCCTCGGCAAGACGACGGCTGTGTCTGAAGATTTTCCGGCCTTCATCGTCAACCGCATTCTGCTGCCGATGATCAACGAGGCCGTGTACACGCTGTACGAAGGCGTCGGCACGGTCGAAGCCATCGACAAGGCGATGAAGCTTGGCGCCCACCATCCGATGGGACCGCTCGAACTCGCCGATTTCATCGGACTCGACACCTGTCTGAGCGTCATGCAGGTGCTTTACGAAGGCCTGTCGGATTCAAAATACCGCCCGTGCCCATTGCTCGTAAAATACGTCGAAGCTGGCTGGCTCGGCCGCAAAACGAAACGCGGCTTCTATGATTACCGCGGCGAGAAGCCGGTACCGACGCGGTAAGGATCAACTCCCGAAAAGACCGCCGATCGCGCCCGCCACGCCGCCGCGTTCAATCAACGCACCAAGCCCTGGATAGACCACCAGCCATGACAAGGCCGCGATTGATATCGTGACGCCGATGGCGATCGGCCAAGCCATCCCCCAAAACCGCCGATGGCTTTCGGTGACGAACACCAGAATGGCAATCAGCGTCAGCACCGCCAGCCCTTGCCACAGCGCTTCGATATCGACAGCGGTTCCGTTTTTCAGCAAGCCGACAGCGACCAGAAAGAAAAAGATCGCCACAAGGCTAGACAGCAACGCGCCATAGCTGACGCTCAAAACGCAAAGCTTCACGTATGACATCGGCGACCGCTTGCGCGTCCCGAGCCAACGGCAAAGGTAGTATTGGATCGGCGTCAGGATCACCATGCCGACATACTGCACGATCTCGTTCGTGATGACCGCCGAACCGTTTGCCGTGTTGGGCACATTGAAAAGCGCCGCAAACGCACGGGGAAGAAAAACGTAAATCAGCGTCATCTGCGCGCCGACCGTGGCGGTCAGAAACCCCCATTGCGAGCGATAGGTCGGATCGTCGGTCAAGCGGATGATGGTATCGACGGGATGGCGCAGAAACGACAGCGCAACCGAAACAATGCCGTTGCGCCCATGCGAGCTGAAAAATTCCGACGTCAGACTGCCCCAACCTTCGGAACTCTGCTCTGCCGCCGCCACCCCGATCGCCTGCCTCCCGCAAGACGTACAGAATTTTCCCTGCAAAGCCGTCCCGCAATCGGCGCAAAAGCGCGCGTCAACTGTACCCGCTTCGGTCATGATCGTGCCCCCACGCACCGCTCCGGTCTGGACCACCTTTAGCATGGCCGCCGGACGCCAGAAACTGGCGCCTTTAGACATTCCACGCTATGCAGCGCCGTCGCTGTTTGAATGGAATGAAAACATGGTTCACACGAAACGCGTGGCTTTGGTGACGGGCGCGGGCTCAGGCATCGGCCGAGCCGTTGCCCTGAAACTTCAGGCCAGCGGCTTCGATGTCGCGCTGCTCGGTCGTCGCGTCGATGAACTGCAAAAAACAGCATCAGCCGCGACGCCCGGCGGCGGCAAATGCCTCATCGCCCCCGCCGACGTTGCTGATGAAACTGCCGTCGCAAAAGCTTTTGAATCGACGCGCGAAATGTTCGGCCGCCTTGACCTTCTTTTCAACAACGCCGGAACCTTCACGCAGGGCGTTCCGATCGACGAACTGACGCTCAGCGAATGGAAACGCGTCGTTGATGTCAATTTGACGGGATGCTTTCTCTGCGCCCGCGAAGCTGTTCGCATCATGAAAGCGCAAGATCCGAAAGGTGGCCGCATCATCAACAACGGTTCGGTCTCGGCCCAAGTGCCAAGGCCATTCTCGGTGGCGTACACGGCGACCAAGCACGCCATCACCGGACTGACGAAATCACTGTCTCTTGACGGTCGCGCCGACAACATTGCTTGCTCGCAAATCGATATCGGTAATGCCTCAACCGACCTCACGGCCAAAATGGGCAGCGGTATTCTGCAAGCGAACGGCACCACGGTGGTCGAACCGCGCATGGACGTCGCCCATGTCGCCGATGCCGTACTCTACATCGCCAACTTGCCGCTCGACGCCAACGTCCAATCCATGACCCTGATGGCGACGGCGATGCCCTTTATCGGGCGTGGTTGACGTTTTGCCCCGGCTCGGCGGTCGACCAAAGAAGCCAGAGCGCGACGAATGCAAGACTGATCGCCAGGATGCGCCTTACCATTTGCATGCGCTCGGCGTCCTGCAGGAACGGTCGCATCTTAGAGGCCAATAAGGCAATCAGCGTATGCACGACCGTCGCTACACTCGCGTAAGCCACTGACAACGTCAGCGTCTGGGTCAATAAATTCCGCGCCGGATCGACGAACTCGGGCAACACCGCGACATAGAACACAGCCGCTTTCGGATTGAGAACGTTCGTGATGAAGCCTCGGCCAAAGTAATGACGCAGCGACTGCTCTGGCACGTGTTCTTGGCCGTTGCTTCCGTCTTCACCTCGCCAGATGTCGTAGGCCAGCCATAGCATATAGCCGACGCCCAGCCAGCGCATCATGCCGTAGAGAAGCTTCGACTCCGAGACAAACGCTGCAACACCAAAGGAAGCAAAAATTCCGACAACCAGAAGTCCCGTCCCAATACCCGCCACCATCGCCAATCCGGCGCGACGGCCTTCGACGAGGCTGAGAACAGCGAGATAGGTCATGTTGGGCCCAGGGGTCAGTTCAATGATGAACGACACCCAAAGAAAGGCCAAAGGAATAAACGCATAAGAAACGTCGGAAACGACCGCCAGCATCCGACACTCATTCCGTTGGGATTTTCTTGCCGGTCTCGGTCTTTAGAAACCCCGTGAGATCGCGGGTCAGATAATGCACGTGCTCCGGCAGCTCCCGCCATTCCCGGACCTTCAATTGCGCCGGATGGTCGATATAATCGGAATGGACGAGCACCGTCGTCATGCCAAGGCTCGAAGCCGGTTCAAGATTGTGCGGCATGTCTTCGAACATCGCTGCATGTTCACCCGAGACGGCGTGCAACTTCAGCATCGTATCGAACGCCGCGCGCTCCGGCTTCGGCACATAGTCGAGTGCCGCGATATCGCAGATGTCTTCGAACAGATGTAACACGCCGAGCTTTTGCGCGACGTTTTCAGCATGTCGCCGCGAGCCGTTCGTGAAGATCAGCCGCCGTCCGGGCAGCGCGGCAATCGCGGCGGCAAGATCCGGCAACTCCGGTACGACCGACAAATCAATGTCGTGCACGTACTCAAGAAACGGGCCCGGCTGCAGCTTGTGCACCTTCATCAAGCCCGAAAGTGTCGTGCCGAACTGCCGATAATATGCCTTCTGCAAATGCCGCGCATGCTCGCGCGGAACGCCGAGCGTCTTCGCAATGAAAGCACTCATGCGCTGATCGACTTGCGCAAACAGATCGCAGGACGCCGGATAGAGCGTATTGTCGAGATCAAAGATCCACGTTTCGACGTGATCGAAACCGCGACGTGTCGAGGCTGCAGCCGGCAAGCCCGCCTGTCCTGCCGGCGCTGCCATCAGCTCCGGCCCTTCTTGCGCTCAGGCCGTTTGACGAGTGTGCCGACGCCGTGCTCGGTGAAAAGTTCGAGCAGCACGCAATGCGGCACGCGACCGTCGATCACGACCACGCCCTCGACACCGGCTTCGACGACTTCGATGCAGCCTTCGATTTTCGGGATCATGCCGCCGGAGATCGCGCCTTTCTTGATCATCGCTCTCGCTTCGTCGATGGAAAGACTCGGAATGAGTTGCTTGTTTTCGTCGAGAACGCCCGTGACGTCCGTCAGCAACAGCAGGCGTTTGGCTTGCATGCGCGCCGCCAGTGCCGATGCGAACGTATCAGCGTTGACGTTCAGCGTCTCTCCTTCACGGCTGATCGCAACCGGCGCGATGACCGGAATGAGATCGGATTTCGAGATCACTTCGACGATATGCGGATTAACTTCCAGCGGATCGCCGACGTACCCGATATCGACATGCTTCATGATGTTGGACTGCGGGTCCGGCATCTCGGTGATTTTCTTGGCGACCATCAGATTGGCGTCTTTGCCGGAAATGCCGACGGCCTTGCCGCCCTGCCGGTTGATCGCCGAAACGATCTCTTTGTTGATCTTGCCGGAAAGCACCATCTCGACGACTTCGACCGTGGGCTTGTCTGTCACCCGCAGGCCATTCACGAAATCGGATTTGATCGCAAGTTTCTGCAGCATGCTGCCGATCTGCGGGCCGCCGCCATGCACAACGATCGGATTAATGCCCGATTGCTTCAGATAGACGATATCCTGCGCGAACGCCTTGAACAGCTCGTCGTCACCCATGGCGTTGCCGCCGAATTTGATGACGACGTTCTTTTCGTCGTAATCGATAAGATGCGGAATTGCTTCCGCAAGGATGCGCGCCTGCTGATGCGCGGTCAGCGGACGTTCGGCCGGTGGCGCGGTAACTTTTTCAGAGAGAGGTTTCGCTGACGTCACGAGTTTCCCCCTATGGCCAAAATGCATCGCCCTGGCGGGGAGCTCGGGCGCGTTGTCGCGGTCTTATAGCGGCTCGGCAGCGGGTCTCAACGGATTTCCGGACCTTACCGACCTGCGGGCGGTCCTGACGCAGGCAAACACCGCCTTCTGGGGACGAAAACCATTCTCGACCTGCCAACTGGTGTACCATTGCTATACCCTTGCCATCGGCGTGTGTTTTCGACACGCTATCGCAACGAGTCTTGGCCAGTCTTGCCCGTCTTGGCCTTCGTTTCAGGAGATGTCGTGGGCGTGACGGCACCAGATATTACCCAAATCCCGATGTCGTCGGAGCTGGCGGCGACGCTGGCGCGTGGCGCGGAGTTTGCCGGCGCAACGGGTGCGTCGGAGGTCTCGCTTGAGCATCTGCTCGCAGCCCTCTGTGACGATCCGGACGCCGTCGCGGTGCTCGACGCGAGCCAAATCAGCGGTGAACGGATCAAGAGCGACGTAATTTCGAAGGTGCTGGAGGGCTCTCAGCCTGGCGCAACTCCGCAAGATTCGCTTGGCGTCTCGGCCGAGGTCCGGCGCATTCTGGAAGCAGCCGCAGCCGCGGCGAGAGGCAGCCGCAGGCGCGATATCAACGGCGCCATCGTACTCGCCGCCATCGTCGGCGATGCCAGAAGCATCGCCGCTGAAATCCTCGAAACGCACGGTCTGACTTTTGAAAACGCCATTCGCGCGCTGCAAGCGGCGCTTAACCCGCCGCGAGAACCGGTACAACCGCAGCCTCAGCCGCCCGTAGCCGACGATGTCCTGGCCCGCGCCCGCGAACGCGTGCAGTCGCGCTCAGCACCGTCGCTGCGCGATATCATGAAGGATATGCCGCGGCATCCGTTATCCGAGGGCCCCGATCCTATGCCCGCCGGTCCGCCATCGGCGCACGAGCAAGGTCCGTATTCGGCGTTTCCGGAGCAGCCTCAAACCCACGGTCCCGTCCCCGCGCCGCCGTTTTCTCAAGCGCCCTCGTTCGATAGGCCGTTCGGCCCCAAAGCGCCGAGTGAAGAACAGGACGAGCCGCAGCCGCCACATTCATTTGACCCTGCGCCCGCACCGGAACCACCGCGAGCCGAGCCGCATCAGGCGGAGCCTCAACGGCAGTCTTCATCTTCTGCCGAGTCGGCGCCCAATCAAAACCCTAACGGGCCTGCCCCCTATCCGCAGTCGCGGTCCGAACCACCGTTCGGCGCGCCGGTCCCGGAGCCTAGTCAAGCGCCGGCTCAGTACCCGCGCGAGCCGTCATTGCCGCTGCCCTCGCGACAGCCGCAACAAGCCGGCCCCGGCGCTCCGCAGGGATCGCAAGCCTTTCCGATGCCCTATCCGTCGCCCGGAGCCCCGCAATCGGCACCGCCCGGATCTGCTGGCAATCCTGGCGCTGCACCACCGCACCAGCGCGGCATGTTTGATTTGCCGCCGCGCCCGCAACCCTCGTCCGTTCAGCCGCCGCCGATTCCGGCACCGGGCTTGGGCGGTCCGGCCACGGCACGGCCACGTCCGGAAGGACAGGGGCAGCAAGGCGGATCACCGCAATTCGGCCCTCCCGGACCAAGCCTGTCACCACCCGGCTCTATGGGCGCACCTCCGATGGGAGCACCACCCGCGCCAAGCGCGCCGCGTCCAAACCTCGGACAGGAGACCGTTTTCCGTCCCGGCGCACCAATCGGCGCGCCCGCTCCGCCGCAGTCTCCGGCAAAGCCACAGGCCCAACGCCGCGCGCCGGGCGCAAAACGTGGCAAAGCCGCAACCGTCGAAACCGGCCAGCTCGCCGAAAACATTCCGCGCTCGATGCGTGTCGGAAAGACCGTGCGTGCCGAGATCCGCATTGCGAAAGCGTCCGTGAAGGCGCTGACCGACGGCCTCGACGGCGGCGGTCAAGTCTGGCAGCACACCGTCGCCGTGACGAAAGCGATGTCGGTCCGCATCCGCGCGCCTGACGGCGGCTTTTACATCGAGTCCACCTCTCCCGAGACGCAATGGATCGAGAGCAATCTCGGTTATGCGAGCGACGATTTCGCGAGCTGGCGTTTCAATATTACGCCACAGTATCGCGGCTGGTCGGATCTGCAGATAATCGTCTCGGCGCGCTCAATCGGCGCCGACGGAGTCGCGGCTGAGACGGCGCTGCCCGATCAGATCGTCGAGGTGAAGGTCCGCGCCAACCTCGGTCGCGCCATCGTTCGCATTTTCAGCTGGACGGTTGCCGCCGTCATCGGCGGTGCGCTCGCCACGTTCGGCGAGTCGGGCATGGCGATCGTGACGACATTGATGAAGAAGTTCGGCCACTAAGCCTTAGTTGCCGTGGGCTGTGAGCAGCTGCGCAATCGTTCCACGCAGTTCTTCGAAGCCGAGCGCCTTTTCCGAGGATGTCAGAATGATCTGCGGAAACGCCGCTGGGTGTTTCGCGAGCGCCTTCTGTGTCCGCTCGGCGACCTTATCGAGATCGGTTTTGCTGATCTTGTCGACCTTTGTCAGCACCACCTGATAGGACACCGCCGCGCCGTCGAGCAGCGCCATGATCTCATCGTCGACCGGCTTCAGTCCGTGCCGAGCGTCGACCAGCAAGAAAACACGCAAAAGCGTCCGGCGCCCCGCGAGATAGGCGCGCAGCACCTTGTTCCACGCCGCAACCTTGTCTTTCGGCGCCTCGGCAAAGCCGTATCCGGGCATATCGACGAGATACAGCTCGTCGTTGGGCTCGGTAAAAAAGTTGAGGTCCTGCGTGCGACCCGGCGTATTCGAAGCGCGCGCCAGCCGAAGCTGCCCGACCAGCGCATTGATCAGGCTCGACTTGCCGACGTTCGATCGGCCGGCGAAAGCGATTTCCGGCCGGTCGTCGGGCGGCAGATGATCGAGATCGGGCGTGCCGCGCGAGAACGTCCACGCGCGCGTGAAAAGCCGCCGGCCGTTCTCGATCTCGTCAGCCGAAAGGGTATCATCGTCAGCCATGAACAGGCTCC
>JAFECH010000046.1 GCA_018242255.1 Pseudomonadota bacterium | reverse complement strand
TTGCTTCGTCACAAGTATATGGGTATTCGCCGTCCAAAACGATACCCACGTCAGAACATTCCAACGGCAAGCCGCGCCTCGTCCGACATCCGGCTCTGGTCCCACGGCGGATCGAACACGATATCGACCCTTGTTCCAGCGACGCCGGGCACGGCATTGACCGCGTTTTCCACCCAGATCGGCATCTCGCCCGCGACCGGGCATCCTGGCGCTGTCAGCGTCATTTTGATTTCGACGTTACGGTCGTCGTCGACTTCGACCTTGTAGATCAGACCTAGCTCGTAGATGTCGGCTGGAATTTCCGGATCGTAAACCGTCTTGAGCGCCGCGACGATGTCGTCCGTCAGGCGCTCGATCTCTTCCGGCGGAAGTGCCGACTTATTGTCGTCAGGCTTCGCCGCACCGTCCGCCGCTACACCGCCTGCCGCAGGATCCGGCCCGACGCCACGTTCCGGCGGCGTAGTCGATGATGCATCAAGCGCTTCAACCGCGGTCTTCAACGCCGCGCGCTCATCGATTTGCTTCCCTTCCATACGGAAGTTCCTTTACGCGAAAAGATCATGCGCCTTGGTGAGCGCGGTAACGAGCGCATCAGCCTCAGCTTTTGTGTTGTACAACGCGAAGGACGCGCGGCAGGTTGCAGTCACGCCCATGCGCTCCATTAACGGCTGTGCGCAGTGGTGACCCGCCCGGATTGCCACGCCAGACCTGTCGATGATCGTCGACACGTCGTGCGGGTGCAGCCCATCCATCGTGAAGGAGAAAATCGCGCCTTTGCCGGGCGCCGTGCCGTAAAGTTTAAGCCACGGCAGCTCTGCGAGACGATCAGCAGCGTAAGCGCCGAGCTCGGCTTCGTAACGCGCGATTTTCTCGCGCCCGATCTGCATCATGTAATTCAGCGCCGCCGCCAGCCCGATCGCTTCGACGATCATCGGCGTGCCGGCTTCGAAGCGGTGCGGCGGCTCGTTATACGTGACGTTGTCGAGCGTCACGCTTTCGATCATATCGCCACCACCTTCGTAAGGCGGCATCGATTGCAGCAGCTGACGTTTGCCGTAAAGCACGCCGATCCCCGACGGACCATACGTCTTGTGTCCCGTGAAGACGTAGAAATCCGCATCGAGATCGCGCACGTCGACGCCCATATGCACAGCCGCCTGACTGCCGTCGATCAAAACCGGCACGCCCTTCCCATGCGCAATGCGAATGATCTCCTTCACTGGATTAATTGTGCCGAGCACGTTGGACATATGCGTCACAGCAACAAGCTTCGTGCGCGACGTAATCAGGCTATCGAGCTTTTCGACGATGAGCTCGCCGCGATCCGTCATCGGTGCCCATTTCAGAACGGCGCCGTTGCGCGCGCGCAGGAAATGCCAGGGCACGATGTTGGCGTGGTGCTCCATGATCGTGATGACGATCTCGTCGCCCTGTCCGATCCTGGGTTCACCGAAAGACCGCGAAACGAGATTGATCGCGCTCGTCGCATTGCGCGTAAAAATGATCTCGTCGGCATGCTCAGCGTTGAGAAACCGGCGCACCGTCTCGCGCGCGGCCTCATATTTGTCGGTCGCCGTATTCGACAGGAAATGCAGCCCGCGGTGCACGTTGGCGTATTCGTAGCGATAGGCATGATCCATCGCCTCGATGACGCAGAGCGGCTTTTGCGCGGACGCCCCGTTGTCGAGATAGACAAGCGGCTTATCGTTCACCTCCCGAAACAGGATCGGGAAGTCCGCGCGAATGCGTTCGACATCGTAAGGCGCGCCCGTCAGGCCCGCTTGCGACGCCGCGCTGCGAGGAGCGGCAATGCTGGTTTCATGTCCCATATGTTATCCGCCCAGACTATCGACCCATAGACTATCGGCCCGACGAGCGACCGAGCCACTGCGTGGCATAAGACGCCAGCGCGCCTCGAAGCTGCTCGTTTTCGACTTTCTCGATGGCTTCACCAATAAAGGATTCGATCATCAGCGCGCGCGCCTCTTTCTCGGGGATCCCGCGCGAACGGCAATAGAAGAGGAGATCAGGATCGAGTTCTGCCACCGTGGTGCCATGGCCGCAGACGACGTCGTCGGCATAGATTTCAAGCTCCGGCTTGGAATCGAATTCCGCATCCTCCGAAAGCATCAGAGCTTGCGACATCTGCTTGCCGTCAGTCTTCTGCGCATCTGGGCGAACGATAATCTTGCCCTGGAACACTCCACGGCCGTGATCTTCCAGCACGCCCTTGAACAGCTCACGGCTCTCGCATCGCGGTACCGCATGATCGACCACCAGCGTCGTATCGATATGCTCGGCTCGCCGCGCCAAATACCCACCGGAAAGATCGATCTTGCCGCCCTCGCCTTCAAAAATCACGTTGAGGCCATTGCGCGCCAAGCCGAGGCCGGCAGAAAACTGAAAATTGCGATAGGTTGCATCCGCCGAAAGCGTCACGTCGCAGCTCGTAAGATGAAGCGCTTTGCCCTCATCGACCGCGACCTTGGCGTGATGCAGTGCTGCGTTATTCCCAACCGTAACCTCGGTGAGTGCGTTGAGCTGGGCGTCCTGCGCCGCACCGGGCAATACGACGTGCGCTTCAATGACCGTCGCCGACGCACCGTCTTCAACGGTCACGAAATTGCGCACGGCAACTGAAGAAGCGCTGCCACCGGTACGAACGAAAACAATCAGAAGTGGCTTGGAGGCCGATGCACCTTCGGTCACGCGGACGACGGCGCCGTCGGTCACGAAAGCCGTATTGAGCGTTTCAACCGCATCGCCACCTTCCGGAGTGGAAACGAGATCCGCACTCACGTCTTCCGTCGCCGTTGCCAACAACTCGCCAAGTGCGGCAACCTCGAAGCCCGCGGCGTCGGCAAAATCGCCAAGCCCTGCTCGATGGTGCCCGTTCACGAACACGATCCGGTGCGCATCGACGTGCGCCAACGGCCCGAGTGCCACAATCAATTCCGCGATCGTCAACGGCATTGCGTCGTCGAGCGCGGCGGGAAAGATCTCTTTCACATTGGCGCGAAGATCGGTGTACTTCCACTCCTCGATGCGCCGATGAGGCAAGCCAAGACTGCTGAAAGCGCCGATTGCTTGCGCGCGCCGCTCGCGCACGACATCGGTTCCCGGCAGCTTCTCGGCCGCAGCCTCAAAGCTTTCCGAAATGGCCTGTTCGGCCTTCGTCTTCATTACTGCAACGTTCATATTAAGCCGCCTTGTGCGTGTATTCCGCGTAGCCGGATTTCTCGAGTTCGAGCGCCAGCTCTTTGCCACCCGTCTTCTGAATGCGACCGTCAGCCAGCACGTGCACTTTGTCCGGCACGATGTAATTCAAGAGCCGCTGATAATGCGTGATGACGACGAACGCGCGCTCCTTGTCGCGCAGGGCGTTCACGCCCTCCGAGACGACGCGCAGCGCGTCGATATCGAGCCCGGAGTCGGTCTCATCAAGCACGCAAAGCGTCGGCTCAAGGAGCGCCATCTGTAGGATTTCTGAGCGCTTTTTCTCGCCGCCCGAAAAACCGACATTGACCGGTCGCTTCAACATATCGACATCGATATTGAGCTTCTGACCCTTCTCCTTCACGAGCTTTAAAAACGCAGGCGTCGTCAGTTCGGCCTCGCCGCGCTTCTTGCGCACGGCGTTGAGAGCCGTACGCAGGAACGTCAGCCCCGCGACTCCAGGAATTTCCATCGGATACTGGAACGCGAGGAACACGCCCTTTGCAGCGCGCTCGTCCGGTTCCATGTCGATGATGGATTCACCGTTCCACAGAATGTCGCCGTCGGTGACTTCGTAGCCGTCACGGCCCGCGAGCACGTATGCGAGCGTCGACTTGCCCGAGCCGTTCGGCCCCATGATGGCGTGCACTTCGCCCTTCGGCACGGTCAGCGACAGTCCTTTAAGGATCTCGCGATCTTCATCCGCGAGCTTCACGTGCAGGTTTTTGATTTCGAGCATTTCAACAACCGTTTCTACAAAACTTGAATTCTGATCTCGTCACAGTCGCGGCGAGTATCAACCAACCGAACCTTCCAACGAGATGCCGATCAACTTCTGGCTTTCCGCCATGAACTCCATCGGCAATTGCTGCAGCACATCGCGAACGAAACCGTTGACGACGAGCGCCACCGCCTCTTCCGACGAAAGACCGCGCTGGCGGCAGTAGAACAGCATATCGTCCGAGATCTTCGACGTCGTCGCTTCGTGCTCGAAGTGCGCGCTCGAATTCTTGGCTTCGATGTACGGAACCGTATGCGCACCACACTTGTCGCCGATCAGTAGAGAGTCACAGTTCGTGAAGTTGCGCACGTTCGTCGCTTTGCGATGCGCCGACACCAGGCCGCGATAGGTATTCTGCGAATAGCCAGCCGCGATGCCTTTCGAAATGATCCGGCTCGACGAGTTCTTGCCGAGGTGGATCATCTTCGTGCCGCTATCGACCTGCTGATAGCCATTCGACACCGCGATCGAATAGAACTCGCCGCGCGAATAGTCGCCGCGCAGAATGCAGCTCGGATACTTCCACGTGATCGCGGAACCCGTCTCGACCTGCGTCCACGAAATCTTCGAATGATGTCCTCGGCAATCGCCGCGCTTCGTCACGAAGTTATAGACGCCGCCTTTACCCTGCGCGTCGCCCGGATACCAATTTTGGACCGTCGAATACTTGATCTCGGCTTCATCGAGTGCGACCAACTCGACGACCGCTGCGTGCAGCTGATGCTCGTCACGCATCGGCGCCGTGCAGCCTTCCAGATACGAGACGTAAGCTCCGCGATCCGCGATGATCAGCGTGCGCTCGAACTGCCCCGTCTGCTTCGCGTTGATGCGGAAGTAGGTCGAAAGTTCCATCGGGCACCGCACACCCGGCGGCACGTAGACGAACGAGCCGTCGGAAAACACCGCCGAATTGAGCGACGCATAGAAGTTGTCGGATTGCGGCACGACTGAGCCGAGATACTTCTTCACCAGTTCAGGATGCTCGCGCACGGCTTCCGAGATCGAGCAGAAGATCACGCCGGCTTTCTTCAGTTCATCCTTGAATGTCGTGACGACGGACACGCTGTCGAACACCGCGTCAACCGCAACGCGCGAACCCTGCACGCCAGCCAGCACTTCCTGCTCTTTGAGTGGAATGCCGAGCTTCTTGTACGTCTCCAGCAATTCCGGATCGACTTCGGCGAGGCTCTTCGGCCCTTCCGTCGATTTCGGCGCCGAATAATAATAGAGGTCCTGAAAGTCGATCTTCGGATAATGGACCTTCGCCCACGTCGGCTCGGTCATTGCCTTCCAGCGCGTGAACGCTTCGAGCCGCCAATTCAGCAGCCACTCCGGCTCGCCCTTCTTGGCCGAGATAAACCGCACCGTCGATTCATCCAGGCCTTTCGGCGCCGTGATGCTATCGATCAGCGTCTCGAAACCATACTTGTACTGGTCGACATCGATCTTGCGAACTTGATCGATCGTCTCCTGAACAGCAGCCATTTCTTCGTCTCTCTATTTACGCACCGCCTCGCGACGGCACTTGAAATCTGATCTTCACGCCGCGAGTGCCGGAGCACCCGCGATTGTCTTCCAGGCGGCGAGGAACGCCGCGATATCGTTTTCAGTCGTCGTCGGACCGAGACTGACGCGGATCGTGCCGGCCGCGATGTCCGGTCCCAATCCCATGGCCTCAAGAACGTGGCTCGCTCCCACCTTGCCCGACGAGCAAGCCGACCCCGCGCTCACCGCGATGCCAGCAAGATCGAGCCGAATGACGAGCGTTTCCGCGAGCTTGCCGGGAAGCGCCACCGCCGTCGTATTCGCAAGCCGCCGCGCGCCTTCGCCGACGATGATCGCATTTGGGCTGATCCCCTTGAGCTCGACTTCAAGCTTATTCCGCAACGCGCCGACCGCATCGACCGAACTCAGATCGCGCATCGCGACTTCGGCGGCAGCACCAAATCCCGCAATCGCCGCGAAGTTCTCCGTCCCAGCGCGACGGCGACGCTCTTGCCCGCCGCCTCTGATGAGGGGCACAAGGTCCACATGGTCACGATTGACGAGCGCGCCAACCCCTTTTGGCCCGCCGAATTTGTGGGCGGAAATCGCCAGTGTATCGACATCGAGCACGGCAAAATCAATCGGCACCCGGCCAGCCGCCTGCACCGCATCGACATGCATCTTGATGCCGTGTGCCCGCGCAAGCTCGCCGATCTCGGCGACCGGCTGAATGACGCCGGTTTCGTTGTTGGCCATCTGAACAGCAATGACCGCCGGGCCTGCAAAACTGCGCGACGCGAGCAGCGCTGCGATATCTTCGACTTTTAGCCGGCCATCGGCGCCTACCGGCAACATCACGAGTTCTGCGTTTGAAGCCCTCGCAGGTGCGAGCACCGAATCGTGCTCGACGCCACTCGTCAAAATCGTCGCCCAAGGCTGTGACAACGCCCAAGTGTTGGCTTCGCTTGCGCCGCTCGTAAAAACGATCTCGGACGGCTTCGCGCCAACGAGACGCGCCACACTCTCCCGCGCAGCTTCGACAACGGAACGCGCCCTGCGACCTTCCGTGTGTACCGAAGACGGATTGCCGGCAACCTCGAGCGCTTCGATCATGGCGGCCTTCGCCTCCGGCAGAAGCGGCGCCGTCGCGTTGTAATCGAGATAGGTGCGCGGCACGTCCGTGCGCGCAAACGTCAAACCGCGGCTAGCCGCAGGACGCGCCGAAAATCGGCCGCCGGCGACGACGTCGGAGAGCTTGACCGAACCCAAAAACTTGGCCGTCGTGTCGCTCAGTGCGCTCCAAAGCCCGTGCGTCACGCAGGGCGTTACGGCCGAACAGCGAGGATCGTTGTGCGAACAGCGGGTGAAGCGCGTGTCTTCCTCGACTGCGTCCATAACATCCGCAACGGAAATCTCATTGGCGGGCTTGGCGAGGCGATAGCCGCCGGTACGCCCGCGGGCGCTTTCAACAAGCCCGGCACGACGCAATGGTACAAAAAGCTGTTCAAGATAGGAAAGTGGCAGGCTCTGACGCTCAGCCACGACCGACAGCGGTATCGCACCTTCGTCGGCCTGCCCGGCAAGGTCTGCCATGGCCATGACCGCATAACGGCCTTTGGTCGTTAGTTCCACGTCTTAATCCCCGGACTATCGTCGCCCCAAGTGGCGGCGGAATCCTTCAACATTCATCCTTAGCTTGCATCCGGCACCCCGGACTGTGCTAAGAGACCCGCCCTATCGGAAGCGGCCCTGCGTTTACGAACGCCAGCCCCTACATTTCGAACGGTTCTAAAGTTATGGAAATCCTGAGCGCTGGAGTCAAGGATTGAGAATTCGAGCCACAAGGATTTGAACGCCAAAACGCCGCAGGGCATCCTGTTGGCGTCATCCAGCGCGCAATGACAGCCCTATTCACACGAACCAGACCGAGTAACGAATGCCCGAACTCATTATAAACGGCCCAGGTGGACGCCTAGAGGCCCGCTACCATCACGAGAGCAACGCAGATAGCCCGATCGCCCTCATCCTGCACCCGCACCCTCAGTTTGGGGGCACGATGAACAACCAGGTGGTCTACAACCTCTATCACACGTTCGCCGCGCGGGGATTTTCCGTGCTTCGGTTCAACTTCCGCGGCGTTGGCCGCAGCCAAGGCGTTTGGGACGGCGGACCGGGCGAACTCGCCGACGCAGCGTCCGCACTCGACTGGCTGCAACTCGTCAAGCCGGACGCCAAGACCTGCTGGATAGCCGGCGTGTCGTTCGGCACCTGGATCGCGATGCAGCTCCTGATGCGTCGTCCGGAAGTCGACGGCTTCATCTGCGTCGCGCCGCCGTCGAACCTTTATGACTTCTCGTTCCTCGCGCCGTGCCCATCGTCGGGACTTATTATCAACGGCGATATGGACCGCGTCGTCCCGACCGCTTCGGTTGCAGAAATGGCCGCCAAGGTGAAGGTCCAGAAGGGCATAAAAATCACGCACGAAATCGTGCCAGGCGCCAACCACTTCTTCGAGAACAAGACCGACGAACTCGGCAACATCGTCGGCGCCTATCTCGACGAGCGCATGATCCAGTTCGAACTCGATCGCGAGCGCAACAAGGAACGCGAACGGGAGCGTGAGCGCGAACGTCAGCGCCAGCGCGAGCTTGAGCGCCTCGAATCCCAGAGCGCACCCGCTGCCAGCACAGGCGGCGACGAGGAAAGCGACGACGAATAACGCCTGCTTTCCACCATAGCCTAGTGAATGACGTGAGCGGTGGGATCAGCCCTGAGCCCGCCGCTCATTGGTTCCGGAACGCCTGTCGTACCAGGAAACGTGATCGGCAGACCGAGCGTCGAGCGAACGGCCAGATAGGCCCAAGCCTCCGCTTCGAGGCTGTCGCCATCGAGCCCGATCGCTTCCGCCGGAATGACGGCGTGATGCACCTGCTCGGCCAGCATGCTCATGATGGTCTTATTGCGTCGGCCTCCGCCTGCAACGACCCACAACTCCGGTTCGCTCGGCATATGCTCCCGCGCCTTCGCAATCGCGCGCGCAGTGAAAGCCGTCAGCGTCGCAGCCCCGTCCTCAATCCCCAAGTGCTCGACGGCATCGAGAGCGAACGCGTTACGGTCAAGTGACTTCGGTGGCGTCTCTGCAAAATACCCGTCACTTAGCAAGGAAATGATCGCCTCTTCGTCGACCCGTCCCTGGCCCGCCGTAACGCCACCGGCATCAAGATAAGCGCCGGTCTTGCGCAGCATCCAGTCGTTGATCAGTGCATTCCCAGGCCCTGTATCGAAAGCCAACAGGGATCCGTCGCCACCGATCCACGTCAGGTTCGCCACACCACCGATATTAACGATTGCGACCGGCCGTTGCGGAAGCTTCGCGGTCAACGCCCTGTGGTAGGCTGGAACGAGCGGCGCGCCCTCTCCCCCCGCTTCGACATCGGCAGCACGCAAATCATAGACGACTGGGCAACGCGTGAAATTCGCCAGCAAATCGCCGAGCCCGAGTTGCACCGTCAGCCCGATCTCGGGTCTGTGCAGCACGGTTTGGCCGTGAAAGCCGATCACGTCGACCGATTGCCGATCGATGCCCGCCTCCTTGAAAAACTGCGCGACCGCAATGCCATGAGCTTCGGTCAGTGCCCGTTCGGCATCCGCCATAGAATACGGGCGCGCATCGCGGACTTGCAGATCCCGCGCATCCGCTATGGCGTTGACGAGGGTGCGGCGCATGTCGTCGTCATAAGGAAACGTCATCGCCGGACCGCGTATCACCTGATCCTCGCCGTCCGTATCGATCAAAGCCACATCGATGCCATCGAGCGAGGTTCCGCTCATCAGCCCGACCGCTCTCATCAACTTGCCCATCGCGACCTTCCCGTGCATGGTGCCGCCGCCCGCGGCCCAGCCGCAAAGTAATCCAGTGGCGCAGCCGCAAACCAGAAAGCGGCACGGCTCAAAACATAGCCCGCGACGACTGAAGTGAAAGCCTGAATTGCAATGACGACACCGAATTCCGAATTTCTTAAGACTATGACCGAGCGCGGATTTTTCCACCAGTGCTCCGACCTTGAGGGCTTGGACAAGCTCGCGGCCGACGGCGGTATCGTTGCTTACGTCGGATACGATTGCACCGCGCCGTCTCTCCATGTCGGCTCTCTGATCTCGATCATGATGCTGACTTGGCTGCAGAAGCTGGGTGGCAAGCCAATCGCCTTAATGGGCGGAGGCACGACCCGCGTCGGCGATCCTTCCGGCAAAGACGAAACGCGGCAGATGCGTACCATCGAAGAGATTGAGGCCAACAAGAATGGCATCAAGCAGGTCTTCGCGAAGTTCCTGAAGTTCGGCGATCAAGGCTCCGACGCCATGATGGTCGACAATGCCGAGTGGCTGGCGCCACTCAACTACATCGACTTCCTGCGCGACGTTGGCCGCCACTTCTCGGTCAACCGCATGCTGACGATGGACTCAGCCAAACTCCGCCTCGAACGCGAGCAGGAGCTGTCGTTCATTGAGTTCAACTACATGCTGCTGCAGGCCTACGACTTCGTCGAGCTGAACCGCCGCTACGGCTGCAATCTGCAGATGGGCGGCTCGGACCAGTGGGGCAACATCGTCACCGGCATCGATCTCGGCCGCCGTATGGGCGTGAAAGAACAGCTTTATGCCCTCACCTGCCCGCTGCTGACGACGGCGTCCGGCGCCAAGATGGGCAAGACGGCCGCGGGCGCAATCTGGCTCAACGAGGCACAGCTCTCCGCCTACGACTACTGGCAGTTCTGGCGCAACACCGAAGACGCCGACGTTGCCCGCTTCCTGAAGCTTTTCACGTTTCTGCCGCTCGATGAGATCGCCAGGCTCGAAAAGCTGCCCGGCTCGGAGATCAACGAAGCAAAGAAGGTGCTCGCGACCGAAGCAACCGCGCTGCTGCACGGTCGCGACAAAGCCGAAGCTGCCGCTGAGACCGCCCGCAAGACCTTCGAGCAGGGCGCGCTCGCGTCCGACCTGCCGACCATCGAAATTCCGCGAAACGAACTCGATGCCGGCGTCGGCATCCTGGTTGCGTTCGTGAAAGCCGGGCTCGTCGCGTCGAACAGCGAGGCCCGACGGCAGATTCAGGGCGGCGGTTTGAAGGTCAATGACGAGGCCGTGACGAGCGACAAAGCCAGCCTCACGGCCGCCGATGCTGCTGCGACCGGCGTCATCAAGCTGTCGCTCGGCAAGAAAAAGCACATCCTGCTGAAACCGGTTTGACAGTCGGCCTAACGGTTGGTCGTCGTCGATGACCAGCCATCGACCTGGGCCTCAGCCTTCGGCGTTTTTTTCTTGGCTTTCGACTTCGATTTTTTAGCCGTAGTAGACGACGGGCTGGGCGATACCACCGGAATTTGCCGCTTGGCATCATCGCGCACCTGGATGGTCGGGTCCATCGACGTCATCTGGAAGATGTCGCGGAAGATGCCTGGCGCCACAAGCGAGAATGGGTTGACGATGACCTGCGGGGCGTTCGTCTGCCCCTGCACTGCGAAGGTCATTCCGAGAACGCCCTCGCCCTGCGTGCCGGACAGAATCTGCCCGATCACCGGGATGTCGCCCAGTGCGCCGTTGAGGCCTTGCAGCGGAATATACGTGCCGCCGATGTTCACCCGCTTGGTCCTGAAATCGACTTTGCCGCGAAGCGTAGCGCCAAGCAGCGGACCTTTTAGATAGGCTTCCTGCAGCACGAACTGTCCGTAGCCGACCGAAAATGGCGCGCGCATTCTGTTGAAGTCGAACACCTCCCGCACGACATGCTCGTTGCCCCCGATGGCGGGATGCCCGCTGTCGGCACTGCTCGCCAGTTCCGTGATGACGGGATCGCCTAAGATCCGGAAATTATCGACGACGAGAATTCCGGTCTTTTCCGCCGGCCCCGAACCATCGAGCGCCACGTCGAGGCGCATGCGCCCACCCTGCATGTTCGGATAGAAGTTGACGAGCTTCATCACTTGGCCCGCGTCGCTCGACGTCACAACCAGATGGCGAGAGCCTGTACTTTTATCGAGTGTCGCAACGAAATCGCCGCCGCCGTCGAGCGTTCCCCTGGCGTCCAGGGTCGACAGATTGCCGTTCCGTATCTCAGCTTCCAGCCTGAGATTGCGTAGCGACACGTCCGAGCTGCCGATGACGTTAGCAAGCTTGATCGAGGCATGAGAGCCACCCGAAGCGGCCTTTGCCGTGCGATCGGGACCATCGCCAACACTGAATAGCGATTTGAAGAAATTGCGACCGTCGTAATTCGAGCCGTTGATGTTGACCGTCCAGAAGTCATTATTGCTGCGCGTGCCGTCGATCTCGAGTTTCGAAATGACGTTGAGGTTGAGATCGGGAAACGCGAATTCTTTGATCTTGTTGTCCGGACCCAACACCACTTTGCCGTCGGCCGCGATGTTATCGCTCAGCACCTTGAAATTCTGCAGTTCCGTATCGCCTTCGGGCGTCTTTACGACATCCATATCGAGCGAAGCCGTGCGGCCCGGCGCCTTGCGCCACTGAAGCTTGTCGAGCGTCATCTCGGCACCGGTCAGATCCGCGTGCACCTTGATGGCAGGCTCGGGCCGATCGCCCTTCTGATACGTAACTTCGACGGGGACAACGCCGTGCACCATATCGTTGATGTTGAGTCCAAGCTGCGTCCGGTCAGCCTCGTCAAGCTTGGCAACGATCTTGAGGGGCGGTTGTTCACCGGCATCCGGAGCGAGTAGCCGCTGCCCAACGATTTTTGCCGGAACGCCATTGACCAGCAGATCCCCCTTCGCATCGAGCGACGTTGCCGTGAGATTGAGGTCGAGCGAGAAATTCTGCACATCGAAGCGCCCGGCCACCTTGCCGAAACGCCCGTCCGTAATACGCGCCTTGCCGGTGATGGCCATGTCGTCGCCGCTGACACCGTCATAGAACGGCATCTTGATCAGGAACTGCGCATTGACCTTGCCATCGCCGGCTTTCGGTAACGGTGAGGCATCGCGAACAGCTTTGATCGGGAGCTGCTCAAGCGCTTCCACGAACGGGCCTAGATCTCCAGTCGCCGTGAGCGCGATCTCACCGTTCGGGCGCGGAGCAAGAATATTGTCGGTTCGCATGCTCCCGTCTTTGAGCGGCACCTGCTTGCCGTCAGGCAACGTCAGATATCCTTCCGGAATTGCAACCGACAGGCTGTTGTTTTGCAGATGGATGATTGTTTTGGGAGCTGAGATAGGCTGGATGCCCGGCAGCGTCGTGAAGACCGCGTTCTCTGCCTCGAAATTGGCGTCGGCCTGTTCTGTCGCGGTCTGCACGGTACCCGGCTCGATGCCGCCGACGTCACCATTTGAAAACTTCAGCGTCCCGCCT
>JAFECH010000045.1 GCA_018242255.1 Pseudomonadota bacterium | reverse complement strand
GCATACGCCGCCAAACATGCTGAGATCGAGCTTCTCTTTGAGGAGTGGCGCACCGCGGACAATCGGCTGGTCACAAAGCCCGATTTTGATAAGTCCGCGCCCAGCGCTTCAGATTTGCCCGCCACGCCCCTTACCCCGGCTCTGCTCCGTAGGATGGCCGACGATCATTATCTCAATATCTATGAGAATGATTTCGCTTGGCGTGGCGGCCTGTGGCTCAAGGCCAGCGCAGAGGAAGAGGCGTTCTGGCGCGGGGACATCATCAAGCACCCAACTAACGACTGGCAAAAGCACAAGGGCCAATCCTACAGTTATTATGCGCTTCTCATGGAGGAGCCGGTTCTTGAAGAGGTCTTTCTATATAGCGTCTACACAGTGCGAAAGCAGAAGCTTCGGTCTCTCACACGCCTATATCAGCTTGGCGACACGCGCGATCTTGAATCTAGTGCTGACGACCTTCTGAGACTTCACCAGGTCACTCTTTGTGAGAGCGATCGAAATCGCTTGCTCCGCAAAATGATGCAATCCGAAATCAAGGCGCTCGAAGATCTTTCTGCGGGCGACGAGGCGACATTCGATGGGATCATAGCCTCGCAAGGATCCAGCGCGCAGACGACTGAGCGGAAGCCGCCATCACAACCCGCAGAACTCGCATCTGTACTCGTCGAAAAGTATATTGAGATAACGTCACGCGAACGAGAGTGGCCGAAAAAAACTGAGCTGCGCAAACGTTCTGAGCTGCGAGAATTTCTAGCGATTTGCGGCGACAAGCCGGTGAATGCCTATGGGCAGGAGGACGGCGTAAAATTTAAGGACGTGGAGTCCGCGCTTCCGCTCTATCGCCAGAAAGCCTTGTTCAAGGGGCTTTCGTTAATAGACGCAGCCGAGAAAGCGGCGAAACTTCGCGACCAGGGCTCGGATGTCGAGTTTCTTAGCCCACTCACGATCAACGACAAGATCGGAACTGTTTCCCTATTTTTTAGCTGGGCGAAAACGAGAACCGCCGACGTTGTAAATCCTGTCGCCGACCAAGCAATTCGACGTCGCAACAACAAACGTCAAGGGAAGAAGGTGCATCCCTGGACTATCGAAGAGCTTAATCTCATGTTTGGTGCTCCTCTATATGTTGGCTGCGAGTCCGAGCGGCACTGGAAGCAACCGGGCGAATCTATTCTCCGTTGTTCGGCGAAGTTCTGGGTTCCGCTGATCAGCCTTTTTTCGGGCATGCGGCTCGGCGAGATCATCCAGTTGCAAGTTGCAGACATCAAGGAGAAAGATGGAATCCTTTTCTTCGATGTCACGCCCATCGCAATTGATCTTGACGATGAAGAAGGGGTCGATGCGGACGACGAGAAGTCACTCAAGACCGCGTCCAGTCAGCGCGCCATTCCGATAAATCAAATGCTCTTCGATCTTGGGTTTGAAGAGTTCCTTGCATTTCGTCGCGCATCGGGATCGACGCGGCTCTTTCCAGAATTTGAAAAAGCCAAGGATGATGGCTCTTGGTCAAAACAGTTTTCGAAATACTTCAAGCGGTTTCGCGAATCAGTCGGGGTCAAACGGCGCGGAGTGAGATTTCACAGTCTACGGCATAATGTCGAAGACGCACTGCGCAACGCGCATGTATTGAAAGAAGTCCGCGACGCCATTCAGGGACATGGAGAGAACGGCGTTTCGGCCGAATACGGCAGCGGCTTCTACCTGGAAACCTTGAACGAAGCGGTTCAGAAAATCGCTTATGCCGGCGTGCGATTTCCGACTAACGGTAGCTAAGTCCCAATTGCAGACATCGCGAGACGCGCGAAGTTACAACGATCCCCGCTCGAGCCAGGTCCGCTTCGAGAGGCATCGGACAACGGGCATTTGCTGGGTTTAAATAGGCGCTTATGCGTCCAAGCGGTAAGGCACCTATTCAAAGAAGCTACGATCCGGTTCGGAGACGGGTAAAGTGCAGCGCGCCGAGTCGCGCAACAATTCCGCCATCCAAACCATCGGCGAAGAGATGAGCCGGTAAAGTCTAAAAATGGAGGACGCCGCAACCGATGAGAGACTTCGACCCTAATGAAATCATCGGCCAGACCGTCGAAGGAAAAGCCGTCACATGGGCCGAGATTGAACATGCCGTCGCGGAGCTAAAAAAGTGGCTTACCGTGAAGCTCACCACCGGCGCTTGCGCAAAGGGCTTGATATTCCAACTGGCCGGCCACTACTGCCGCATGCCCCAACAGTTCCGGACGCGCCGGCTCCTTGCCGATGTACACGCGGTCCTGGACCAAATCGCGCTCATGGAAAATTCCCCTATGGTGCGGGGCATCGCGACCAAAGCAGCCGAACCCTTGCGCGGCGGTTTGAAAGGGCTCTGGCACAAACACTGGTTCCAAGCCGCTTTCATCGCCACCAATCTCCTGAACGAAATGGACAAGAACGGAGAAATGCTTCTTCGGAAATTCCTGAACGCCAAATTCGGGCGCGAAGGTTGGCAGGGCCAACTTCTCACCAGAAGGCTGGCGGGCGAGCTGGCGAACGTCTCGTCAGAAGGTGCGCTTTCCCACCGCGCAGGGAAGGATCGACAAAAATCATCGCGCCTGACCGGTGAGTGGATTGTCTACGCAAAAACCCCAAAGCGAAATATCTACCTAGCGCTTGCGGGCCATTCCGAGACGGACGCAGACATTCTCGAACGCTGCCGCTACGCGCCTACCGAATTTCCCGAGTTGCAAAATAAAGCGCCTTTCAGCGATTTTGAGAAATAATCGCCACGTCAGATCGGCGATATCTCGACCACCGAAAGCGCCCCGCCGTAAGCCGATCGCAAGGCGTCAATCGCGGCTACCGGCGCTTTGTTTGCTGCATTGGGATTGGGCAAGCAGCGATAACGAGGTGGTGTGACCGGGGGCACATCCTCCCATGCGTGAATGAAAATCATCCCCGTCAAAAGACGCGACGCCTGGTCCTTGGTTACGCCCAAGATTGGATTCTGATCGCCGAGAAATTGACGAAACACCCGCTCGGAGAAAACGCGCAGAAACGCATCGAGTGACCCGTCAAAATTCTGATGGAAGGCGGAACCGCTGACCCACGGATGGATGACGAAGAAAAGGAAAAACGGTTCCGAGCGCACAAATTGCTTGGCGAACCGGAAGACGTACCCCGCGTTTTCGCGTGCCAAGCGCTCGAAATCCGCAACGCGCGATGACACCATCACGCGTTTTCGAGGTCGAACGACAAAGCGGAGTGCGTCCCTTCGGGCCGCTTTTTTGGTCGCCAGTTCCTGCAGCAAAACGGAATACTGCGTGCCGAGCAGCTCCGATAAGAGATCGACGGCAACATCCCAACTTTCATCAATCGTGACCTCATCTGGAGCGAGATCATGCGACAGCCGTGCGATCAGCCGTTCGATGAGATGCTCGTGAAAGCCAAAGGCTTTTACATCGAAGAATACCCGTGCAGGAAGCCGCATCATGCCATCAAGATCGGAGCCCCGCGGGTTCAGTATTTCGGCGCCACCCATCGCGACCTGCGCATCGAACGCAATGCTCCCAGCGAAGAGGAAAGCATAACCGCTCAGCTCGCAGAACGCTCCGTAAGTATTCCGGCTTGTAAGATCGATGAGAAGCTTGCGTAGCATCGAAGTCGACGCCCCGGCACTCGATAGCCCCTCGATCGTCCGTACCACCATATCGTTATGCGCATCATTGTTGGCGAAGCTGAACGCATCCGGATTGACGGATATCGCCCCCGCTCCCCAATAAACTCATCCGTCGTCTCGCGCTTCAGATCGAAGCCTTTTATGAGCGCGCTCTTTGTCTCGAGGCTATCGATCCAGGCATGACGCGTATGAATGGATGGCGATGGCATTGTCATCAAAAACGCGCTCCAGAAACCACTAGAAACACCGGCTTTAAGGGATCAAAAAGGGATCAAAAACGCCCCGCGCGAAAGCGCGACACTTCCGAACGCGTAAAATCTCGCGATAGGCTCACGATGCCAAACCGTTCGGCGAGCGATGCCGCAACCGTATATACGGTTCCCGCCAAATCTTCTTCGATCGCGCTACGAGATGCCACCAATTCGAGCATGGCCTCATCGCTTTTCGCGGCTCTTCCGGCATCCACAAGATCGAAAGGGGAGGAGCTAAGACTCCGCAGCACCCGGCCCGTCAGCCCACTGTAAAGCGCACGAAACCGCACCGAGAAAGATGCATCCGGACCACCAAGCAAAACGCCAAGCCGCACCGCGTGCAGCAGGCACTCGGCGATGCGCCAGATGGGCAACGTCATATCGAAGACCGTACCCGGCCGCACATTATCTTGGCTATCCTCCTGATAGCCGCGCATCAAGAACGCCCGTCCCTCCGGGGCAATACGCCAGAAATCGCAATGCGCGGGATCGGCGAGGCGGCGCTCATCGTCGGGGCGCACCCAGCACTCGATCAAACCATCCTGCTCGTAGGGTGCAAGTTCATGCCGCGTCATGGTCACGAATTCCGGCCAGCCCGTGTGGCGCACTTCGGCTTTCTGGATGATCGTCTCAAGCTCGGAAAGCGGCGGCGCCTGCACGTCGCCTTCGATCGCATAATCGAACCGATACCAGCCGTGTCTAAATCGCGCGAAGGAATCCGCAGGAAGCTCCTTCGTCAAAGCGCGCCACCGCGCAAAAGCTTCCCGAACGAAAATCTCTTGCGCACCCTGACCAGCGTCCCGTTCATCCACCAGTCCAACGACGCGCAAAATGTCGAGCGCCTTGGCAAGCGTCAGCGTGCGCTCGCCGCGCTCAAACGCAGCCATTGTCGGGATGCTCACACTAGCCAACGCCGCGTGTTCTTTTTGCGTCAGCCGTTCCGCCTTTCGGCGGCGCAACGTCTCTTCAACCAGCAACGGCCAGTTCAACGGCACTAGGGAAGAATTCGCAGACATGCACCCTCCACGATTTCGGCGAAGCGATGAATGAACCCGTCTGGCGGCTCTCCGCCCGGCGGGACCAAAAGACCGGCCGCAACCGGCGCACGCACGCGCCGCCCAATATCCGCAAAAGCCTGATCCACCGCGCGGCGCGGCAGCCCGATTGAAAGGCCGAACGCCGTCAAAGATTCACGCGTCACCGCATCGAGATGAACCCTTCGGCCAGCGACGGTGAGGGCGAGATCCCGGTCGAACCCATCATAGAGAGCCGTGTTGAGCACGTCGTAAAGCGGGGAGAGGCGGAGCCCTTGCCGCGTTTCAAGCAACGAAAAATTCTTGAGATGGGCGTCGCAGTTTCCAACCAATGCGAACACGATAAGGCGCCGGAAGAATTTGCCGCGATCGATGTCGGGCCGCGCCGAGTGCTCGGTGATCACGCGCGCGACGTCCTCATAACCCGCATCGTATTTTCCGGCGTAATCGCGCCCGCGCGGCTTCGAAAGGATCTGCGCGAAATCCTCGAGCCGAAGCTTCGAGCCATCCGCCTCGCGGTCAAAACGTGTCACGATCAGCGCGTGCTCACCGACACCATGCACTTCTGCCGCTTCGAACGCATTGACCTCTCGCTGGCCAAGAACGGCCGCGGCCCAGCGCAAGCTCAATAACTCGTTGCGCACCAGCGTCGGCACGCTTTCCGAATTGAACTTGGCGATGAACGGCGCAGGACCCTCGGCGCCTGCCGGCACGAACCGTCCATCGGCATCGCGCACCACGAGGAGCTTCTTCTGCACGCCCGATACCGTGCGCCCCGGACTGATCGCTGGCACAACCGTTTCCGAAAGGGGCGAGCACGCTCCATCCGGTGCGCGCACCGAAACCGCGCCGATGCAATCGCCGCCGTAACGCAGCAGCAGGCCGAAGTCATCTTCTTCGGCCACATGCGCGTGGCGGGCCTGCTGCTCTCGCAACCAACCTTCCGTTCCCAAATGCTCGAAAAAGGGATGAAGTCCGGACGTCCATTCGTGCTCCCGGCGCGAAACCGGAAAGCAGCAACCGATCGGATCCTGCCAATCATTGGCGTAGGTAAAGCGTGTTCCACCACTCGCCGTCTCCTCCAGGGAGCCAGCGATCCGGTCCTTGAAGAGGATTGCGGCTCGTCTTTCCGTCACGATAAATTCTCGCCCCCTTCCAGCACAATTGGGCCCTAATACGGGGCAAAACTGAATCTATGTCTTCATCAGATCTATTGCAAGGAAAAAAATGAAATTATAGCTTCATTATTTCGTATGACCGCAGATACATTGAATCATAGCTTCATAATTCAATGCTTTTGATGGCCAGAGCCCCTCGACTAGAACTATAGCTGAATCCCCGCTGCCCTGCCACAATCACGTTGGCCGCGGTCCATATGGCCGCCCCTTTTCTCAAAGGATGCCCATGAACGACACAGAGCGGGAAGCCATCATCCTCAACGCCGCCTGGGAGATGATCGACGACATGGTCAACTGGGCCATGTTCGTAAAAATCGATTACGCCGAAATCGATTATCTTAGATTTCAAACCGAGTGGCACGCCCGCTTATTCACGATCCTCCTCGGCGACTTCCTCTCTGACATTCGAGCTTACCGGGGCGCTCCCGTTCCCTTCGACCTCGCAACGCCGCCGAGCGGCGCCCGGCCATCCGACCTAACCTTCCTTTTTCACCTCCGCTGGGTCTGCTCCCGCCAGGCACTCGGTTCCGATGCGGAGGAATTGACCGCAGCGATCGAAGCGTTTGCCGAATGGCTCGAACACGAATTTCTGGCCGAGAACGTCAACCTCGGCGACATTGGCCTCCCGGACGCAAACTTAACGATATCGCGTATTCGCTATCTCAAAATGTGTGGGGACATCGGCAAGCATAACCTCGCCCGTTTGACCGCCAACGCCCGCCATCTGCGAAAGCATCTCGAAACGGCAGGACACATCATAAGCGAACAGGACGCCTACCTCGCGATCAACG
The DNA here is from genome assembly GCA_018242255.1 of Pseudomonadota bacterium. GTDB lineage: Bacteria > Pseudomonadota > Alphaproteobacteria > Rhizobiales > Hyphomicrobiaceae > Hyphomicrobium_B. Next base: position 6,177 of record JAFECH010000045.1, on the reverse strand, counting down.
ATTTTTACCGCTGGTTCCAGAACCACATCTTCTCGTACCACCAGACGGCGATCGCCGAATTCCTGAACAACATCCGCTGGGCCATCTACCGGTACCTGCGTTCCGAGTTTGAGCGATCCTGGCATCTCACCGAACACGCAACGCCAACGTTCGCCGCCTATAGCTATCGCATTCCAGCGTCCATCACCGAGCCCGTCGCGGTGGCCATGTATTGGAATGTCATGAACCACACCCGCCGACCGCCCTACATGCAGCAGTTCATCGTTACGCGCTACGGTCCGGCCCGCTTCTAAAACTTCGGGCGCAACCCGTCTCGCCGACGAGCGGTTCCGACGATGACGATCATGACGATGCCCACGATCACCACGATATCCGCCCCGCCGCAAACCGCGAGGAGTTTCGATCTTATCAAATACGACCAGTTATCTGACCAACAGAGAAAAAACATTCGGGCCCAAAAAAGAGGGAAGTGACGTGGAGCGAACACCTAAGTCGCGGTTTGCGGAGGCACTACAACCAAAAAGTTTCTCCTCGGTGGGCAGACCTGTACGCGACAGCGCACTATCGGCTGCGAATCGGCTTAAACGCCGGCGGTAGCAGCTCGCGCCACTCGAGGAGGGCGCCCCGATGGACTTACAAGATTGGCAAGCGCTCGACGAAATTATGAGGCAGCAGCGGAGTGCCGAGGATCAGGCACTCCTGCAAGATTTCCAAAGCGCATGGCGCAGCACCAAGCAAATCTCTCCGATCAAGCTCCTGAGAAAAATAAATTTCGCTTCGGCGGATGGCATTGACGCAATCTTCAAGGCCCATCCTGCCCGATCATGGCACGACGCTGTAGACAACGTCGGTCGGGCATTTTCCGTACTGAACCTTTCGCGCGGCGCGCTCAACTCCGTCTATGGCGTCTACCATTCCCACGCCGTTCATGACCGAAACAGACCCGACATCGAAAGCGTGGTTGCCGACGCCACGAAGGAAGTCTTTGCCTTCTCTTTCGCGGCTTTATCGTTGGTTGAAGCGTATCGTCGTTTCGAGTCCACGGCTCCCAATATCTCAGCCCGTTTTAATCAACTCCGTCGCGAAATTTTTCGCAATCCACTTCTCTCGAATTTTATTCAGGAGCTACGCAACAGCTTCAGCCACCGCATCTTGATCGCGGCGCGACCGCACTACTCCGTCAAACTTGACGCTCAACGAACGGTCACGACAAGTCTGCAATTCGATAGGGAGCAACTTTCAAAAGCCAAATGGAATTCGGAATCGCGTCAGTTCATCGAAACGACTGAGACTCTCGACGTCATGCAAATCATCTCGAGCTATTTCGATTGTGCTGCTGATCTTCATCGGCGCTATCTCACCGAAACTGGTCTTGAGCACGATCCGCATTTCAAGGATTATCTTCGCCTGCAAATGGCGCGGGAGGCAGCCTCGCATGAATTGACATTGGGTCTCGTGCTTCAGGCAACTAAAAGTCAGGCCGTGAACCCATATCCGCATTTGGCGCGCTACTTCACGGCCGATGAGTTGCAACGTATCCGCTCACTCGACGATCACTCTCAGGCTCAGGTTGACTATCTCATAGGGTTGCGCGACCCGATCGGCCTCTGCAGCGACGAGCTTCGGCAGGGTCTTTATCGACTCTTTCAAGTTCCCTCGTGAATTGATCTTCGGCCGACAAGAAGCTTCCATGCCGCCAAAGAAGAAGCACCATTACGTTCCGATCGCCTATCTCAAGGCTTTTTGCGCGACGGACGGCAAGCTCTGGGTCTATCGCAAGGATGCGCCCGAAGCGCCGTTTCGTAGCAGCCCGGATGAAGTCGCCTTGCAAAATTATTATTATGCGCAACCACTGCCCGGAGGCGGCCGCGACACCGACCGCGTGGAGAACCGCTTTTCAAGTTTGGAAACCAAATGGCCACCGCTTGTCGCCCGCATAAGTGCGCGTGAATGCGTCAACGCTGATCTTGAAGATCTCTTCGCCTTCGTGGCGCTGCAACGCGCTCGTGTGCCAAGCGCTCGCGATGCCTTCGAGCGCATGCTGGCCGGCCGGGTCATGGCCACAACACGTATGCTCGACCGACAGGGCAAGCTACCGCCCGCGCCAAAGGGCCTCGAAGAATATCTGGATCGCATTCAGGTGGCGATCGATCCGCATCTGTCCATCATTGCTATGGTACCGATGATCCAGGCGATGGGACTCGTTCTCGACCGACTGGGATTCGTCGTTCTTCATAACGAGACGAATGTTGACTTCCTGACGAGCGATAACCCCGTCGCTTATTATGACCCTGCGCTGCAGGGGGACGCCCTGCGGCCGTATACGCTCCCCGAGAACGGCGATGCTGTGTTGCTGATGCCAATCAGCCCGCGTCTCATGCTCTATGGCAACTCAGTCGATAAATCGCGCTTCGCGCAGCGAGGCCTCGAATACTTCCGCCTTATTGATGCCGAACGTGTCGCGGCCATCAACGAAACGATCGTCCGGTTCGGCTATGAGGCGATCTTCGCCAACAGCGACGCCGTTATCGAGCTTGTTAAAAAACACGCTGCTTTGTCGCCGACGTTAGAGGTAGCGCACGTCGCCACACATAAGGGCCAGCTTGTTCTTTATCAAAATGTGTTCGGCATACGCGAACGGAAGCCAAAATGGACTGGCCCCACCAGCTAATCTTGGGTACGCAAACGACGCGATTCCGGCTCCGCCAAAGCCCGGTCGATAATCGTCAAAGATTCAAGGCAGCTTTGACAGAGGTATTCAAAATGCGCTCGAAACGTCTTGTGTTTCTCTAGCAGGCCTTCCCGCTCTTCCGGGGCTGTTTTGCCCGGTGCGTGGCTCTTCTGGGTACTCCGTAAATTATGAACGTCGTGGAAAGGGCCGAGTAGGGCACGTGCGTGATCAGGCTCGAATCCCAACGCGGTGAGGCAGTTTTCGAGAAGTTTCAGCGCGCGAAGGCGATCATCGACGGAAGGCGAAAGCGCCGACAGCTTTCGGCGCAGCCATTTCTCCTCAAGACCCTCAACGACAACTTGATCGAGGACGCTGATTGCTTCGGCCCATTCATCCTTGGACGTCGTGACCGGATAAGCGAGCTTGCGTAGGAGTTCCTCCGCGCGGAGATGCCACCATGGCACCGCCCGACGTTGGAGGTCATGCAGCAGTGTCTTTAGCTCTTCCAGAACGTCGCTCTCGACTTCCCAGGAGCCTTCAAAATCGGTTTTCACGGCCCGCTGAGAAAGCCCGCCTTTGGGGGCTTCATTGAACGATCGCCAATAGTGTTGCTCTTCGTAAGGCAGCCGGCCTAAGTAGACGAGGTATGTATGGACTTGCCCCGCCGCGTTGATATCGTAGCTCTGGAGATGCCAAGCGCCCCGGCAGCTAATCGACCGCGTCGCAAGCGTGTATTTTTCCGTGTCCGCTTTGTACTTGAGCAAAACCTCGGGTCGGAAGAATGCCGGCGACGTTTCGAAAGGCTTTTCGGACGTCGTGAAATAGTTCGCGAGCGCGTCGGGCGCGCAGCTCACATCCTTCACGAGCTTGTTCTTCCAATCCCACGCAATGAAGCTGATGTATTTTTTCGGTTCGCTGGCATCCGGTGGATTCGAGAGGCCGGCCTTCGAAAGTCGTGGCCGCACGATTTGTACGCCACGCGCAAAGCCAGCGTTCGGCTGGCTGCCGCGCCGATAAATCAACGCGCCATCATCATGGAACGATTTAGTGCGGCTGTCCGCCCAGCCTGAAAAGCTTTCAAGGGCGACGGTGGTAAAATCAAACATTTGAACGACAAGGCTATCGGTCATCGCGGCATATTCGTCGAGTAGGCGGCGCTCCACGATGACGGCGCGATCAAAGCCGCCATTTTCGCCGTCGCCAATCTGGATGATCCGCGCCTTCTCTACAATGTCGCCATTCGGGTCCAGCCGACACCAAGCTGACCTTTCCCGCAGAAAATGAAGGCCCGAAACGTGCGTAAATTTCTGTGATAGCTCTACGTAGGTGCTTGGGTTTGTGCGAAGCCCGTCATAGTCCCGAAGAAAGAGAATGGGCTCGCCGGTCTCGATCGTACGCGAACCAAAGCCCGAGAGCGGAGGCGTGATCTCAAGGGTCCTTTCCGGTCCATATCCATGGAGGACGCCCCACGATCCGAAGGCGTTGCCGTTCCATTTTAGGAGGTCCTCGGCATCGGGCGGCTCGAGGCATTGGACAGGAACGAGCACGGAGTACACGAACGTATTCTGAAAACCGGCATAGAGGACGAGTTCGTCGTCACTCTCCGAGTTCGCTTTGATGAATTCGAGCTGCTTTTGATGCGTAAGCCAATGCTGAAAACTGGGATCGCCAATCGCCGGCCGCATCGCGAGGCTCTCCAACCTTTTGGCGATCGATGGCATGTCTTGCACCTCGCAAGAGATACGGCAGGACGCGGAGAAGTTATTGCTAAGCCGCGATTTTCAGTCCCGAAGGTGACTTAGCATCTCGCTTTGCGATCGCGACGCGGCCAATAACGGCCTGTCGGAGTTTCGAAAAGACCATCCCTGCATATTGCGTTTTTAAGCCAAGGAAAGATTTGACCTCCGCACAAACAGCGATGTTCTTGCCATCTGGCGAAGTCTCTGCACCGATAATGCGACACCTGCGCGACACAACGGCTCTTGCGACGTACGGTTGGATATCATCCCAACCATCGCTGCCATCCGCGGTGCGACGCATTCCGCTGAGCAATTCCTCTGCGATCTGAAATCTTCCTGTGCTGTCCGACAAATACTGGAAATGAATTGGCAAGCCCAGCAGAGAACAAACTCTGATGTCCTCTGGGTGTACGGGTAATCCGCTCCATGCGCATTGTTTAGCCTCGATAGGCGCGCAATACTTTCCGTATGCCGAACGAACCCCCTCGTCTTCTATAAACGAGACATTCGATACGCTGCTCCGAACAAAATTTTCGCGCAAAGCTCTTTTTCCGCTTAAGTTGGACACATCCAACTCCGACGGCAAGACTCGCTTGCCAGTGACCGCGCACACATCGAGAATTCCGGGTCTCACACGCTTATTGGTTTGCTCGCAACACTCGGCTTCAAGCGCAAGCAAAGGCTCGCGGGTTTCGTGACAGGTTATGAATTCGGAACGATGACCTCGCTTACCTGTCACGACGCTTCGTTGCTCATGGTCGGCACGATAAGGCTTGTTGGAAATCTCGCTAATCGCGATCCGCTCTTTCAACACATCAACGTGCGTGAAAGAACATCTGCTGAAATGTTCGGGTTCACCTTTTTTTCCACAGACGGCGCACGTTTTGAGCAAATCTCTCGTGACGATGGCCTTCGTTACGTCTGAAATTCCGGCTTCATCCTCGAAAATCTGCTTGCCGCTAACGCTGCATCGTCTGCCGAAAGTCGGAAGTGCCTGCCGCCCGCTGATTTCCGACTTGACCAATCGGTGCTTCAACCCTCGTTTAAGAGATATGGCGCATGTGTCGAGGCAATCGATGGGAAGTTCCGCGCCCGTCACAGAGCATAGTGCACTGTCGGGAGCCGACATGATCTCATTTAGTCGGGGGTTGATTACTAAGTTGCTGGCGTACTCGCGGCCATCGACCTCGTAAGTTGCTTTAATCCGAAGAACGCGTTCTACCGCGCCCTTGAGAGCCACAAGCGTTGTCTCAACGCGAGGTGTGAATTCATCTTCAAGTTTTTTCTGCTTCCGCAGATCCTTCCCAGCGGACGCCATTTCTTGGGCCCGACGTTCCAAATAGAACCGGATGAACTCGGCAATGTTCGCGTCTCGCTCGGCAGCCGCGATGATCGATGCAGAATTGAGCCCGGCCACATTCGGATCTTGTAGGACCTCAGGCACTGCCGCCAGTCCATCAGCACGCATTTCGATATGATGATCGGACGGATCGCACGGGATATCGATCAAACGTTCATAGCTATCGTGCGCGGTCGTGGCGCGAATGCGCGCTGTCACATGACCGCGGAATCCGCGTGCGACCGACGAAATAGTTGTGTTGATCGGAGCGGCACCGAATTTCCGCACCCACGCTTTTGTGAGTTCATTCGTGCCAGTACGGAGGTCGTCGTTGTTGTCGATGACTTCATGAAGACCAGAAGTCGTAACGCGATCGACGAGACGAAGAAAAGCGGGGCTTCCAGGAGCGAGCAGCGGCGCCTTTGCAT
>JAFECH010000044.1 GCA_018242255.1 Pseudomonadota bacterium | reverse complement strand
ATGATGCGCCGGGCGCTCGGCAGCTTCACCTCGCGCATAGTCGGATCGAGGGTCGCGAAAACCTGATCCATCGCGACGACGCCCGCGCCGGTGATCTTGTTGAAGAGCGTCGACTTGCCGGCATTGGTATAGCCGACGATGGCGACGATCGGATACGGCACCTTGCGCCGGCCCTTGCGGTGGAGATCGCGGGTCTTCACGACATCGGCCAGATCGCGCTTAATCGCATCGATGCGATCCTGAAGCATGCGGCGATCGAGTTCGATCTGGGCTTCGCCCGGGCCGCCGAGAAAGCCGCCGCCGCCGCGCTGACGTTCCAAGTGCGTCCAGGCCCGAACGAGGCGTCCCTTCTGATACGTCAGATGCGCAAGCTCGACTTGCAGGACACCTTCGCGCGTTCGTGCGCGTTCGCCGAAAATTTCGAGAATGAGACCAGTGCGATCTAGAACTTTGGCGTTCCACGCCTTCTCGAGATTTCGCTGCTGCACTGGCGTGATGTTGTAGTCGACGACGACGAGGCCGATTTCAAGCTCGGCAACGCGGTCTTTGATTTCTTCGACTTTGCCAGAGCCGAGAAGCGTCGACGGGCGCGGCTCGGCGATCGGCACGATGGCCGCGTCGATGACGTCGAGGTCAATCGCCTTCGCAAGGCCGACGGCTTCCGCCAATCGGTTTTCAGGGCTGTGGATTTGCGCGTCGCCGTTCGCATGCGCACGCGCTTTCGTCGGCCGCTTCAGCGCGGGCACGACGACTAGCGTTCGCGTTCTCGGTGCCCGCGTTTCTTCTGAGGCTTTTCGACGTTTGCGCTTTCCCTCGCCCCCGCGCCGTTCGTCGTCGCCGTCTTCAGGGCGTGCGATCAACCGGCTCCGCTCTCATCCTGATCGTTAAGATTGACTGGGCCGCCCGGCATGATCGTCGAGATGGCATGCTTGTAGACAAGCTGGGAATGGCCGTCGCGGCGGAGCAGGACGCAGAAATTGTCGAACCAGCTCACGATGCCTTGGAGTTTCACGCCATTGATGAGGAAGATCGTCAGAGGCGTTTTATTTTTGCGGACATAATTTAAAAATGTGTCCTGCAGGTTTTGAGGTTTTTCGGCCGCCATTGTTGTTGTCCGTTTTTATCTCGACGTCTTGCTAGGCGTCTTGTCTGAAACGTCGGGCGCTGTCACGTTTTGGAAAGCAACGAAGCGCCGCGACGGTTTCGATTTTCACCGGGGGTGCGATGACGATCGAAGCGTCGGCACTCTACATCCATTGATGCTTCGCACAATGCGGCAACGTTCGCACTACCCCGCTGAAATTTCAGCAACATGATGAAATCTCAAGCGTAGCTGGCGCGCCAGCGGACCGGGACGGCCGTCGCCTATGGGACTGCCGTCAATATTGACCACCGGCATGACGATATTCGTCGCCGACGTCACAAATGCTTCCCGGGCGCGCAGGGCGTCCTCCCTGCCGAAGGCGCGCTCTTCGAATTTGAGGCCTTCGGATTTGGCGACGTCCATGACCGTGGCACGGGTGACGCCAGGCAGAATATGGGGGTCGAGCGGGTGGGTGATCAGCGTTCCGTCGGATGTTACGATCCAGGCGTTGCTCGACGCTCCTTCTGTCACATTTCCTTGGGCATCGACAAACCAGGCCTCTTTGGCCCCGTTCCGGCGCGCTTCGTCCTTGGCGAGTACGGCAGGAAGCAGCATCACGGTCTTGATATCGCAACGGCTCCAGCGGTTATCTAGAATAGTTTTAACAGCGATCCCTGTCTTGGCGAGTTCCGCCGACCAGCCCTTGCGTTGAGCGCGCGCTAAAACGACGAGCGTGGGAGCAGTTCCAGCGGGCGGAAGGGCAAAATCCCTTGGGCCGGCGCCGCGCGTGACCTGCATATAGACGATGCCATCACGCACGCGGTTGCGGCGGATGACCTGCGCAATCACCTGCATCAGCGCTGCGTCAGACATCGGGGCCGCGATGCCAAGTTCCCGCAGCGAACGGCCCAACCGGGCGAAATGACGGGTTGCATCAACGAGATGGCCATCGAGCACTTCGATGACCTCATAGATGGAATCGGCAAATTGAAAGCCGCGGTCCTCGGCATGGACGGCGGCTTCCGGATAGCGCTTGTAGGCGCCATTGACGTAGACGATGCGGGTCAAGCTGCGGCTCCTAGGAGGCGGAACGCAGGTCGCCGCTCCGCTGCTCGGACGAGACGCCCAGCGCCCGAAGCTTGCGGTGAAGAGCTGAACGCTCCATGCCGACGAACTCCGCCGTTCGGGAAATATTCCCGCCAAAGCGGTTGATCTGCGCCAACAGGTATTCGCGCTCGAAGATTTCGCGAGCTTCGCGCAACGGCAGCGACATCAGATGTTCCGCGCCACCGTTGACGGGCAATGGTACGTTTGAACCAATCTCTTCCGGCAGCATGTCTGCTGTGATCGCAGCACTCGCATCGCCACCTGCGAGGATCAGCAGACGCTCGACGTTATTGCGCAACTCGCGGACGTTGCCCGGCCAGTCGTGCGCCTGCAGCACCGCGATCGCGTCTTCGCCGATACGGCGCGGCGCGAGGCCGGACGTCTGCGCGACTTGCCCGATGAAGTACTGGATCAATTCGGGAATATCTTCCCGGCGCTCAGCGAGGCTCGGCACACGCAGCGTCACGACGTTGAGGCGATGATAGAGATCTTCGCGGAAGCGGCCTTCGCGAATGTCCTGCTCCAGATCGCGCGAGGTCGACGAGATAATGCGGACATCGACCGACACCTTCTGCGAACCGCCGAGACGCAGGAACTTCTGCTCGACGAGAACGCGCAGGATCTTGCCCTGGGTTTCCATCGGCATGTCGGCGACTTCGTCGATGTAGAGCGTTCCGGTGTGAGCTTCTTCAAGTGCACCGACCTTACGCGGGCCGCCGGTGCGGTCCTCGGTTCCGAAAAGTTCTTCCTCGACGCGATCGGGCACCATCGCAGCTGCATTCAGTACGACGAACGGTCCGTCTGCGCGCAACGACTTCTGATGCAGAACGCGAGCCGCAAGTTCCTTGCCCGTACCGGAAGCACCGCGCAGCATGATGCGGCTGTTGGTCGGACCGGCCTTGTCGATATTGTTCTTAAGCTGATTGATTGCCGGTGACTTGCCGATCATCTCAGCCGAAACGACCGAGCGTTCCTTCAGCTCTTTCACTTCGCGCTTCAATTGCGAGGCTTCGAGCGCGCGCAAGGCGACAAGCACCAGGCGGTCGGACTTGAACGGCTTCTCGATGTAGTCGTAAGCGCCGCGCTTGATCGCCGTCACGGCCGTCTCGATGTTACCGTGACCGGAGATGATGACGACGGGCAGATCCGGATAGGTGCGCTTCATCACCGTCAGGACTTCGAGGCCGTCGAGGCGGCTCCCCTGCAGCCAGATGTCGAGAATGACGAGATGCGGCTTGCGGTCTTCGATGGCGCGCAGTGCCTCGTCGCTATCGCGCGCAAGACGCGTGCGATGGCCCTCGTCCTGCAGGATGCCCGCGACCAGATCCCGAATATCGGCCTCGTCATCGACGATCAAAATATCAGCTGACATTGCTGCGCTCCTGGGGGGTTAAAGCGTTTCATATCATGCTCCGCCGACCGCATGTGCTGGAGTACGCATGGGCTCGGCTGAAGTGTCTTCAGAAGGTTTGGTTTTCAGAGGTAATGTTAGACGGACCAAGGCGCCGCGGGTTCGCGTCTCGGTCAAGGGTGCATCCTCGAGCGCAAGCGTGCCGCCGTGCTGTTCGACGACCTTTTGCACGATTGCGAGACCGAGGCCAGTCCCCTTCGCACGCGTCGTGACGTAGGGTTCGAGAAGCTTGGCACGGTTTTGCTTCGGCAGGCCTATGCCGTTGTCGATGACCTCGATCGCCACACGATCCGCGGCAGGAACGAGCCTGACCTCGATGTTGCCTTTGTAGCCTGCCGGGCGCCCCTGAGCCTCGCCGTAGGACTCAATCGCTTCCGCGCCGTTCTTGATCAAATTGGTGACGGCCTGTGAGATCAGCCGCAGATCGAACCGGGCCGTGACGGGGCTGTCGGGAAGTTCGAGCTTGAAGTCGATGTCCTTGTTACCTTCGCGGAAAAGCACTGCAGGTTCCTGCACGGCGAGGCGCAAATCCTGGTCGGCCATGACCGGTTGCGGCATGCGCGCGAAGGACGCGAACTCGTCGACCATGCTTTTAATTTGACCGGTCTGGCGCTCGATCGTCTGCGTCAGCGTTTCGAACAGATCGCGGTTGTCGGCGATCTGCGTTCCGAACTTGCGGCGCAGACGCTCGGCGGCGAGTTGTATCGGCGTGAGCGGGTTCTTGATCTCGTGCGCGATGCGACGCGCGACATCGGCCCAGGCACTCGTCCGCTGGGCCTGCACAAGCTCGGAGATATCGTCGAACGTCACGACTGAGCCGACGTCACCCTCATCTTCTTCCCGCTCGTGCGTGATGCGAACGGCGAAGGTGCGTTCCTCATCGCCGATCTGCTTCTTTATTTCATGCTGGCCACGGCTCTTGAAGCCCGTGTCGTCGACAGGGCCGAGCACGGGCGCGAATTCAGGTACGACGTCCGTCAGAAGCTTGCCAACGGCGTCGGCGCTTTGGGTTCCGAGCAAACGCTCGGCGGCGCGGCTTAGGAGCGTGATGCGATCGTTGCTGTCGAGACCGATGACACCGGCCGAGACCCCGGACAACACCGCCTGGATGAAGTTTCCTCGCTCGGTAAGCTGAGCGTTGGTCGTAACGAGCGCGTCCTGCTGGGTCTTCAGCTCGCGCGTCATGAGGTTGAATGTGTGCGAGAGACGGCGCAGGTCGCCCTCCCCGCGCTTCTCAGGCAACTCGATTTCGAGATTGCCGCGCGAGACCTCTTGAGCGCCGGCGATCAGTCTGCGGATCGGCGCGACGAAGCGGCCCGCGAACCACATGCCGACCCAGATCGCGGCCAGCAGCGACGTCAGCGAGATCATGAAATAGATCAGCCCGTGCGCAACTTTCAGACCGCTCTTAGCTTGCCGCAGGCGGGAATATTCGTAGACATTCTGCTCGGTGCTCTTGAGATGCTGGATCACCTTCGGGCTGACGCCGCGGGCGACGTAGAGATAGCGGCCCGGCATCGAGTCGATCTTGGCGATGGCAGAGATGCGATAGTCGCTCGACGGCCGCGACAGGGCCACCTGGCCGGCTTCCGCCTGCTGGATGGCCGAGGGCGGCGGTACGACGTAAGGCAGCTTCGGATCATCGAGCGCGAGGACAATCGGCACACCTTCGGAATCGATGATGTAGGCCGACGTCAGATCGCGCAAACCGGCCTGGCCGATGAGGAATTTCTGAAACGCGTCGGGATCGTCTTTGAGAGTCGCGGCCTCGCCGTTGATGTCGCGGACCATATTGACGATGTCGGTCCGGATGATCTGGCTGTGTTCGTCGACGTAGGCACGGGCAACGTCGTACGAGTTTTCGACGATCGCGCTGGTGCGGCCGGAGAACCAGCCGTCGAGTGAGCGCGAGAATGTCGTCGTCGCAGCGACGGCGAGCAGAACGGCGGGAAGCGCTGCGATCAAACTGAAGAGCGCGACGATGCGCGTGTGCAGGCGAGCGCCAGGGATCCTCTGCTTCCAGGCGCGTCGAAGTCCGAGGGCCTGCCACGCGATCGTGCCGAACATCGTCAGGATCAGAACGGCATTGATGGCCAGCGCGCCCCACACGTATTCGTTGCGGGGAGCAATGGCGGTCAGGCCTGTCAGGATCAGGTAGCTGACGAGCGCCGACGTCAGCGACAGCAGGACGACGCCCAATCCAAACCAGAATGCACGGTCGGAGGGATTGAGCGGCGTTGTCCCCTCGTCCATCAGCGCTGCGATAGCCTCATGGTCGCCCATAGCAAAGTGATCGCGCGCACTCCCGCGTTCGCCGCGAGCGATCGTGTCAGCTTTGCCATTGCTGTTGCCGGCGCTCATCAGGATACGACCAAATCTACTATCACTATGAATTCGTTTTCTATTTTTCGTCCCGTAGAATACGTATGCGACGTGTCCTTAACGTCGTGCGGCGCCTTACGACGCGCATGAAGCGGCGATCCCGCATCACGCCGGGAGAAACAACAACCTAACTGTGACATTTTCGCGACGGGTGTGGCGCAGTTCAAGCGCCAAATTTTCGCTGATGGCTGCCTGTGGATAACTTCAGCGCCGTTTCCGGTCGGGGACGTCAGCCCTCGACCGTGCGGAATACCCTGATGTTGAGGTCGCGAATGCGAGCGCGGAGCGTGTTCCGATTGAGGCCAAGAAGCTCGGCTGCCCGGATCTGATTGCCGCGCGTCGCGGCAAGCGCGGCACTGAGTAGCGGCTTCTCGACGTCACGGATGACACGGTCATACAGGCCCGGCGGCGGCAGGTCGTTGCCGAACGAGGAGAAGTAGCGCGACAGGTAGCGCTCGACGGCCTCACCAAGGTCGCCGCTCTCGGCCTGACCGCCGATCGGAGGCGCGACAGACGAACCCGCAAGCTCCTGTTCGACGATCTGTGCCGTCAGCGTGTCCTGCGTATAGAGCGCGACGAGACGGCGGACGACATTTTCAAGCTCACGCACATTGCCCGGCCAGGGATGCGCCTTAAGGCGCTCGATGGCACCGCTCTCGATCGATTTCTGGCCGAGCCCTTCGCGCGCGGCTTGGCGGAGAAAGTGACGAACGAGATCGCCGACGTCTTCCAGGCGCTCGCGCAAGGGTGGCAGGCGGATCGGCACCACGTTCAGACGATAGAACAGGTCTTCGCGGAAGAGGCCCTGTTGGATCTGCGTTTTGAGATCGCGGTGGGTCGCGGCGATAATGCGAACATTCGTTTTGATCGGCGTGCGGCCGCCGACCGTCGTGTATTCCCCCTGCTGCAGAACGCGCAGAAGACGCGTCTGAGCTTCGAGCGGCATGTCGCCAATTTCATCGAGAAAGAGCGTTCCGCCCTCAGCCTGTTCGAAGCGGCCCGGCGTTCGGGTCTGAGCGCCCGTGAACGCGCCCTTCTCGTGACCGAACAGTTCGCTCTCGATCAACTCGCGCGGAATGGCGGCCATGTTGATCGCGACGAACGGCCCATGCCGGCGCTTGCCGTAGTCGTGCAGAACGCGGGCGACGAGTTCCTTGCCCGTGCCGCTCTCACCGTTGATCATGACTGTCAGATCGCTCTGCGTCAGGCGGGCGAGAACGCGGTAGATGTCTTGCATCGGCAGCGAACGGCCGATCAGCGGCAGCTCATCGGATTCGCGTTCAGTCGTCGTCGTCTGGCGCTTGCGGCCAGGTTCCGACAACGCGCGCGAGACCACAGCCACGACTTCGTTCAGATCGAACGGCTTCGGAAGGTACTCGAAAGCCCCCTTCTCTGCTGCCGTCAGCGCCGTCATTAGCGTGTTTTGCGCACTCATGACGATGATCGGCAAATCGGGGCGCAACTTTTTCATGCGCGGGATCAGGTCGAACGCGTTTTCATCGGGCATCACGACGTCAGTGATGACAACATCGCCCTCGCCCTGACTCACCCAGCGCCAGAGCGTCGCCGCATTGCCGGTCGCGCGTGGCGCAAAGCCGGCGCGCGCCAGCGCCTGGTTCAATACCGTGCGAATGGCGGTATCGTCGTCGGCGATTAGTATTGTGCCTCTGGCCATCAAGTCTCTCTCGTGGTCTGCACGGCCGCTGGACGTGTACGCTGCATTGGAAGCAGCACCCGGAAAACCGTGCGTTTTGGTTCGCTTTCACATTCAATGATGCCGCCGTGGTCGGCGATGATTTTTGCGACGAGCGCGAGGCCGAGGCCGCTGCCGGACACTTTCGTCGTGACGAACGGATCGAAGAGATGCGGCTTCAGGTGTTCCGGAATACCGCAGCCATTGTCTTCGATCTGGATCATCAACGGCAGGCTGACGCGCGTATCGGATCCGGGAAGCGACAGCCGGACACCAGGACGAAACGCCGTCGTCAGGATGATGCGGCCGCCGTCAGTCTTTTCACCGATCGCCTCGGCGGCGTTCTTCAGAAGGTTGAGGAAGACCTGGACGAGCTTATCGCGGTTGCCGAGAACGTAGGGAAGCGAGGGATCGTAATCTTCGACATAGCGAACGCTGCGGCCGAAACCGTGTTCGGCGATGCGGCGCACATGGTTCAGCACGTCATGAATGTTGACCGCGTCCTTGCTGATCGGACGCTCATCGCCGAACACTTCCATGCGATCGACGAGATGGCGAATTCGGTCGGTCTCCGAGCAGATGAGCTGCGTCAGAGCACGATCATCATCGGACAGGCCGGGCTCCAGCAGTTGGGCCGCGCCACGAATGCCCGACAGCGGGTTCTTGATCTCGTGCGCCAGGACGCCGGCCATACCCGAGACGGAGCGGGCGGCGGCGCGATGCGTCAACTGTCGCTCGATCATTTGCGCCATCGAGCGCTGCTGCAGCATGAGGAACATATTGCGCGGCTCCTCGGGGAGCGGGCCGCCGTAAACGTCGACGAGCTTGGCGCCTGAGAAGCGCGGTGTCGCGACTTCGATGCCGTATTCGTTCACGGTCGCACCGGTTGCCTGCACCTGCTCGATAAGACCCAGCAAAGGGCAACCGAACGCGACGATTTCGGAAATCCGGCTGCGCGTGAGCGTCGTCGCGCTCATCGAGAAGAAGGATTCCGCCGCAGAGTTCGCGAATACGATCGATTGGTCGTTGTTGATGACGAGGATCGGGTGCGGAAGCGCACTCAAGAGATCTTCGCAATCGACGATGGGGCCTGGTAGCGGCGCCACCGCCGCGCGTTCGGATTGGCGTATCGACGCCGACTTGCTGCTCATGCCGCGAGAGACTCCGTACCAGAGTAAAAGGCTTTAAGGCCATCAACCACGCGCTGCGGTTCGAGCATCACACAAAGCTTTCCCCGCCAGGATTTGACGACTGCGTCGCTGGCCCCACTCGACGCGAGATACCACCCGATATGCTTGCGCGCGTTGCGCAGGCCCAGGTCCCTCCCGTAATGACCGAGCATCATTTCGAAATGCTCGATTGCAATGTCGCGCTGGTGGTTGAGCGCCGGATCGCCAGGGTCGCGGTCCGATGAGAGAAACTTTGCGATCCGGCCCGGCATCCACGGTGCGCCATATGCGCCACGTCCGACCATGACGCCCTTCGCACCGGAGGCTTCCAGCGCGGCACGAGCATGGTCGGGTGAGAGGATGTCGCCGTTGACCAGGACAGGAAGCGAGGTGGCGTCGACGACGGCGCGCACGGCGCTCCAATCGGCGGCGCCAGTGAAGAACTGGCAGCGCGTGCGGCCGTGAACGGTAATGAGCTTCACGCCTTCGGCTTCGGCCCTGCGGGCAAGCTCGGCCGCATTGCGGGTCTTGTCATCCCAGCCGAGGCGCATCTTCAGCGTCACCGGCACTTTGACGGCATTGACGACGGAGCGAATGAGCGACTGAGCATGATCGAGATTGCGCATGAGCGCCGAGCCGGACAGCTTGCCTGTCACTTCGCGCGCCGGGCAGCCCATGTTGATGTCGATGACATTGGCACCCTTGGCCTCGGCGATCTTGGCGCCTTCAGCCATCCAGCGCTCCTCGCGGCCAGCGAGCTGAATGACGAACGGTGTTAAATCACGGCCTTCGACGCGGCGCAGGACGTCACGGCGCGCCTTCGCCAGTTCCTCGCTTGCGACCATCTCTGATACGACGAGCGTCGCTCCGAGACGGTGGGCAAGGCGGCGAAACGGCAGATCAGTTACTCCGGACATGGGCGCCAGCACAGCAGGCGGGGCGCCGTTTACGATGTTTTCCAGCATGCGGTCCTAGAGAGAGGGCCTATCAAATGCCTATTCATTAAGCAGAACGCGCTTCTGCCGCGAGTTTGGGCAGACTAGGCAAGGAGGAATGATTTCGCAAGGGCGAACAATACATTTACAATTTGCCCATTTGACGCGGTCTCGGCGGTTTCGGCTATGAAATTGGGCATTCGATGTTCGCCGTCGATGTCGCGCCGACAAGCCGAGTGTTGCGAAACTGCTCGCCAAAGTGCAGGGAGTTGCAGCCCGGCTTTCGGGCAGCATGCAGTTCCTGGGAGAGGTTTGTGTTGCGCATCGCCGCTTTAATCGTCGCGGCTGGACGGGGAACGCGCGCCGCCAGCCAAGGGGCAGGCCCGAAACAATATGTTCAAATTGGCGGTAAATCGGTGCTTGAGCGCGCGATCGCTGTCTTCGCGCACCACGGCGAGATCGACGAGGTCAAGGTCGTCATTCATTCGGATGATGATGAGTTGTACCGGCTCGCAACCTCATCTGGCGGGTGGTCCAAGCTTTCCCAGCCCGCAATCGGCGGGGCGACGCGGCAGGACTCCGTTCTGCGGGGCCTCGAAGCGCTCGCCTCTTCGTCAAAACCTGATCTCGTCCTGATCCATGACGCGGCTCGGCCGTTCGTTTCGGCTAAGACGATCTCGAAGGTCATTGCGGCTCTTGGCGACCGGCCCGGAGCCCTGGCTGCCCTCGCCGTCACCGATACGCTGAAGCGCGCGGCCAACGGCATTGTAACCGACACGATTGCACGCGACGGTCTATGGCGCGCACAGACGCCGCAAGGCTTTCACTTCGCGCCGATCCTCAACGCTCACCGCAAAGCGGCCGAGCAAGGCATCGACACGTTCACCGACGACGCGGCAATTGCGGAATGGGCCGAGCTCGACGTAGCTATCGTCGAAGACTCGAGCGGCAACATCAAAATCACGACATCAGAGGATCTCGACGTGGCGGACCGGCAATTGACGAGCGCATTGGAACCGCGGATCGGCAGCGGCTTTGACGTGCATCGCTTTTGCGAGGGCGATCACGTCTGGCTCGGCGGCATCAAGATCCCACACACCCACAAGCTCGAAGGTCATTCTGACGCCGATGTCGTCTTGCACGCTTTGACCGATGCTTTGCTCGGTGCCATCGGCGACGGAGATATCGGTCAGCACTTCCCGCCATCCGATCCGAAATGGAAAGGTGCTGCGTCGAAACTCTTTCTTGAAGACGCCATGCGGCGCGTGCGCGAACTTGGCGGCCGGGTCGGCAATGTCGATATTACGGTGCTTGCTGAAGCGCCGCGTGTCGGTCCACATCGCCCGGCTATGCAAGAGCTGATCGGCGGCGTGCTCGGACTTCCCGCGCATCGCGTCGGCATTAAAGCAACGACGACGGAACAGATGGGCTTCACCGGGCGGCGCGAAGGCATCGCCGCCATGGCGACGGCAATGATATTCGTGCCGGCGGAGGCGCCGTGAAAGACGAGCCGCAGCAGTCTTCACCGGACATCGCGACAACCGCCGCGCTGCGACTGACGGTTCGGAACGTAGCCGTCCTGAACGTCTCCTATTTCGGCATTGAGTTCGCGGTGGCGCTGGCGATCGGTTCGGTCGCGCTGTTCGCCGATAGCGTCGACTTTCTTGAAGACGGTGCGATCAATCTGCTGATCCTTGCTGGGCTCGGGTTCAGCGTGGCGGGACGGGCGAAGCTTGGGATGGTGCTTGCCGTGCTCATCCTGGTGCCGGGCCTCGCGACGCTCTGGACTGCGTGGCAGAACTTCTCAAGCGGGCTGGTGCCGGAAGCGATACCGATTACGGTGACCGGCTTCGGCGCGCTGATCGTCAACTCCATTTGTGCGTGGATGCTGGCGCCGTTCCGGGCCGCGGGTGGCAGCCTGACCCGCGCTGCCTTCCTGTCGGCACGCAACGACGTTGCCGCCAACGTCGCAATCATCGCTGCGGGCCTGATGACGAGTGCGACACACTCGCACTGGCCCGACCTGATCGTGGGCCTCGGCATCGCGGCACTCAATGCCGGTGCCGCGCACGAAGTCTATGAAGCGGCTCGCGAAGAGCACGCGCAGTCGCGCTCCTGAGGCTGGCAGATATCCACAAACCTCGGCGCATTGAGTTGTAGGCACGCACGCCTACAACACCACAGTATCAGATGCGACTTTGCAACGGCATTCGCCATTGACCCTCAACGCAGAATCGCGGCATCAAACAAGTACGTGGTTGTATTGCCACGATCAACACGAGAGTGCCCATACGGGAGCCGATATGAACATCATGCCCCAAAATCTCGACCGCCAGCCCGTCGACGCTGCCATCAGCACTATTGCCGAGGCTCAAGCTGAGATGTGCTTAGCGACCCGTGTTCGTCAGCTCTCGCGTATCGTCACGAGGGTCTACGATGATGCCTTGCGCCCACTCGGCATCACCGCAAGCCAATATACGCTGCTTGCCCAGCTCGCGTCTCGTGACGGCATCACAGCCGTCGAGATCGGCCACGAACTCGACATCGAGAAGTCGACATTGTCCCGAAACTTGAAGCGCCTGCTCGCGCTTGGCCACATCGTCATGGATCCTCCTGCCGGTCGGCGGGGACGTGGTCTGCACCTTACGCCCAAAGGTCAGGCCGTTCTCAAGGATGCTTACCCGATCTGGCAGGATGCCCAGAAGCGTACTGTCGGTGCCATGGGGACCGACAGCAGGTCCGTACTCGACGTTCTGCTTTCGCATGCCGAGGTACTCGCGGCGGCCTGATCAGCTGGGCCGTTTGCACATTCTCCTCTCTCTAGTTAGCCTTTAGGGGGGCGCTTCACCGGAAGCGCTCCCCTTTTTCTTTCGGGCTAAGCAGCGAGGCTTTCTGTGTTCCCTGAAGACGTGCTCACTCACGCCAAGCGTGTGATCGACTTGCTTCGCAATCGGAACCGGACGCTGGCGACCGCCGAGAGCTGCACCGGTGGACTTGTAGCAGCCGCAATCACTGCCGTTCCGGGATCGTCCGATGTCTTCTTCGGCGGGTTCGTAACGTATTCGAACGATGCCAAGGAACAAATGATCGGCGTCGATGCCGAACTCATCGAGCAACACGGAGCGGTCAGCCAGGCCGTAGCGCACGCAATGGCTGAGTGTGCCGTCAGCACGACCGGTGCCGATCTGGCCGTTTCTATTACAGGCATCGCCGGTCCTGGTGGAGGAAGCCCACACAAGCCGGTGGGGCTGGTTTACATCGCTGTCGCATCAGTATTTGATGCTCCTAATGTGGAACGGCACATGTTTGGTGAAGCCGGCCGCGACGAAGTACGCTTAGCCAGCCTCAGGGCGGCATTGAGACTGCTCGAAGAGGCGGCCAGATGAGCGGATGTTCCGGTTTGCG
>JAFECH010000043.1 GCA_018242255.1 Pseudomonadota bacterium | reverse complement strand
CGTTCTGAGCCAGGATCAAACTCTCAAGTTGAAAGATTTGATTCTGGTTTTTTGGCTTGGAAGTTAATCCAAGGAATCTTCTACGTAACGGGCACCTTCACATCATGATGCTTACTTCAGTTTCCCGAAGCACTCATCACGGTGATGGCTATTGAAACGCAGAGTTCTCCAGAGTCTGTTATGACGATCAGTCTTTCGACCGAAAGTCCGCCAGGACCCCGCCGTCTGCGTTTCCCTTCCTTCAAATTCAATTGTCAAAGAGCAAAAGTCGAATTTCGAGAACACTAACCCGTCCGGCGGCTGACCGCCGGATTTTTCCGAGACAATTAGGTTCCTACCGGCTATTCCCGGTCGGGAACCTCAGAGTTTCGAGAGTTGAATGCCCTGCGAGGGCGGCGAAGCCGTGTGGCCCGCCAACGAGGCTGTTTAAACAACATCCCGGTCCGGGTGTCAACGGCCATTTCAAAAAAAGTTCGTGAATTATGCCTCGATTCCGCGTCAGAAATAAAACCGAGTGAAATCAAGACAATAGCAAAAGCGCTCGCCAAATTGGGGCTGTGGATAACTCTCGGGGGCCTTTCCGGCACCTGCCTTGACCCCGCCCCGATTGTTTTAGAACCTCGATTATCGTCGTTTACCGTGCCTCGGGACCGCAAAAATCGGCCCGGGGCTTGGTTACACCGTTCTTTTTTGACGTTCAGCGAGGGCGCGACGCGCGTTTTTGGGATGCGCCTGGCGCCGAATGGCGGCAAGCTTTTGCCGTCTTGAACGCCGTTAGAGATCGCTTTGCAGGGCTGTGGGGGGCTGCTGCACGTGCTTCAAAGTAGAAAAAAGGCTCCGGCCACCAAGGAGGTCACCACCATAGTGACCGAGGAAGAGGTCTCCCTCTTCCCTACGAACGCCTATGGCGGTCGCGGCGGCAGCTTTTTTCAGCAGATCTATGAAGCCGAAACAAATTCCGAGCCCAGGGCGGGCGGCCGCTTCCGCTGGATCCTAAGTACGTGCCTTGCGGCAGCCATCGGCGCCATCGCCATTCTCATCGTGGTTTACGGCTCCTCCGATAGCGATCATTTCAGCGACGGCCTGCTTCCGACACTCAAAAGCATTGGCGAAGGTGCGCTCGTTCCCCAGGTCGCGTTGACGCCCAAAAACGCCGACGGCCTCAAATGGATGATGCCCAAGTCGGACCGCCTTCAATTAACGACCGGCGCCCTTTCGACCCGCTACATCATCCACGAGTCCTCCAAGAGCCGTCGCGACAGTCGCGAATACGTTCGCCAGAAACCCTATGCCCGCATCGTTGCGCGCCTGGCTCCGGTGCCTGCTGATCAACGAGACAGCATCCCGCCGTTCAACCCCTTCAAGCTCTACGGCAGCAGTCAGCCGTCTGAACCCGACGCAGACGATAGTGCCGGCAGCGGACTGTCGAAGTCTGACGTCTCTTCGAAAGTCGTCGAGCTGCTCGGCGGAATCCTTCCGCAGGAAGACGGCCAGGAACTCGATACGCAGGAAGTTCAGGACATCATTGAGCGCAGCGCGACAAGCGACTCCGCTGGCTACACCGGTGACGGTTCCGGCGCGCCGCTCGACGGCGTCGCGGCTGCGGGGCCACCCTCAGACGGCGACGCCGCATGGCAGCCGAAAGCATCGACGACCGACAACCTGAATACGACCAACATCTACAAATCCGCGGACGCGCCGGATGAACCCACCGACGATTTCGAAGGCGGCAAAGTCATCGTCGTCACGGTCGGCCCGAAGGACACTCTAGCCAAAATTCTCGCCAAGGCCGGCGCCCCCGAATGGGACGTTCACAGCATGATCGAAGCCGGACACAGCATTTTCTCTGAGAATGCTTTGGTTCCCGGCCAGGAAGTTCGCATCACGCTCGTTCCTTCGCTCTCTGATCCCAACAAGATGGAGCCGGCGCGCTATTCGATCTTCTCGGACGGCCACGATCATCTCGTCACCGTCAGCCGTAGCGCCGCCGGCGAATTTGTCGGCTCCTCGAAGCCGCCCTTCGATGAAGAACTTCAGCACGCTGCCAATGGCGACGACGATCCCCAGAGTGCTACGCTCTATGCGGCCGTCTACAATGCGGCTCGGATGCAAAACATTCCGCCGGCGACCATTCAGAAGATTTTGAGCATCAACGCCTTTGACACCGACTTCCGCCGTCGCGTCCGCCCCGGCGATACGCTCGAAATGTTTTTCGACATGAAAGACGACCAGTCGCCCGATGGCCCGCCGGGCGAGCTCCTCTACACCGCGCTATCGAGCGGTGGGACAGTGTATAAATTCTATCGCTTCCGATCGCCCGATGGCGTTGTCGATTACTACGACGACACCGGCAACGACTCGAAAAAGTTTCTTATCCGCAAACCCGTCCGTGGCGACGACGTGCGCCTGACGTCCGGTTTCGGCATTCGCTTCCATCCGTTGCTGAACACGCGGAAGATGCACACCGGCGTCGACTGGGCCTGCGCAATCGGCACCCCGATCATCGCTGCTGGCAACGGCACGATCGAGGAAGAAGGACGTAAGGGCTACTACGGCAACTACATCCGTATCCGTCACGCCAACGGCTATCAGACGGCCTACGCGCACATGAGCCGGTTCGGAAAATTCCATGTCGGCGATAAGGTCCGGCAAGGTCAGGTCATCGGCTTCGTTGGCTCAACGGGCCTGTCGACCGGCGCCCACGTCCACTTCGAAGTGCTCGTAAACAATCGCTTCGTCGATCCGATGTCGATCCAAGTGCCGCGCGAACGCAAACTTGAAGGCAAAGACCTCGCCGAATTCCAGAAAGAACGCGCTCGCGTCGAAGAACTGATGCGCCGTGCCCCTGTCATGACGGCCAACAAATAACAGTATCGAAACTGCTTAGGCCCCGCAGCGCTAGCTCTGCGCTTCGGCTCGAATTCGATCGAACGTCCTGCTATCGACGCCTCGACCCACACGCGTGACTACTGAGAAAATATAAGGCGCAAGCCAGACGTCCCGGCCACGAAGCTCTCGCCCCAAAAAAAGGCGATCCCTTCGACGGCATGCTGATCCCACATGCCGACGTCATCAATCGTGATCTGTTCGCATTCGTTGAGAGTTGAGCACAAGCGGCTCCGGCGATCGGCAAGCCGCGACCATAAAGTCGTCGATCGTCGTCTTTATTTGGAACCATTTGTACGCGTTGCGGATTCTAACACCATAGCCCGCGGTCCAAGTACGAATCGCAATTGGTGCTATAGACGACGATCAACACCGTCCGCGGGGGACGACAACGAGGGAGCAGATCATGAAGACGTTTGCAGGATGTCTCATCCTTGCCGCCGGCATCATCTTAGCGCCGGTTGCCGCCAGCGCTCACGAACGCGTAACGGACGCCGCACTCGGCGGTCTCGCGGGCGCTGTCGTTTTCGGGCCCGTCGGCCTCGTCGCAGGTGGCGTCATCGGATATACGGCCGGTCCGAAGATCGCTTGCAAGATTGGAGCGAAACGCTGTTACCGCCACCGCGCGCGGTACCGCCGCGACCGCACGCGCAACTAGCTGCGTTATCGCCTTGGGCCCAATCTCAGAAAAGAGATGGGCGGCTTAATTGCCGCCCGTCTTTTTCTTTGTATCGCTGGCCAAGAACTGAATGATCTTCGCGCGCTCTTGCTTATCGGGCAAGCCACTGAAGATCGCGCCCATGTTGTTTCCAGGAACGACATTGTTCGGGTTGGCAATCCACTGGTCGAGATTTTTCTCGTTCCAGACGATGCCGGAGTCCTTGAGAGATTCCGAATAATCAAAACCGGAAACGGTGCCGGCTTTGCGACCAACCACGCCATAAAGTGTGGGCCCGATACGGTTGTCACCCTTATCGAAGGCATGACATTCGCGACAATGTCCATTGAACGCGAGTTCGGGATCGTCATCCGCCGCGTGAGCGACGACCGACGCTGTTGTGCCAACCAAACCGAAACCAAGGGCTAAAGCCGAAAGAACGATGGCGGAGTGAAGCGACTGGGGAAGAAGCGGGATTTTTTTCATGCTCGTAAGAACACATCCTTGAAAGTTTCAGTTCCGGCTTGCCGCCTTACAGTTTGGACAACCTACGAAACAACGCGCAGGCTGAGGCGCGCGACGACGTCTGAGCGACTCACAACCTTCAACTAGATATTCGTGAAAATTCTGGTTCCCAATTCGCACGATTTCCATAAATCATGAGATATTGTTTAGATCATTCCCGCGCGGCACCGCACCGACGGACAGAGCGCTATCCGGTTTCAACTTCGACATCGAGGAACATGCATTCGATGGACATCCGGCGAAACGGTACGCGACCGACCAATCGCGGTTCATCCGACTACTTTACCGGCGACGTCCTCGTCGAAATGCTTTTGCAAGCGGCCGCGCCTGCCCGTGTTGCATCCGCCCACGTCACATTCTCGCCCGGCGCACGAACGGCGTGGCACACTCACCCGCTGGGACAAACCCTGATCGTCACTTCGGGGAGCGGCTGGGCGCAACGCGATGGGGACCAATCGAAGAACTCCACCCCGGTGACGTCGTCTGGTTTCCTCCAGGCGAAAAGCACTGGCATGGAGCCTCAGCCGTGAGCGAAATGGCTCACATCGCCATTCAAGAAGCGTTGGACGGTAAAAGCGTGGATTGGCTTGAGCACGTTAGCGACGATCAATATCCGAGCTATTGAATCCCTTTTTTAAATATTTCTACCGAAATGCCATTCGCAGCAGACAATTGAATTGACGAACACTGAAAATAGGCACCCAAAATTAACGCCGGGATCGGACCACTGGTGGGGAGACCGTAGCCGCATTCCAAACTAAGCGGCGAAACGGGGGAAACAGTGCACAACCTTGGAGACCAGCAGATGTCGTTTCGATTTTTTGCCTACCCACTTCTGGCGCTGACGCTCGCCAGCACCGGAGTTGCAGAGGCACAGACGAGCGACGCTGCGCAAGCCGCGTTCAAAAAGCTCGATGATTATCTGCAAAGCAATCCCATCGATTTCGAGACGAAATTCAACGCCACCTCCGATGGCAACGAGCTCTATCACGGCACTGGCCACTTCATCGTTCGCCAGCCGAACGCGCTGAGGTCCGAGGTCACGCTAGACGCCAACACCTATGTCGTCATTTCAGACGGAACCGTGCTGACGATCTACAATCCGCAGCAGAAGAAATATTCACAGAACGCCGCTCCGAGCTCGCTTTCGGCAGCCTTCGGGTTCTTCACCGCCGAACTTGGCATTGACTCCCAAGTTTTGAACTTCATGAGCGTCGTACATGGCGCCGTCGGAGGCGACGACGGCATGACGATCAAACCGGCCGGCTCCGAGACGGTCGATGGAAAATCATGCGATAAATTCCAGGTCAGCACGGCATCCGGAGACGACAACTGGGAAGTCTCGCTTGAACAAGGTGACAAGCCGCTTTTCTGCAGGCTCGTCTATCACAGCGTCGACGGCCCCGCGCAGACCAACACCTTTCACTGGAACACGACGCCGAATATTGCGCCGGACACCTTCACGTTCTCAGCTCCGGCAGGCAGCACCAAGGTCGATATCGGCGATCTCAACATGGTGTCGCCATAACCAAATTCGGAACCGGCGACCGGCGATACCTGCCGCCGGTCGCAATCCAAATTTCCACGCGAACTCACATGGCATTGCGTAGCTCGACCCTACGGTCGAGCTGCATCAACTCATCACGCGAAAACTTCGAACGGTCGATGCCCATGAAGGGCTGCGTCGCGCCCTCCGGTATCAGTTTCAACTCTCCAGTATAGCCGCCATTGCGCAAATACGCCGCCACCGTATCGAGACGCTTGCGCGACAGATCCATATTGTACTCGGCTGTCCCGCGCTCATCGGCGTGTCCCGTCAGAGAAATGGATTTGAACTTCTTCAACTGCACGTAATCGAGCAGGAGTTTCGCCGTCTTCTCACCATCCGACGTCAGCATTGCTTCGTCGAAAATGAATGTCATCGGGACGGGTATCGTCGCCGACTGAGGATGCTCGGAACTCGCAATCTCGACAGGCTTCGACGTCACCGCTTGAACCTCCGGCACACGACCGCTACTCGGCGGAGGCGGAGGGGGCGCCGGTGCGGTCGCCGGGACAGCATTTCCGGCTTGAGCTTGCGCTGCGGCTTCCTCGCGCGCCGAAGCAACGACATGCTCGAAGTTCTTCAGCAGCGCGACCGACGGCGACGTCTCGCGCTTGGCGACGTCGCCTCCCAACGCTGTCGCCTGAGATGGTCGTGCGGCGGCCGGGCTGACGCCAGATCCGCTATCCTGCGCATCGGTTTCGCTCGCAATCTTGAAAGTCCCGGCGCGCAGACTGAACTTTGGATCGGGCCCAGCGAACTTGTGGTCCGTGGCCAGCGACCAGTCACCGTTGGCATTGGCTTTGGCCGTCGCCACAGCGACATCGTCTTCAAACACAGTTACGGAACTTCCTGGAGAGGCGCGCCCGGCGAAAACCGAAGTCGCACCCGACGTCGAGACCTCGGCGAGATCGAGCTTCACGTCGCCGTCAGCAGACGCTTCGCCACTCTTGCTCTTAGCCTTGCCGTCCGGTTCATTGCCGGCCTGCGGCGGAGCCGAAGAGTTTCCCGTATCTTGTGATGCGACTTTCGCGTCCGCGGCCGAACCAGTCGCGGGCGCGTTCGCAGCGTTTGCAGGCTCCTGCGTGGTGCGAGGAGTTTTGTGAGCCTCAAAAACGTCATCAACAGGCAGCCGCCAATGAAAGACTTGCGCCAGCGCGAAAGCCCCTGCCGACAAACACATAAAAATGATCAACAAAACCCATCGACGCATTGCAGGCCTCTCACAACGCGAAAGCGCGCATTTTCATATCCTACGAGGGTGTATGCAAGAACCGAGACGACATTCAAGCCGGTTCGTTAAAGCGGCTATCTCTCAGCGCTATAAACGCAACTGAGCCGGGCTTATGGCTCGGCTGCTTCAGGCGGAAGAGGACGTCCCGTCGCAAATCCGCTTCGCGCCCCCCCCCCTTTCGCAATGCTCACAAAGAGAAAGCAAAGGTCAAGGTGGGCCACAACGTCCCGTGGCCAGTCGATACGCTTCCATCTGCTATCGTCGACGTAGCAGAGGTGGGTCCGGCGGGAGGGCTCGCGCACGTCCATCGGATCGCGAGAGTCAACTCGCCTCAATTCGATGAGACCGAATTAATACCGGGTTCAGGATGTCGGAGCGATATGGCGGATTGCGAATTGAAAATAGTCAATATCGCGCGTCGTTCAGGAGATGCTGTCATGAAGAAGCTTTTAGCGCCGCTATTCGGTCTCGCTGCACTTGTCGCAATCGATCTATCATATGCCGCCACGCCGGCCGCGGCCCTTGGCGGCTGTGGACCAAACCGCCATCGCAGCAGCGCCACAGGCCGCTGCATTTGGGGCGGGCAGAACCAATCATGGTGCGTCAGGCATACGGGCCGTCGAGCCGTTCGTATGCCCGATGGCCGACTGGTTTGCGTCAGAAGGTAGAAGCCGCGACCGATATCAAGACCCCAGGACGCCGGACGCGATTCTGCTCGGATCGCGTCCGATTTTTTTTGAACCGTCTCGAACGTCGAAACAGTCCACGCCTGATCCGGCCCGATGAGGTATCGCTTCGGAGTGTTTGACCGAGCATGCGGCCCGACCAGCAGCGAAGGTCATCCCGCCGAACGAACGACGGCGAGCGGCGCCGCAAACCGCCAGACAAAACCTTCAGGGGGAAAGCCAAGCTCGATATCGGCATGCATCGCCATCTTGGGGCTTCGGTCGATCATGACGCTGCCGAAACCACTGCGCGCAGGGGCGGCGACGGGCGGACCGCCCGCTTCCTGCCAGACGATCCGCAATTTGCCGTGCTCCGCATCTTCGTCGACAGCGCAGGTTATGCGCACCTCGCCCGTCGCGTTCGAAAGCGCGCCGTACTTTGTGGCGTTCGTCGTTAGCTCATGAATAGCGAGCCCGATAGATTCTGCGGCAGACGGCGAGAGCATGAAATCCAACTGCCCGTCGACGTGTACACGGCTGCCGACCAGATCCGAAACCACCGCCAACTGAGACACGATCAGCTCGCCCAGCGACGCGCCTCCCCAGTTCCGCCTGATAAGCAGATCCTGATTACGGCTCACCGCTTGCAGGCGCGCGGCCAGACTCTCTCCGTAGTCCCTGCCGGCCGTACGGGACACCAACGCTTGCACGACGGCGATCATGTTCTTTGCGCGGTGATTGACCTCCGCCATCAGAAATTCGATCTGCTGCTGATTGCGACGCTGCTCGGTAATATCGGTATTGGTGCCGAACCATCGCGATACGCGGCCATCGGGTCCGCGCAACGGCATGGCGCGCGATAAAAACCAGCGATATTCTCCGTCGCGGCTTCGCAGAGGGAACGTATCTTCCCACTCCTCGCCGGTCTCCCAGCTGTGCCGAATGCGGGTTACCACTCTCTCGACGTGATCGGGGTGGTGAACGCGAGTCCATCCCCATCCCCGCATTTCGTCCAAAGTTGTCCCGGTATATTCAAACCAGCGGTCGTTGTACCAAAAGATCGAACCTTCGCTGTCCGCCATCCATGCAAGTTGCGGAATGCTGTTCGCAAGCAAGCGGAATTGATCATCGCTTTCGCGCAGCCGGCTGCGAACCTCCAGCATATGTGTAATGTCGTGCGCGATTTTCGACGCACCGACGACTTTTCCAGCCGCGTCGATCACCGGAAAAACGCTGATTGCGACCGGCACCGGCGATCCCGTCTTACGCAGACGCACCGTCTCGAATTGAGCGACGACTTCTCCAGCTCGGACGCGCTCAAGGATACTCTCTTCCTCGGCCGTGCGATCGTCAGGTATGATGATGCGAATTGAGCGTCCGATGACTTCCGGCGCAGACCAGCCGAAGATTCGTTCGGCGGCAGGATTCCAGCTTTGAATGGTTCCCGACAGGTCCTTCGATACGATCGCATCGAAAGAGTGAGCAACGATTGCGGACAAATACGCTCCCAAAAGGCTCGGTTTCAATATCCTTGAGTCGGCTTCATCCGACATGCGTCTCAGCTCCAATCTCGTGCAGCAGTCGAAAAAGACACCGAACTGAGGATCGCTATATAATACGAGCGGACGCCTTTTTTGAAGATCGCGCCTCCAAAAATGGTATTCGTCCCGTTGCCGCCCACAATGGTCGGCGGGGCGCAAATGGGGGCATACGATGCCGATCTCGAACCGAGATTCGGCCCCTCACCCAATTCCTAGCCCCAAAAGGTTGACGGGTTTACCGCTGGCCAGGAGCCAGGAGCGAAACTTTTCATCGTTTACTTTGGGGAATATGCGCTGACGTCAAAAGGCGGATATCGTAGTGTATGGCCGGGCGTGGGGGCATCGAGAGGGCAGGAACCTACGCGATGCCAATAAGTTCAGTTCAAGGACGAAGCGTACTCAATAGTGCGCTCATTGCTGCTTGCTCTTTTGCCATGGCGGTCGCCAACTCGACCGATCTCGGCGCCCAACCGACATCCCCGCAGGAAGCGCACGACATCGCCGTCAATGCATATCTTTATTTCTATTCCCCCGTAACAATGGATTTAACGCGGAAGCAGTTAACTAATTTGGCACCCGGCGCGACATCGATCGGGGGGCCGATGAATACCTTCGCCAATATCGGCGCCTATCCGACCGCCGAAATGCGGGCCGTCGTCCGGCCGAACTTTGACACGCTGTATTCGAGCGCTTGGCTCGATCTGACAAAAGAGCCGGTTGTCGTTTCGGTGCCCGACACGCATGGGCGATATTACCTATTACCGATGCTCGATATGTGGACAGATGTCTTCGCCTCGCCTGGCTGGCGAACCACAGGTACGCAAGCGGGCATCTTCATTATCGTACCGCCGGGCTGGAGACCCGATCTGAAAGGCAAGATCGTCGAAGAGTTCAAGCTGCCCCCGGACACCCAGCGTATCGACGCTCCAACGCCCTACGTCTGGATTATCGGCCGCACGAAAACGGATGGCCCAGCCGACTACGATGCGGTTCACCAAATCCAGGCCGGCTACAAGATCACGCCGCTGTCCGAGTGGGGCAAGACGCCAACGCCGGTCGAAGCCAAGATCGATCCAAGCGTGGATGTGAAGACGCCGCCAAAAGAAATCGTCGATACGATGCCTGGCGACAAATTCTTCGCGTATGCTGCCGAACTCTTAAAGCTGCATCCGCCCCACATCACCGATCAACCCATCATCGCCCAGATGCGGCGGATCGGAATAGAGCCCGGCAAAAGCTTCGAATTCACAAAATTGGATCCCGCGGTTCAAAAGGCTATCGAGGCGGCCCCCCAGTCCGCACAGCAGCTGATCAAATGGAAACTCCCGTCGCTCGCAAGAGTGGCCAATGGCTGGTCGATGAACACCGATACGATGGGGGTCTATGGCAACTATTATCTCAAGCGCGCCTTGATCACGCAGTACGGCCTCGGCGCCAACCTGCCCGAGGACGCGATCTATCCCGCAAATCTCGCAGACGCGACAGGCAAGCCTCTCGATGGCTCCAACAAGTACGTGATCCATTTCGACAAGGCGACGATGCCGCCCGTCGATGCCTTTTGGTCGATCACGCTTTACGATGAAGCCGGCTTCCAGGTTGGCAACAGCCTGAACCGCTTCGCGCTGAGCAGTTGGATGCCATTCAAGTTCAACGCGGACGGTTCGCTCGATCTTTATTTCCAGAACGAGAGTCCCGGAGCAGAAAACGAAGCGAATTGGCTGCCTGCACCGAAAGGGCCGTTCAATCTCACCATGCGCCTGTACGCTCCTAAATCGGACGCGCTGACCGGCAAATGGAACCCACCCGCGGTGACGCGGCGCGAAGGCATTGCGCCGATGACGGCGCAGTGAAGAACTGCCCGGCGCGGGGCAATAAGTAATACAGCAAGGGTCCACGGCGGCCCGCTCCACGAAGTGGAGTCGCCGTGGACAAGACCAAACTCCATGGCGGACGGCTCCGCAACGTGGAGCGGGTCGCCGTCCGCGAAGCCACATGGTGTTCCCGCTCACGTCCCGCGTTCGCCGATAGCTCTCTTACGCAACGCCAAAACCATACAGTCCGGTGACAAACCCGACGTAATTTCGCCAGGGATGAGCTTGCGCATCGCTGCCTGAAGCAGATCCGTGAACGACCTATGAACACGGTGTTCACAGGCTCGTTCTCCTCGCGGCGATAAATTCAAATCGCTCGACCCTCCGAGGTCGAACGAGTCCTAAGAACGATAGGGCATACCCAAGGAGCGAAATCAAATGTCTCTAAAGTTAAGCGGCATTGTCGGGACCGTCGCCGCTGTCGTGATGTGCGACGCGTCGACGGCAGTTGTTCAAGCTCAGCCCAATCCGGGAGACGCACTCCGCGTTCAATCTTACGCGGACTTGCTAGCGCCGATACCAAATGCATTGGACCTACTGAAAGCGGTCGATCGGAGTGAAGACGCGCAAGCCCCGCGCGTCCAACTCGCGGATTACTATCATCACCACCATCATCATCATCGGTACTGGCGCTGGTGGAACGCCGAGCCCTACTACTATCATCATCACCACCACCATCATCATCAGTATTGGCGCTGGTGGAACGACGAGCCCTACTCCTATCATCATCATCATCATCACCACCATCATCACCACCACTATCGCGATTGGGACGACAGATAGCCCAAGCGTTTTGAGAGCGTCGCCCATAGTGGACGACGCTCGTCTTCTCAAATTTTCGCTTCATATGCGAAACCTTCGCCGACGCCGACGCACTCAGTTCGCACTCTCGCCCGGAAGCAGAGAAGTTTCATGCAGACGATCAGATTTCGCGCGTTTCAATCCGGTCTCAATCCCCGCCGAACGAAGATTGAGGTGCCAGGATGGGGCGGCCCGGCCGAGCCGCGCCGCAATGGATCGCACGAGCAGGCCTGGCACTGCACGCCCTTCACCGAAGGGGCGCAATACGGGATCGAGATTTTCTACCCTTACGAAAACGAACTGCGCGTCACAAAAGTAGGAGGAAAAGTTCATCTCGATGGCGACTTCGGCCCGCCGCCAGATAGCGGTCTGCAGTGGCCGCCGTTTCGCGCCTTCGGCGAAAACTACTATACCTATCAGCTCCTATTGGACCTGAAGGTTTCCGACGATTTCGCGGTTCGCGCGGAACCGCACCCCCGGTTCTATACGTCCACCAACGATGACGTGCCCCTCGCGGTGCCGGCATTGGTTCGCACGAGTTGGTGGCCGATGATATCTTTCGTCGTCTTCAAGGCGCCTCCCGCCGGCGTTACGCACGTCTTCCGCCCCGGCGAGCCGTTTATGCAATTTCTGATCATTCCGGCCGATCCGGCTTTCGAGCTCAAAGAGATGGAAATCGAGGAAGCGGCCGAGCGCGAATTGAGGGGTCGGCGCATTCATGCCTCGCGAGAAACACTGGGTCAGGATTCGACCTGGGTGTCCGCCACAAACACAGTCTTCGACGGGACTTATCGAAGACTGCATCGCGCGGCTAAGGACAAAAATCGGTCTGCAAAAGCGCAGCCGTAAGAAACGCAGGCCCGGCGCGCTGCGGGCAGGTTTTGGGGACCTAGATAGGTTCTTCGCCTGTCGGCTTGCGGCCACGAGCGAAGATATCCGGAACTTATTCACATCGCCCGTGGATGAAACCGCGAACCGCTATCTCCTTGTTGCTCCAGCAGAATGATTGGCGAACACCGAGCAATTCGGTGGCGCCGCAATTTCCAGTCAGTTTACTGATTACATTCGGCGCCGGAGCCGCGAACGTCGAGCAGAATCATCTTATCGTGACGATGGCTTCTGAAGGGAAAAAACCACGCCAATAAAAAACGACGTTTCGAGGAGCGACGATGTTAAGCGCTACTGGCCGATTGCTATTAATAGCGGCAATAGCTTTGATTTCGCAGAATGCCTTCGCCACGGAGACGGGCGGTCAACTTGCGCCGGACGACCCTAAGACCGCACACAGCAAGTCCCCACCCAAAAGCACTGCACAAGTGCCGACCACACCAGCCGCCAAAAAACAGAAACCGTCTGCTCCGCTTTACAATAAAGCGGAGTTGGAAGCCTGGTATCGCTCTGATCTGCCACGCGGCGATAAAGTTACGCCGGGCGATTACACGCTTCACATCAGGCCCGTCTCAAATCGGCTGCCGGTCGAAGTCAGCGATGGGTCCAGAACCATCATCTGTGCTGGGGCCGGGTGCCCGATCAAGGTGCCATTCACGTTCACAAACGCGCACCTTGAGAGAATAAAAAAGGACATGGCC
>JAFECH010000042.1 GCA_018242255.1 Pseudomonadota bacterium | reverse complement strand
TCCGTGCCGCGCGTTCGGCGGATATATCACCGCGGTTCGACGGTCTCTTGCAGACGATCAACTTCACCGCTGGCGACATCGTCAAAAAGGGGCAGCTGCTGTTCCAGCTCTTGACCCTCGAACAGGACTATCTGCTCAAGATCGACAAGGCGAATCTGGCACGAGCGGCCGCAGAACTCGAGCTTGCCGAAGCCGAGCTTGAACGAATCCGGAAGCTCCAGACGAAGGATGTCGCCTCGAAGGCCCAGCTCGATGTCGCGGAGGCGAAGCGCGATGTTGCTGCGGCTAACGAGGCCAGCGCCAAGACGCAGGTGGACATGCGGGAAATCACTATCAGAGAGTTCTCGCTCTATGCGCCCTTCGATGGGATAATTAGTAAACCCTTCGTCAATGAGGGCACCTACATTACCAAGGAGGCACGTGAGGCCAGCCGCCTTGCAACGGTGACCCAGCTCGATCCCATCCATGTGGTGACGGAGGTGCCCTACAGCATTTACGCCCGCCGTCATGCGCGCCTCGGCTCAGAAGAAGCGATGAGGGAGCGTATCGTCGCCCGCCTCGTGCTGCCCGATGGCACGGAATATCCACATCCAGGCAAAATCATTTCCGGCGCCTTCGACTTCGACGAGAATACTCAGAAGATCTGGACGATCGCTGAATTCCCCAATCCGGACCGGCTGCTCCGCCCAGGCCTGCGCGTCACCATTAGGTCCATGATCCGACAGGCACCGAAGTCAGCAGTGCCAGGTGCACATGACTGAACGGCGGAGCGCAAAGCAACGTCTCAACCTGTGCCCATCGCGTCAGGTGGCCGATCTCCGCTCTTCGAGGCAATGCAGACTTGCCAACGACCGCTCTAAGCACTGGTTGGGCGCGACGTCCAATGTCGGCTTTCTCTGCACTGCTGACTCCACCGGTCAGGTGCCACTGCGGACCCTGATGTCTGCAACGGGTCAGTTTCGTCGATTTTGAATTCGGCTAATACGGCCGCTTAGCCCGCACAAGCAGACACACAGTTGCCGCCAGCCTAAGGCTCCACCCCGCGTTTGCCGGATGACCGCTTGTGGGACAATTCAGCCAAGCGCAGCGCACAATCTGCAGATTGTCCTCGACGGCTTTGTCTGCATCGCACCGGGATCGCACCGGAGCAAAATTTGGAAGCCGAGGAACTGTCGTAAGATCTTGATTTATTTGGTGGGTGATGAAGGACTCGAACCTACGACCCGCTGATTAAGGGACAACGCGATTTTGAATGAAATCAATGGGGTTTTACACTTCGATGTCGTCATGAGTGGTCATGGAGCGTCATGAGACGTCGCCGACCGTCAGAGTTTCACATCGATCTCACGGCTCGAGTTGCACAGATCGACGCCTTGTCCGCCAAGCACAGTTAGCACGCGTCGCAGCGATCTACGGCAGTCCAGCTCAACGTTAAATTGGAATGGCTGTTGTTGCCCTCGGCGCTGACGATGGGATGGACCAGCTGCGGAAGTTCGCATCGCGGAAGCTGAAGCGATGCACTGTTCCACTTCAATCCAAAAAAAGGCACAGAAGGCGGTCAAAAGACCGCCTACGATCGAATGTATCACCAGCTCAGCTGGCTTTCGGCGTGTACCAGATGGGCGAGGTATAGGCGCGTTCCTGCTGTTTGCGGAGCGCCTGCTCCGGTGCCTTCTTTCCAAAGATCTTTTCGTCGTAGGCGATCCAGCTCGGTGTCGGAATCTCGATCACGCGCACGTAGTAAAAGGCCCGCTGGTTTGGATCGAAGGTCGGATCTTCCCAGTAGCCTGCCAGGAGCGCATTGCCGATAGTGTTGGTGTAAGACGCATTCGGCACATCAACCGTATCGCCCACCGGCGTCTTACAGCGTCCGTCGTTGTCGATCTTGCGGCCGTCCGACACGGCGACATCGAAGATGCGTTCGTTCGACTTGCCGTTGGCGTCGACCCAGCCTTTGATGATTTGGATGCGGTCGAGATTGGCGCCGTCCACATCTCGCATAGCCCGCACCATGAATTTTGGCTTGGCGCCTTCCGGCGCCGTGCTGAGATCACCGCCCATGGGCACGCCACGCTGATATCCCTGGGGTGCGAAGTCGGGACGATGGACTTCATCCGGTTTGAAGTCCCACCCGGCGAAGACGCGCACGAGCATCCTGGTCCCTGTGCTGGCATAGACCTCCTTGCGTGCCATCGCGTCCCACAGCGCTTCGCGCGTGTTCTGGCGGGCCCATACACCCGCCAGCCCGGAGGCGAGCGTCTCCCAATGATAGACGTTCAGGCTCCCGTCTCCGTCGGGACGCAGGTCCTGCGAGACGAGATCATCAAACCGATGCGGCGACCCCGGTTCGCTACCTGCGAATTTGCCGAAATAGTTCTCTTCCCGCGTCGTGGCCAGCGAAGTATGGCTGTCGGTGGATCCGACCATGCCGAACTTGAACGGATTAACCCCGAACCCCTGCTCTTTCTCCAAGCCGATCCGGAGCGCGCTTCGCGCGTACTCGTGTGGCAACATTTCCGGCTTCTTAGGATTGAGGCCGAAGTCGCCTTTGTCCCACCGGTAGTAGTCAGCAAATTCGTCATTGAGTGATAGCTTGGGATGTGTCTCCCCATCTCCTTTGATCTGTGTCACCTCGTATAGCGGCTCCCAGCGCATCCTCCGCTTGGCGTACGCGGCGTCGATCGGCTTACCGGACATCGTCTCCACGGCGAACATCAAACCCTGGGACATGTTGCCTCCGTGCGGGATAGCCAGCGCCCTGCCTCCGGTCTTCTTCTCGTAAGCCTCCATGTAGTCCCAGAGGGCTTCCGGATCCTCGGTGTCGAAGGCGGTGAGCGGCAAGACCTGTCTGGCTTCCTTCGCACCATCCCGGAAAATAACGTTGCGATGAAGGTTCACTAGGTTTGGCGATGAGGTCCATTCGAAGCCGTGGAAAGCAGTGAACACACCTGGTTTGTTGAAGGCGTCAACCGCGTCGATGATCCGCTCCCAGGCCGTACGCTGAAGCGCCGGATTGGGCATGGAATCCTTCTTCGTCGCTCCGCTCTGCTTCCATATTTGGTAGGCCTCCCAGCCTTTCCCCGACTTCACAAGGTCGTGGTACTTCCTGCCCATAGGGTCTTTCAGCAATTCCGGATTCGATTCCTCGATCATCGGGGAGAGGCCCAAGTTCTCGGAGTGGTCGGCGATGACCAGAAAATCGAGGGGCCTGATCAGGCGCGCCGGCACCCCTGAGGAAGAGATGACCTGCTCGCCTCTGGCGAAGCGCAAGGCTTCCTCCGGTCCGAGCGTATTGCCCACCATACCGGCATCGGTGGAATAGGACGTGTGGAGATGGGTATCTCCCCAAAACACGCGGTCGGGATAGCTCTGGTAGAGATAGGGCGAATACTGCTTCTTGCCTGCGTTGATGTTTTCTTTGCTGATCGCGAAGTCCTGCGCTTGCGCTACACCAGCCGCAAAGAGTAGCGCCGCTGCGGAAACGCCGGACGCGAGAAGCCTATAAATTATCATTGTTTT
This sequence comes from Pseudomonadota bacterium, assembly GCA_018242255.1. Lineage (GTDB taxonomy): Bacteria > Pseudomonadota > Alphaproteobacteria > Rhizobiales > Hyphomicrobiaceae > Hyphomicrobium_B. Next base: position 9,860 of record JAFECH010000042.1, on the reverse strand, counting down.
TCGCCCGTCGCATTCGCGCACTCTATGCGCGTCCTCGACGTGACGATGACGCCCACGCGCCAAGCTTTGCTGTTTGACGCAGTCAGCAATTGTTACGGCTGATGAGCCGATAACCTGTGCAAATTCATTTCGCATGTGGGCTCTCCAAAACAAGCCCCCCGTACATGCGTCTATTTAAAATCATACTTTGAATCACAGCAACATGAGCCGTTGAAATATGTGAAAGTCTTTCGGCGGACTAGGGGCTGAGCTCTTAAGAAAGATGGGGCGTGGGTCGCTTGCCATTTTCGGCGGCGACTACGGCGTATACCAGATGGGAGATGTGTAGGCGCGTTCCTGTATGGAAGCAGGAACGTCATCGGACAATTTCACACCGAAGACTTTGGCGTCATATGTCGTCCAGCGCGGCGTTGGGATTTCGATCGCACGCACGTAGTAGAAGGCGCGCTGCGAAGGATCGAAGTCCGGGTCCTTCCAGTAAGCTTGCAGGAACGGCGCACCGATCGAGTTATCGTATGTCGCTTCTTGGACGTTAACGGTGTTGCCCACCGGAGGCAGCTTACCGTCCGAGCCCGGCTTGCGGTTATTCGACCAGGCGACATCATAAACTTTCTCCTGTGTCTTGCCGGATGCATCCATCCAGCCTTTGATGACTTGTACTCGGTCGAGGTTGGCGCCTTCGGGGTCACGCAGCGCGCGAATGAGCAGCGTCGGCACCTTGCCATCCGGTGCCTCTTTCAGGTCGCCACCCATAGGCACGCCTTTATCATAGCCGTATTTGGCGAACTCCGAGCGTACAAGGTCGCCTTTGGTGAAATCCCAGCCGCCAAACACGCGCACGCGCATGCGTGTGCCGGTGGTCGCAAACACTTCTTTCCGCGCCATGGCGTCCCATAGCGCCTCCCGCGTGTTTTCCCGGGCCCACACGGCCGCCAGACCCGAAGACCCGATCATACGCGCATAAATTTGATGACCTTTAGGAGCCGGACGCCCGGCGATGACCTCGTTGAACCGGACCGGATCGGCCGAAGGCTCCAGCAGAGTCACTTTGCCAAAGTAGTTGTCCTCTTCGGCGGTGGACAGGGCGGTGTGCGAGTCTGTCGAACCCACGGCGCCGAACTTGAAGGGATTGACACCAAGCTTCTGCTCATAGGCCAGCCCACGCTTCCACGCCTCGCGCGCATATTCTTTCGGAAGCATATCCTCGGTGTGCAGCCCGGGACCGAAGCTCGCCTTGTCCCAGATTTCGAAACCGGCAAATTCGTCTTCCGGAGAAAGCAATGGATGGGTCTCGCCAGTCCCCTTCATCTGTGTGATCTCGTAGATTGGCTCCCATTTCTGGCGCCGTTCCGCATAGTCGCGGTCGAGGGGTTTCTTGGTGTAGGTCACATCATCGAACATTAGCCCGAGCGAAAGGTTACCGTTGTGCGGAATCGCGAGGAGCTTTCCACCCGTCTTTTTCTCGTAGTCCTCCATCCACTTCCACAGATCTTCAGGATCGAAGCTGTCGTACTGGGAGAAGGGAACGATCTGGTCGGCCTTGCTCTTGCCGTCCCTGAAGATGACGTTGCGATGGAGATTGTTGCCGTCCGGCATTGACGTCCATTCAAAGCCGATAAAGGCGGTGAACAGGCCTGGCTGATTGTACTTTTCCGCCGCTTCGGTTTCCCGCTCCCACATCGTCTTCTTTAATTCGGTCATCTCGGAGAGAGGGTCTTCGCGCTTGGCGTTCTGCGCCATCCAGTTTTCGTAGGCCTTGAGCGCACCCTCTGTTCCCGACTTCACGAGGTCGTGCTCCATCTTGCCCCACTGGTTTTTGAGTAGCTCGGGGTCCGACTCCGCGATGGCAGGCGCCAGCCCGAGGTTTTCGGAATGGTCCGTCACCACAAGAAAGTCCAGAGGCCGGCGTAGCCGGGCCGGCACACCCGTGCTTGACGTCACGGTCTGCCCGCGAGCGAACCGATAGGCGTCCTCTGGACCCAGGGTACAACCGACCATGCCTGCATCGGTGGAGTACCCCGTGTGCAGATGCGTGTCGCCGAAGAAAACCTGGTTAGGAAAGTTCTGCTCTGGATAGGGTGAGTAGTGGATTTGCGCTTCGGTCGGCGATGGAGGCGGCGCGTCCTGCGCCTGTGCAATGGTGGGAAGCACTAGGCAGCTTGCTGCTGCGGTTACCAGCAGTGAAAGCAAATGGGCGGGCACTTTTAATCCTCCCTAAGACCCCCCCTCGTGATCCTCTGGACATATTCACTCAGTATGCGTCCAAAAATATTCACGCCATTGCTCGTCAAATGGAAGTAACATTTTTATGAGGGACAGCTCAAGCCGGCGACAGAGCAGAGCGTCCCGACGATGTTTGCTTTGGATCAATCGCGTCGGTTCCGGCTGACTGTTTGGCGCCCGCCCGAGACTGCTTTGTCAACTCCAGAAATCCGCTACCCTTGTTACGAGCCAGAAAGTGGCGACGACGCCAATGGCATAGGCCGCCGCAGGTCGAGCCTGTTCGAGCGGATTTTTGAAAAGTACCGCCAATGCTTTGAATGCGAAAAGCAAGCTTGCGACGAACAGCAACTGCCCTGCTTCGACGCCGAGGTTGAACGTAAGGAGTGCCAATGGAACATCGATCTGGGGCAGACCAATCTCCTTTAAAGCTCCGGCAAATCCGAAGCCATGGAGAAGGCCGAAGGAAAAGGCGACGAGCCATGGATAGGCTTGCGATAGCCTCCGCTCGCCGGGCTTCATGATCAGGAGTTCGCGGGCCACAAATGCGATGCTGAGGGCAATAACGGCTTCGACTGGTTTCTGCGGAAGGCTCATAAGGCCAAGCGTTGCGCCCGCTAGTGTTATGCTGTGGGCCACAGTGAAGGCTGTGATTGTTTTTACGAGCGTCCACGGTTCGCGGATGAGCAACATCAAGGCCAGCACGAACAGCAGATGATCAAGGCCAGTTAGAATATGCTCGACGCCGAGCAGAAAGTACGTTCTTGCGACGTCCATCATAGATGGGCGACCGGTCACAAGGACGACCGGGGATTGCGGCGTCAGACGTGAGACCTGGGTCGTGCCGTCGCTGAATCCGACGCGAACCAGCACGTCCGTCAGCGTCGTGCGCAGCCCGTCGATGCTGATCTCATGCCCCGCAAGACCGCCTGCGCACGTCAGGGTCCACCGCTCATAATAGGCCCCGTCCACGATCGTCCCGACCGGTGCGGCGCTGGTCTTGCATGCGTCCGGCATGCGAACGTAGAGACCGAGGCGCTTGTCGCCGGCGGCCGGCACCTTCCAGAGAACGGAGTACTGGTCTGCCGCCCGTTCGCTTATCTCTAAATAGGCCGGACGCATCTCGTGCGCTCCGGCCGCGCCGGTTAGCATCAGGCACAAGGGTAGCAAGAGCAGCGCGCACCGGATCATCGCCCTGCCTCGACGTTGGCAGCACCTTCAATTTTCACCTGGTAGCGCTTCAGAAGGGCCTCCATACGGTCCTGCTCGAAGGACTTGCGCTTAGCATTCGACCATTCGCGTGCAACCGCTGCGCGCACCTCTGAAAGCGCCGGATCGCGCCCGACCTTACGCTCTGTAACGCGGACGAGATGAAGTCCGTAGCTCGACGAAATCGGACCCGACCATTCGTGGATCGGCGCCTTCTCCAGCTCCTCGGCAAACGCTTTCCCAAAGGTCTGGCCAATCACGGCTTTCGTGGTCAGAGGCATCGTCGACGGCAGGAGCGTCTCATCGCTGAGCATTGCCGTGTCTATTTGCGCATTTGCTCGCACTTCATCGAGCATTGCCTGCGCGTCGTTATCGATTTCGGCGCCGCGCTTGCCGGGGCTCAGATAGATCTGCTGGAAGGCCATCATCGGTTCGACGCGGAACTGTCCGGCGTTGGCCTTCAGATAAGCTTCCAAATCGGCGTCCGTCGGCGTGAGGGCACCGGCTTCGGCGTCGACGAGAAATTCCATCTTCTGCCGCAGACGGCGACGGATCACCGTGTCGTCCCTATCGAGACCCAACCGCATCGCTTCGCGAGAATAGATTTCCTCTTTGACGTAGTCGTCGACCAGACCCTTGAGTTCTTGAGCCGTTGGCGGTCGCTGCCACGTCTTAGCGAATAGTCCGCTCAATTGCTCTATTCTTGCGGTCGTCACTAAGATCGTCCCGGGTGTGGGCTCCGTAGATCGGTTAAGGGCTCCGTAAAGAATAAAAATCGCCAGCGCGAGACCGAGAAACTGCGTCAGCGGTTCCCTGAGCACGCGTCGCAACATTCCAAGTCTCCATCATTACCGAGCGCAATGGATGAAACTCTGCTTCGACCACCCAACGCTGAGTATCTACTTAGTCAAGCATTAGAGGCTCCGATCTCCAATAAAAGCTTGCAGCAACGAAGAGTGACCTCGGCGTTTGCGCTGCCAGATTGCTTTTTGCGCTCACTTTTAATCTGAGGTCATCATCGGGAGTTTGAAAAAGGAGTCGCATTCCTCAGCCTAATGACTATTCTTTCCACCGTTAGTGCGGGGGGCTCCGGTGGAGAGCCTGCATGTTACAGAGATCTATCTGTCATATTTTCCAAACTGGGCAATCTGAGCCCGGCGATCGGCTCGTTTCGAGCTTCGCGCATTCAAAATCCCAATTGGTCAGAGCCAGCAACTCGCGATCGCCAGTCAGCCGTCGCAATTGGAACTACCACCACACCTCTTAACCATTGGCGCCTCTCCGATCTCTGAACGTGAGATGACAGGGGCAGTCATTGATTTGCATGCCGTCTCTAGATGCCTGCTCGCATTTTGAATTCGAAATTCTGCATCAACCTTGTGATCATGAAAGGAAGTGAACATGAAGAGGTGTAAGATCTTCACACTGCTCGGGTTGGCTGCCACATTCCTGATCGGACTACCCGAATTTTTTCCGTCGCAAATCGCTGGTTCCGGATCCGCTGCGCACGCGCAGGAGACGCAGAACCGACCCAATATCCTAATCATCTGGGGCGACGATGTCGGCATATGGAACATCTCCACCTACCACAGAGGCATGATGGGCGGCTCCACGCCGAACATAGACCGCATCGCAAACGAAGGCATGCTGTTCATGGACCACTATGCGCAAGCGTCTTGCACGGCCGGCCGCGCCGCGTTTATCACAGGGCAATATCCGTTGCGCGTCGGCCTGGCGACCGTCGGCCTGCCGGGAGCGCCGCAAGGATTGAGCAAGAAGGATCCCACACTTGCGGAGATGCTGAAGCCACTCGGCTATGCGACCGGCCAGTTCGGCAAGAACCACCTCGGCGACCGGGATGAACACCTCCCGACGGCGCACGGCTTCGACGAGTTTTATGGCATTCTCTACCACCTCAACGCGGGTGAGTATGAAGAAGAGTACGACTTTCCGAAGGATCCCAAAATCGCCAAGCAGTTCGCACAGCGCGGCATCACCCATTCGTGGGCCAATGCCGATGGGACGCAGAAGATCGAAGACCTCGGTCCTTTCGGACGCGAGCGCCAGCGCACGCTCGACGAGGACGTGTTGAAAGAATCTAAGCGCTTCATCAGCGATACAGTGAAGGCAAAAAAGCCTTTCTTCGTATGGCACAACACAACTCGGATGCACTATCGCACCAACCTTAGCAAGGAGTATGAGGGGAAGAGCGGATACGGCATCTATGCCGACGGCATGATGGAACTCGACGACGACGTTGGGGAACTGCTCAAACTGCTCGATGAACTGGGTGTCGCAGACAATACATTAGTGATGTTCTCCACCGACAACGGCGCCGCTTCCAACAGCTGGCCCGACGGTGGCAATACCCCTTTCCGGGGCGAGAAGGGCGTCGGCGGCTATGAGGGCGGCTTTAGGGTTCCGATGGCCGTCAGATGGCCAGGCGTCATTCCCGCCGGCAAAGTCAACGCCGAGTTCATGACGATGGAGGACTGGATACCCACCATCATGTCCCAGCTCGGCCAGCCGAACCTCACGGAAGAGTTGCTGACGGGAAAGAAGATTGGCGACAAGACCTACAAGGTGCATCTCGACGGCTACGATCAGAGCGATGCGATCAAGGGGACCGGCAAATCGAAGCGGTTGTTCTTCCCCTATTTCACTGAGAGCAAATTCCACGGCATGCGCTATGGTGATTGGAAGTTCCTGTTCACCAAGCAGGACAAGTGGTTCAACGGTGTGCAGGAAAGCCTAAACACGCCCGTAACCGTCAATTTGAAACTCGACCCGTTCGAGCGATTCCAGGAGGCGCGCGGCTTCGACGAGTGGCAAGAGAACAGGGGCTGGACTATCGCTCCGGCAATGGCGAAAGTTCGGGAGTTCTTCGCCACTTTCAAAGACTATCCACCTCGCATGAAAAGCATGGAGTCCAATCCCGACGCAATGATCGAGCAGATTATGCAGTCCACCTCTCCTCAATGACAACAATGAGCTGCCGGCGTGATCAGTCGGCAGCTCGTCCTTTAGATAGTCGAACTGCTCACCAAAACTTTTGCGTGCGCCAGGTCTGACGAGCCGTCAGATGTTGTCTGCGGTCGAAGATTTTGAGAGTCAGCTGAAAATGTAAAACCGACCGCGAAAATTTCTTCGAAAATTCTTGTAGTCATGAGTGATCACGGGCATCGCGGGTTTTACACAAATCTCCGGCCCAAATTCCGCTCCCCAGACACAAGCAGAATTCGGACGGCCTCCCGCCCAAGGCTGCTTTTGACCCAACGCGGAAATTTGCGCAGCATCGATTGAGCGCGCAACGTATGGTTATGACTGGATTATGACAGTCGGAACCGCAATCATAGGCATGAAACAGAGTGTTCTCTAGGTGGCGTATGAGTTCGGCCGATCAATTGAATGAGGCGAGAAGCGAAGCGGAGGCCATACTGGCTTTGCGTGACGACGACGTTTCAAAGATGTTTTTCGAACGGACAATGCATCGCAATCTGACTCGAACTGTGAGGCATCTCGATCAACTCGTTAGAGCCGGAGGCGAGCACCGGTCGCTGGGCGAAAGAGCATTGAATAGGTTGGGGTTCTTGCCAGAAGGATGAAATCCCGGGTTCGCTCGGAGCGCGGAGTGCATCATGAAAGCGGAAGATGAAGTGGTGACTTCACCGTTGAGCAGGTCACTCGATGTCGGGGGAAAGCACCTGATGATCAATGTTTATCGCGGCGCGCTGAGGGACGATGATTGGTTCTACGAGGTCGTTGACGGTGATGGTCGCGCCGAAGTCTCCGAATTTATGTTTACATCTGACCAAGATGCCCTCGACGCCGCTTTGCGCGCTCTCCGCCTGTCACACTAACCTGCGTGCGAAACTTTCGATCTCCACGTCAATCTTCAAGTTGTGACGTTTCTCGTTTAATCTGAACCGGGGAGCTGTGTCATGACGCGAAGGGGCAAAGCAGTCACGCGTGCAATCGCAGAGCACTATTGGCAACAGATCCAAATTCTCGATGCGTTCTGGCAAGGAACCTTCACCGCATTTGTGAAGCCGTTAGAAGACATTTATTGCGATCCCGTGTCGGCGGGAGCGGCGATCCTCTCGCGCTATCTGGAAAACTCTGCATCCATTCTCAAAGAAGTCGAACTTGCTCCCGAAAGCTTTGGCGAGCTCAGAAACCAGATGGGTAGCGCAAGAATGGATACCGCCCTACTGACAACACCCGCACCCGGGTGCATTTCGTTGGAAGACTGCGCCAGGGCATTTAAAAAAGCACGTCAAGCCAGCTTGGCGCTTGACCAAATTCGTAGCGCTAACGCGTCAGCGTTTGAGGAACTGCAGAAAGAGCGACTGAAACGCAAGACGGCAAGATTGGTCGAGCCCCGGCCCAATCAAAAGCCGACCGCTTTGCGTGCTCTGGTACGTCGAAAGATTTAGGAGGCGATGCACCTTCGGTATCGCGGAATCAGCTCCCTTATTTGAGGGGACTGCCAAGTGATTTTGCAGCGCATCATTGACGATGACGGACTCGTGACACTTTCACAGCCATGTTGCATTCTGCCTTGCACGGCGAAGCCATGACAGGATCAGACACCATGCTGACGTTGCAAGAGCTGTTTCAGGGAACACTTCGGGACATCTACTACGCGGAGACGACCATCATCAAAGGGCTCACGAAGATGACGCGAAAGGCGGCATCTGAGCAACTCGCAGCCGCTCTGCAAGCGCGCCTCGATATAAGCGAGAGTCACGTCGAACGCTTGGAAAAAATCTTCGAGGTTATTGGAGCGCCAACGAAGTCAAAGAAATGCGAGGCTATCCACGGCATCGTTGATGAATCCGAGAAGATCATGAAAAAAGCGAAGGATCGCATGGTCAGAGATGCCGCCATGCTCGCCTCGGCCCAAGGGATCGCGCATTATGAAATCTCGCGGTACGGAACGCTGCGGGCTTGGGCAGAACAACTCCACCTTCCAGTTGCCGCGCAACTTCTCGATGAGGCGGTACACGAAGCGAAAGAATTCGACAGCAAACTGAGCGCGCTCGCGCTCGCGGAAATTAATGTCAACGCTGAGAAAAGCGAGAGCGAAGACGAGAACGTAGATACCGAGTCAAGAAGCGGCTCGGCCCCACGTGTCAAGAAAACCAAGCCCGCTCCAAACGAAGGTCTGGCAAACGAATAAGTCGGTCAGCGATCGGGGCGATCAACCGGTCAGGCGCGCTATGGGCCCGTCGATATTCAGACCAACATTCCTTCTGCCGTATTAGGCGAGGATCACATTGGAGCCGCAGGAATGCGGATGGCTGGCGCATTTCGTCTGCCTGTCGAGTGGGCGACTATGCATCTAGCGGCGCAAATAATTCTGCTTATGGCCCAAAGCCGACATCGACAGCTGAAGATCGTTCCGTCCGATTTCAGAAGCGGAGCTGACATTGCCCGATCGATATTTTGAGAGTCAGCTGAAAATGTAAAACCGACCGCGAAAATTTCTTCGGGTTTTCTGCGATTTGGTGGGTGATGAAGGACTCGAACCTTCGACCCGCTGATTAAGAGTCAGCTGGAGACAGCACGCGCAGCCAAATCTCGCGAATTGGAAGCCTCGGCGGCGGAAGACATTTTCACTTTCACGCAATACTGCCCCCACTCCACCATCAAAGCGCGGCGCTTCTCCAAAAGGTCCCCTCGCCTGTAGGCGCCTTCGACCTTGCTTTCGATCGCATGCGCAAGCGCCATTTCCACGATGAAGTTTGGGAAGCTTGTCGTTTCAGCCGCCCAGTCGCGGAACGTCGATCGAAATCCGTGGACAGTAAGTTCGCCTCCCTTCATCCGGCGCAGCAACATCAGCATACTCATGTTGCTGAGGTGCCGCCCCAGCTTTTCTCCCGGGAAGACGAACTCGTTCCGCTTGACCGTTTCCAGCTCTTTGATGATCTCGACAGCTCGCGTCGATAGCGGCACGCGATGCTCCTTGCCCGCCTTCATGCGCACGGCCGGTACGGTCCAAATCTTCTTCGCTAAGTCAAACTCGCTCCACTGGGCACCCAGCGTTTCCGTGGTTCGCGCGGCCGTAAGAACGGTGAACTCCAGCGCGCGAGACGTGAGGCCCGTTGCAGATCGCAGCTCCGACATGAACGCTGGAAGGTCATCAAATGACATCGCAGCGTGATGCTCAACCTTCGCGACCTTTGACGGCTTCGGCAGTAGGTTCGCGAGGTGTCCCCGCCAGCGGGCCGGGTTCTCACCTGAGAAGGCGCCGCGCGCCTTTGCCCAATCGATAACGACCTCGATCCGTCCCCTCACCCGAGAGGCCGTTTCGGGCATCGAATGCCAAATAGGTTGTATAGCTTCGAGAACCATGTCGGTCGTGACGAGCGCGACCGCCACGCCGCCAAACTTCGGATAGAGATAGCGCCGGAGGGTACTGTGCCACT
>JAFECH010000041.1 GCA_018242255.1 Pseudomonadota bacterium | reverse complement strand
CCGCGATCTGCATCGCAAGGGCCGCCGAAAGGTGCCATATCCGATCGTCGCGATCGTCGGCTATACGAACGCCGGCAAGTCGACGCTGTTCAACAAGATCACCGGCGCAGGCGTCGTCGCAATGGATCAGGTGTTCGCAACTCTTGATCCGACAATGCGCGAGGTGAAGCTGCCGAGCGCTCGCCGCATCATCCTGTCCGATACCGTCGGCTTTATTTCCGATCTGCCGACGATGCTCGTCGCAGCCTTCCGAGCCACGCTCGAAGAGGTCGTCGAAGCCGATCTCATTCTCCACGTTCGCGACATTGCGCACGAGGAGACGGAAGCGCAGGCGCAGGACGTCGAGAAGGTGCTGTCCGAGCTTGGCATCGACACCTTGCCGGTCGAAAGCAACATTCTCGAAGTTTGGAACAAAATCGATTTGCTTTCGAGTGATCGCCGTTCCGAGCTGCAACACGAAGTCCAGCGCAATGCCCGGCCGCCGGTCCTCGTCTCGGCTGAGACCGGAGAGGGGATGGCGCCGCTGCTCGAAGCCATCGACACGCGATTGGGCGCTTCCGATGAGATCATCGACGTCGTCGTGCCGGGAAGCGCCGGGGCGCTGCTCAACTGGCTGCACGAGACGACAGACGTGCTTGCCCGCGAATCCCGCAAGGATGGCAGCATTGAGCTGCGCCTCAGAATTCCGAGCGAAAAGAAAGATCGCGTGATCGGGCAGCTTCGCAAGAACGGAATATCAGGATAAGCTCGATCCTCATGGATCAGCGCGTAACATGTTGCGTGACGGGAGGCGGCCCGGCGGGCATGATGCTCGGCGTGTTGTTGGCGCGCGCCGGCGTGAAAGTCTGCGTTCTCGAAAAGCACGCCGATTTCTTTCGCGATTTTCGCGGCGATACAATCCATCCCTCGACCTTGCGCATGATGGAAGAGCTCGGCTGGCTCGATGAATTCCTGAAGCTTCCGCATCAGGAAGTGCAGCGCCTTTACATGCAGTTCGGCGACACGCGCGTCGAGATGGCCGACTTCAGCCACTTGCCGATCACGACGAAATTCATCGCCCTGATGCCGCAATGGGACTTTTTGAATTTCCTTGCCGAGAAGGGGCGGGCCTATCCGGGCTTCGATCTCAAAATGAATACGGAGGCAACGGGTCTCGTCCACGAAGGCGGACGCGTTGTCGGAGTGAATGCAAATTCGCCCGATGGTCCGATCACGATCCGCGCTGATCTCGTCGTAGCAGCCGACGGTCGTGGCAGCACCCTTCGCGACGCCGCCGGATTCTCGCCGGAAAAATTCGGGGCGCCTATGGACGTGATGTGGTTCCGCCTGCCTCGACTTCCGACGGACACGGAAGAAACGCAAGGTCGGTTCGACGCCGGACACGTTTTCATCATGCTTCAGCGTGGCGACTACTGGCAGTGTGCGTTCGTCATTCCGAAGGGGGGTGACGCCGCGACACGGGCAGCGGGTCTCGACACCTTTCGCAAATCCGTCGGCGCGCTTCTTCCATTCGATCCCACACGCGCAAACGACATTGCAAACTGGGATCAGGTGAAGCTGCTGACGGTTGCCGTCGATTGTTTGAAGACTTGGACGAAGCCAGGATGTCTCTGCATTGGCGATGCGGCACACGCGATGAGCCCGATCGGCGGTGTCGGCGTCAATCTGGCGGTGCAGGATGCAGTCGCAGCCGCCAATCGTCTCTGGCAACCCTTGAAAGAGGGCGATCTGCAGATGAGCGACTTGCGGGCGGTCCAATCGCGCCGCACATTTCCGACGATAGCGACCCAGCGCCTACAACTTATCATCCAAAACAGGGTGATCTCGAAAACGCTCAAAGCGACCGGATCGCTTCGGCCGCCAGGCTTCGTACGGCTCGTGTCCGAGTTTCCATTTCTGTCCCGCTTTACCGCGCGTGTCTTAGGCTTGGGTTTTCGCCCAGAGCACATCGCGCAACATATTCGCGCGTCTAACGGCCGTTAGGTTTTCTCAAGCGCTTTCGCTTCGTCCCAGAGCGCGTCCATCTCTTCGAGTGTCGATTGCGCCGGTGTCTTGCCGCGCTCCGCCAATACCTTTTCGATATGCGCGAAACGGCGGACGAATTTCCGGTTCGCCCCGCGCAACGCATCTTCAGGATTGATATCGAGATGCCGAGCGATGTTCGCCATCACGAACAGGATGTCGCCAAACTCTTCTTTGATAGCGGAGTGTTTATTTACGCCTTCCGACTCGCGTTCCGCGAGCCGGCCGGAACGCGCCGCGCCCGGCGGCCGGCTCTCCGGAGGAGAGTCGCCGGGCGCCAACAAAGACTCCCCGCGAGGATCGTGGGGAAGGGCGACCTCTTCAAATTCCTGGATCTCTTCCTTGAGCTTCTCAAACACCGGCAACAGGTTCGGCCAGTCGAAGCCAACCTTCGCCGCTTTGTGCTGCAACTTGGTGGCGCGCGTCAGAGCAGGGAGCGTCGGCGGCACATCGGCCAGGGTAACGGGTCCGTCCGTAGAGGTTGTATTGCCGCCGGAGAGACGCGCACGTTCAGCGGCTTTCTCGGCGCGTTCCTCCGCTTTGAGCTGATCCCACGTGGCTTTGACCGTAGACGGATCGCGCGCCGTGCCGTCGCCGAAAACATGCGGATGCCGCCGGATCATCTTCTTCGTCACGGCCTCTACGACATCGGCGAAGGAAAACGCGCCTTGCTCTTCGGCTAGCCGGGAATGATACACAACCTGAAGCAGGAGATCGCCAAGCTCATCCTTGAGATCGGCGAGGTCGCGCCGCTCGATAGCGTCTGCTACTTCGTAAGCTTCCTCGATTGTGTACGGCGCAATCGTCTCGAACGTCTGTTCGAGATCCCAGGGGCATCCGGTGACCGGCGTTCGCAGCGCCGCCATGATTTCGATAAGCCGAGCGATATCGCGCGAAGGTTTCATGGTGTTCGCCATGTCCGTCCTCTGTCTGGTCGGGCCGGACACTAATCGACCGAACGCCATCGGGCTACCGATGCCGTCTGCGACCAGAAGGCGAGGGGCAACGACACTGCCGCCAGAGCTTGCTGAGGCCGCGGCGTCTGCTAGTCTCTGATGCGGGGATGAGGGACGGCCATGCACATTCTATTCAATGGCCTGATGATGATGCTGGAGCTGGCGGCGATTTGCGCCGTCGCTTGGGTAGGCTTCACGGCGCCGTTGATGTTCGCGGCCGGAACGGCACTGCTCGCCTTAGGCGTCGGCGCAGCGCTCGAAATCGCGCGCCTCAAATACGAGTTCCCGTTTTACTTCGACCGCGCGCCGGGTCGCTCAATCATTGTCATTGTCGTTGTCGGCGTGATCGAGTCCGTCACCAAAGCGATCCTCGCGGGCGTCGTCGGCCTGCTGACATTTCTTGGAACCGATCAGGAACGCTTGAAGCTCGTCGCGATCATCTTTGCCATTTCGCTGTTTCTCGGCGTCCAGGTCGTCCGCTTCCTGATGGACCGCCTGAAGGCCCGGCCGCTGCGGTGGGGTTACTTCCGGCTCGCGGCGCCGCTCGGGCTGATCTTCTCGGCCGGGCTGACATTCATCCCCGCGCCCGGCATCACCGAGCTCGCAACGCGCGCCACATTCGATCTTCCCGCAAAGCCCACCATGGAGCAGGCGAGCGAGTTCCTGTTCCTCTTGAAACAGAGCTTCGACGACATTGTCGTCAGGATGCTGTCCTGGGTGTTCGATCCGTCTTTGGCGCAAGCCCTTGGCGCTATCGTATCGGTCAATATGCTGTCGGGATTTGTTCTGGCGCTCTACGCCGTCTTGATCGCCGAAGGAATTCGAACGCTCGAACGAAGGGAACCTTAGCCGCGAGAGAGACCAACGATGCCGCTTCGGATCGCGCATACCACGCTGATGCTGCCTGAGGCTGTCGTCATCGAGAGCTTGCTCAGCGCGCACGGCATTCGCTTCGCCGTCGCCGGCAAGGACATCGTCTCTCAGGCGCCGCAGTTTGCCATTCTGTACGGCGGCATCTCGTTCCTGGTCAGCGAAGATGATCTAGCCGATGCCCAGCGCTTGATCGCGAGCGGAGAAGCCGTGCCGGGCTACACCTCGATAGAAAGCGCCGCGTTTGAAAGGCGTCCGCTGCGCAACGCCATCCTGGCGTTCGTGATGCTCATCATGGGAGCGCCGTTTCCATTCTGGTATCGCAAGTCCGAGACGCTCAGCGCCGAGTGACATGCGACCGGCGACAGCATAAAATCGCCGAAGCACAAGCCATCATGGATTTCGCATAATATGTATTATGGAAACGAATCATAGGATAGGCATGTGTTTCATAATGATACAAAGTGCCGAGCCAACTCAAATGAGCCAAGTTGGCTCGGCCTCTGAGATTACTTCTCGCCCTTTTCGTGATGCTCCGCGACGAAGGCGTTGAGCAGCCGCACGCCCCAGCCAGCGCCCCAGCTCTGGTTGATGTCGTTGCGGCTACCGTCCATCGCGGTGCCGGCAAGATCGATATGGCTCCAGGGCGTATCCTTCTGGATGAAGCGCTGCAGGAACGCTGCGGCTGTTGCGGCACCGGCCCAGCGGCCACCAGCGTTCTTCATGTCGGCGTTCTTCGAATCCATCGCCTTGTCGAACGCCTTGTCGAGCGGCATTCGCCACAGCTTCTCGCCGGTAGCGCGTGACGCCGACAGCAGCTCATCCGCGAGCTTGTCCTCGTTTGAGAACAGACCCGCATACTCCTTGCCCAGTGCGACCATGATCGCGCCCGTGAGCGTCGCGAGATCGATGACCAGCTTCGGCTTGAACTGTTCCTGCGCGTACCAAAGCACGTCGGCGAGCACGAGGCGGCCTTCGGCGTCGGTATTGATGACTTCGATCGTCTGGCCGGACATCGAGGTCACAATATCGCCAGGACGGGTCGCATTGCCGGACGGCATGTTCTCGACGCAGCCGACGAGACCGACGGCGTTGACGTTGGCCTTGCGTTCCGCGAGCGCATGCATTGTCCCGATCACGGCGGCCGCGCCACCCATGTCGCCCTTCATGTCTTCCATGCCGGCAGCGGGTTTGATCGAAATGCCGCCGGTATCGAACACGACGCCTTTACCGACGAAACAGATCGGCTTCTGCTTCTTCGATCCCTTGGCGCCGTTCCACACCATGACCGCCAGCCGCGACGGCCGCACGCTGCCCTGGCCGACCGACAGCAGCGAACCCATGCCGAGCTTCTCCATGTCTTTGACATCGAGAATTTCAACGTCGACACCGAGCTTTTCGAGCGCTTTGGTCTTTTCCGCGAGTTCGACCGGACCAAGAATGTTGGCTGGCTCGTTGACGAGATCGCGTGCCAGGTTGACGCCGTTGGCGACGGCCTTAAGCGGCTGGAACGCAGCCTTCGCCTTGTCGGGATGCGGTGCCTGGATGATGAGCTTCTTCAGGCCGTCCTTGTCCGCATTGTCGTCGCTGGACTTCTTGGTCATGTATTTTTTGAAGTTGTAGTGGCGCATCATGGCGCCCTGGGCAATGAGCGCCGCGATCTCATCAGCCGACAATGTCTCGGTGCCTTCGACATCGACGATCACGCACGCAGTGTTGACCTTGCGTGCCTGGATCGCCGCCAGCACCGCGCCGCCAAGATCAACCGCCTGCTGCTCGGTCAGAACGCCGGCCTTGCCGACGCCGCTCAGAATAAGCCGGTCGATCCCGAGCTTGGCCGGCGCCAGAATTTCGATCGAAGACTTGTATTTGCCTTTGAAGTCGGCCGCTGCGGCGGCCTTGCTGATTGCGCTTGCGGCCTTCGTATCGAACTCGCGCGCCCTCGTGCCGAGCACCAATCCATCGCCCGCGAACACGACAGTCACCGTCTCTGGTTCGGCATTGAGAGGCGCAAATGCAATTTCAAGGCGATCGGACATTTTCAAGACGACTCCAGGTTAAGATGAGATCCCGTTCTGGGATGAGAGAAACAGGTGCCGGACGCGGACGCCGATCCACGGGACGACTCGCGGGCCTGGTCAAGGCGGGCGGGACGGGGCGCATGGCCGCGCACAACTTAGTCGTTCACGTAGGCGTGGCAAGCAAGCCGTTGTGCAAGGGTTTCCCGCTAACGCTCTCAAAGCGGCTAACTGTATGCGAAGCAACTATGTTTTTAGCATAGAGGCTTCGTTGGACAACTCTAAACAGCCGAAATTCTGCCACTGTGCTATGGGACCCGGAAAGGATCACCGCGGGAGCCGGCGGTGGGGCGGGGGAGCTTCGGTCCTGTGACCGAGGCGGGGACGGCTAAGGCATGCGAATTTTCTCACGATATGTGTTCCGGCAGGCGGCCAGTTCGTTCCTGCTCATTCTCATATCTTTGACCGGTATCGTTTGGATTGCCCTGGCGCTGCGCCAGTTCAACGTCGTGACAAGCCAGGGTCAGGACACGTGGATGCTTGTCCGCGTCACGTCTCTCGCCGTGCCGAACCTCATGGCGATCATCGCGCCGTTCTCGCTCTTGATCGGCGCCCTCCAGACCCTCAATCGGCTGAACACCGATAGCGAGCTGATCGTTCTGTCCGCGGCCGGCTCGACGGTGTGGACGGTGGCGCGCCCTCTCCTCCTTCTGGCTTTTCTCGTCAGCATCTTTCTGGCGCTGGTCAGCCATTTCGCGCAGCCGTGGAGCATGCGCCTGCTCCGCGAGTACATGGTCCAGGTGCGCAGCGATCTGCTCACCCAAGTCATTCAGCCCGGACGTTTTTCCAGTCCCGAGCCGGATCTGATGTTTCATATCCGCGACCGGTCCGCCGACGGCGAGCTTTTGGGACTGGTCATGAACGACACGCGCAACAAGGCGCAATCGCAGACGTACCTCGCTGAGCACGGCACCATCGTGAAGCAGGACGGCACAGCCTACCTTGTCATGACGACCGGAGACATCATTCGCCGCTCCGATGCGGAAGGCCCGCCGCAGCTCATTGCCTTCGACAAATACGTCGTCGATCTCGACCAGTTCGAGCCTCAAAACGACGGTTCGGGCGAACTGAGACCGCGCGAGCGCTACTGGAGCGAACTGGTCAATATCGACCCGGATAGCAAGCTGTATAAATCCCAGGCTGGACAGTTCCGCGCTGAAATCAACGAACGTCTCGTCAGTCCGCTCTATCCGATCGCATTTGCGTTTCTGATCATTGCTTTTGTCGGTCAGGCGCGCTCGACGCGATCGAGCCGGATGCAGAGCCTCGTCCTGACGTTTATGCTGGGAGCCGCCTGTCGTATGGCTGGCTTGGCATTGAACAGTGCGGTCGCCCGCAATCCCACGATGCTGTTTTTCCTATACGGCGTGCCGATCTCGGCGATTGTCCTGTCGCTGATCGTCATCAAGAGAGCTGACCGGCAGCGCCGCCCGTCCCGCATTGTCGGATTAGTCGTCGACGCGATAGCCGGCATTTGGGCCGGCGTCGCTCGTCTCGTGACGCGGCGGCGGAACTTCGCGTCATGATGAACTCGCTTATACTCTGGCGCTACATTGGAAAGATGTTTCTGGTCGCGATCACCACGACGCTCGCGGTCTGTGCAATGCTCATTTTCATGATCGACTTTGTCGAGTTGCTTCGCCAATCGAGCAAGTTCGGCAACGTTCCCACCCACACGCTCGTCTTCATCGCCATGCTGCGCCTCGGTGCCTACGTCGAGTTTTTACTCGGGTTCGCCGTGCTCGTCGGCGCTTTGGCCGCCCTCCTCCATCTCAACCGCAAAAGCGAACTCGCGGTCATGCGGGCGGGCGGCATGTCAGTATGGCAGTTTCTGGTGCCGGGCCTGATGGTCGGCCTCCTGATTGGATTGCTCGGTGTCACGGTCTACAACCCGCTGGCCGCCAAAGGCCGAGCCAAATCCGAAAAGGTATTCGCCAAGGCTTTTGGCAACGACAACAACCTGTTGCGTGCCCAAGGCGGGGGCTCGTGGATCCGCCAGGACGGCGTCGATGGAGAGTCTGTGTTGGGTGCCGCGGCGGCGTCGAACCGGGGCCTGACGCTGACCGGTGTTATGATCCTCGCTTATGACCGGAAGGGTCATTTCTCCGAGCGCGTCGATGCGAGCGAAGCCGAGCTCAAAGACGGCTACTGGGAGCTCAAGGATGCCTGGGTTTCACGCCTCGGCCAGCAGCCGGAAAAATTCAAGTCCTACCTTGTATCCACTTACCTGACGCCGGACCGTGTACAAGAAGCCCTCGGCACCGTTTTTTCGGTGTCGTTCTGGGACCTTCCGGAGCTCATCCAAGCCGCTGATAAGGCGGGTCTTTCGACCGAAAGATTGCGCGTTCAATATCAGTCGCTTCTGGTCCGCCCACTCCTGTGCATGGCAATGGTCCTTTTGGCGGCCACTGTGTCATTGCGGTCATTCCGCTCTGGAGGCATCCAGACTATGGTTACGACAGGGATGATCGGTGGGGTTGGTTTCTTCTTGTTCTCGGAAATTGCGAGACAAATTGGGATCGCGGGGCTTGCGCCGGCGTGGGTCGCCGCGTGGGTGCCTGTGATGCTGGTTCTGATCATCTCAACCACGGTGCTGTTGCACCAGGAGGATGGCTGAGTGATGCGTGAAGCGCGGACACCGCATGAGGGTTGCGGGTCGTCTCGCGAGGGTTCTCGCCACCGGAAGGTGGACGGGATCGCTCGTGCGCTTCTGTGCGTCCTGACGCTGGTCAGCGCCGCCACCGAATTCTCGCCACGCGTTCAAGCACAAACCTACGACGCCTCGGCGACCGATCCCGCCGGCACGGTGACCGGCGGCAAAAACAAATCGGCCAATTCCTCATTCGGCGCAGCCAACTCGCCGAGCGCGATTTTCGGCAAGATCAACACCAATATCGACCGCGCGCAGCCGATGCGCCTGCAGGGCGATCAGCTGATCTACGACAAGTCCGGCGACCGCGTGATTTCACGCGGCAACGTCGAGATTTTCTACAACAACTACATCCTGACCGCGGACGAGGTCGTCTACGATCAAAGCGCCGGCACGCTGACGGCCATCGGCAACGTCACGCTGAAAGAACCCCAGGGCAACATCGTCCACGCCGACCGCTATACCCTCACCGACGACTTCCGCGACGGCTTCGTGTCGGCGCTCTCGATCACGTCGAAGGACAAGTCCCACATCTCCGCCGACCGTGCGACCCGGCGCGAAGGCAACGTCACCGAATTCCATGACGGCCGCTTCACGCCGTGCCAAAGCGACGGCGGCACGCCGCCTCTTTGGTGTATCAGCGCGACCCGCATCATCCACGATCAGTCGGCCGCAACGCTCACCTACCAGGACGCTTACTTCGAGATTTACGGCCAGCCGATCTTCTACCTGCCCTACTTCCAAAGCCCCGACCCGACCGTGAAGCGCAAGTCCGGCTTCCTGACGCCAGACTATGGCCACTCGTCTACGCTCGGCTACATCACCGGCATTCCCTACTTCTTCAACCTCGCGCCGAACTACGACGCGACGATCGAGCCGATCTACTTCAGCGATCAGGGGCTGATGCTGAAGGCCGAGTGGCGCCACCGGCTGGCCAACGGCCAGTACAGCGTCCGTCTGGCTGGCATCGATCAAAACGCCAACGATCTGCCGAACGGCGGTAGCTACAACCCCGAAAACGCCAATCTGGATGGGCTACGCGGCAGTGTCGAGACACACGGCCAGTTCTCGTTGTCGAGTTGGTGGAAATTCGGCTGGGATGCGATCGTGGAAAGCGATGACCAGTTCCGGCGCTTCTATAAGCTCGACAGCATCCTCGTCACGGATCGCGTCAACCAAGTCTATTTGACCGGTCAATCCGATCGCAACTACTTCAGCGCCAAGCTCTATCAGTTCGGCGGCCTGCTCACCAACGATACACCGCAGACCGAGAGCTACACGCATCCGATCATCGACTACAATTACGTCTTCAAAGATCCTGTAGTCGGCGGTGAGCTGAAGTGGAACACCAACGTCCTCAGCTTCACGCGCGCGGACGGGTCGACGAATGGCTTCAACACCGGCGATCCCACCCAGCAAGACCAGAACATCAACCGCATCGTCACCGAGCTGAAGTGGCGTCGTCGCCTAACCGACTCCATTGGCATAAGCTACACGCCGTTCGCAGACATTCGCGGCGATGTTTATGCCTACGATAACGTCACCAATCCCGAGAGCGTTGTTTTGAACTCTACGGGAACCGAGGTCGCGTCTGAACAGAACTTCTCGAGTACCGTTACGCGCGGCATCGTCGACGGCGGTATGACCGTGTCCTATCCCTGGGCCGCAACGAATGCTGCCGGCACGCACATCATCGAGCCGATCGGCCAGATCGTGGCGCACCAGGAGAGCATCCCGCAGCGCCGCCTGCCCGACGAAGACGCGCAGAGCCTTGTGTTCGACGACACCAACCTCTTCTCGACATCGAAGTTCTCGGGCTATGACCGCATCGAGACGGGCACGCGCGTTAACGCCGGCGTGCAGTACACATTCCAGTCCAATGACGGTGGCTATGCCCGCTTCCTGGCCGGCCAGAGCTACCATCTCTCGGGCGACAACATTTATCTCAATCCGGGCCGCAACTCTGACGGCAACTACGTCTTCAATCCCTACAACGGTTTGGAAACCGATCGTTCGGATTATGTGATCGGCGCTTATCTCGCGCCGCTCAGCAACTTCCGTATCATCTCACAGAGCCGCTTCGACCAATCGACATTCGCTTTGAAGCGGATGGACTCGTCCATGATCACGAGCTGGGGTCCGTTGTCGGTTCAGGCTGGCTACTCCTACGACGCCGACGCGCTCTTCACCGATCCCGAGAACCCCTACACCATCGCCACGCTCTCGCGTGAAGAAGAAGTCTTGGCGGCGGCGACCCTGCAGCTCACCAACCGTTGGAGCATCGGCGGAACGACGCGTTACAACCTTCAGGAAGGCAACTTCCGCTACGACAGCGTTAACCTGAAGTATGTCGACGACTGCTTCGCCCTGACCGCGTCCTACATCCAGTCCAACTACTCCGATGAATCGATCGAGCCCGATCAGACGGTCATGCTGCGCTTCGAGTTCAAGCATCTGGGCGACTTCGCGACGTCGACCGGGACCGACTTCAATCTCGGCGGCGATCAGCGCACCAACTGATCCCTGCTCCCGGCGCTCCCGAACCTTGAGTTCGAAAACAGCGTGAAAACCGGATTTTGGCCACTCTTGATGTGGATAAGGCCGGTTGAACAGCACGGGTCGAGCTATTCTCGACCGGACCGAATCGAAAGCTACAGGGTCTCTTTAGCGCATGCCGTTGAGACGGAGCATAACCGCAGGATTATCCGGGAGCATCGGCCGAGGTGCGCTGGCTGGCGTCGCCTGCATCGCCTTTTCGATCTCCGCTACTGCTCAGAACGGTACGGTCGCCGTCACCGGTGACGGCACCTCCGCAGCAACGCAGAAGCCTTCGATCGGCGATACGTTGCCCGACACCGGCAAAGCGCAGAAAAAGCGCGGCAAGAAATCCATCGATGCCGGCAGTGCCGACACGGCAAGCCGCGATGTGTCGGGACCGCCCACAGCCGAACAGCGCTCTATCGCAGCGTTGGTCAACGATGAGCCGATCACCGGCTATGAGATCGATCAGCGCGCGATGATGCTCAGCGGCACGAATATTCAGGCTCAGGCGAAGGCCAACTTCCAAGCCATCGTCAAGAATCCGAAAACGTCTGAGCGCTTGAAGGAAATCCTGCAGGAGACCGCACGCGAGAACCAAGGCAAATCCCGCGAACAGATCATCGCCATCTTCGAGCAGCGCAAAAAGGAATACGGCATGAGTCTGCAGCGCCGGGCCTTCGAAAGCGCCCGCGCGTCAGCCCTGCCGGCGATGAAAAAGCAAGCTCTGGAAGAATTGATCGACGATCGTCTCAAGACGCAGGAAGCAAAACGCCAAAACGTCACCATCGAAGACGCTCAGGTCGACATGATCGTCAAGAGTATTGCTGATCGCAATAAGATGACGATCGAACAGTTCAAGAAGCAGATCGGCGGCAGCCTCGAACCGATCAAGGCCCGTATTCGCGCGACACTGTCGTGGAATGAGGTTGTGAAGAAAAAATTCGCGCCCCTGATCAACGTCTCGAACCGGGATGTCGATAAGCTCGTCGCCTCAGCCACCACCGCCAACGATGACATCGAGTTGCAGCTTCAGCGCATTCGCATCGCCATGCCGGCCAAGCTCGAGGAGCACGGCATCGCGGCGCGGATACAAGAGGCCGATAAGATCCGCCAGAAATTCACCGGCTGCGGGTCGACCGCGCAGGCCGCAATGGGCGTCACTGGCGCCCGCTTCGAAAACCTCGGCAAGCAGCGTCCCGCGACCATCCCTGAACCCACCCGCACGCTGGTCCTGAACGCGGCCAACGGCGAAATGCTACCGCCCGCCGTGAACAACGGCGCCATCGAATTGTGGGTTGTCTGCGGCAGAGATGCCGTCAAGGCATCGGAGGTCCAGCGCAACCAGGCTGAGGGCGAACTTAAGCAGAAAGAGTTCGAACTGATGGCCAAGCGTTATCTCAAGGATTTGCGCGAGGACGCCCATATCGAGTACCGTATGGACGTCGGCTCGAAGTAGGGCCGGACGCCCCTCTTTCGGATTTCACTCAAGCTGCTCCTGTCCCCCATGCCTCCCCTTGCCCTGACGATGGGCGACCCCGCCGGTATCGGTCCTGAACTGGCACTCCGCGCCTGGCAGGAGCGTTCTGCCGACGCTATCCCGCCTTTTGCGATTTACGCCGATATCGAGTTGATGCGCGCACTGGCGCGTGCGGCTGCCCTCGATCCCGAGACCGCGATTATGCCGGTTGCGAATGCTGCGGCCGCGACGCTGGTCTTCGCCGACGCCCTGCCCGTAGTTCCGGTTCCGCTGGCAAAACCCGCAACCGCAGGCAACCCCGACGTCGCAAACGGCGAAGCGACGATCCAGGCGATCCGGCGCGCGGTGGCTGACGTTGCGGCGGAACGCGCCTCGGCCGTTGTCACCAACCCGATTGCCAAATCAGTTCTCTACGAAGCGGGTTTTGAGCATCCCGGCCACACCGAATTCCTTGGCGCTCTCGCAGGAGAGTTCTGGCCGTCAGAGCCCGCCGAACCCGTGATGATGATCGCCGCGCCGGTGCTTCGCGTCGTACCTGTGACGATCCACGTTCCTTTGAAGGACGTCCCTTCCCTTCTGACGACCGATAAGATCGTCAGCACGGCGCGCATCGTCCACGTCGCCCTTCAACGCGACTTCGGCATCGAGAAACCGCGCCTCGCCATCGCCGGTCTCAATCCGCATGCGGGTGAAGACGGCGCGCTGGGGACAGAAGATCGCGATGTCGTCCGCCCGGCCGTCGAACGACTGCGCGCCGAAGGCATCGACGCGATGGGCCCTTATGCGGCCGACACCATGTTTCATGACGCTGCGCGCAAGACCTATGACGCGGCGCTCGCCATGTATCACGATCAGGGACTCATCCCGATCAAGACGCTCGCCTTCGATGAGGGCGTGAACGTCACGCTTGGTTTGCCGTTCGTGCGCACGTCGCCCGATCACGGAACGGCATTTTCAATCGCTGGAAAGGGCGTGGCCTCTGCGTCAAGCCTCAAGGCGGCGTTGAAGCTCGCGGCCGATA
>JAFECH010000040.1 GCA_018242255.1 Pseudomonadota bacterium | reverse complement strand
ACCTGAACGCGGGCATCTCGGGCGTAACCCAGCGGTACTTCCAGGCTGGCGCTTATATCGAACACGTCCCGACGGGCCTGTTCGCTTACGGTGCCTATGGCCATGACGACTACGATTTCAGCGGCTCTGGCCAGTCTGAGACGTACTACCTGAAGGGCGGTATCCGTCAGCGTTGGGTTCCGCTTGGCCACACGGTCATGTACGGCGAGTACGAACACATCAAAGGTTCGAACGCCTTCTCGCAGTCGGCACTTGCAGGCATCGGCGCGACCGAAGATAGCACGAAGGTCTGGGGTCTCGGCGTAGTTCAGGAAATCGATGCAGCGGCTATGTCGATCTGGCTCAAGTATCGTCACCTTGACTATGACGATAACAACACCTCGGGCGTCGCCTACGACAACTTCGACTACGTTGGCATGGGCGCTCTGATCAACTTCTGATCTGAAGCCTACCGACTGAAATACGAGAAGCCGCCCTCTGGGCGGCTTCTTTGTTTTGAAGGCCTACCTTGCGGCGGTCCGCTCATTGTCTCACCGGCCCAAAGCGCCTAGTTTCGCGCTATGTTTCAGGCCTTCTTCACCGAGCTGCGCGCCGCTAAACTGCCGGTCACGCTCAAAGAATATCTGACCCTGCTCGATGCCGTGCGGTCCGGCATAGCGGGTGGGCGCGTCGAGGATTTCTATTATTTGGCCCGCGCCTCGCTCGTGAAAGACGAGCGCAATCTCGACCGCTTCGATCAAGTCTTCGCTCATGTCTTCAAGGGGCTTGAAAGCCTTCCCGACGCGGTTGAAGCAGAAATACCGGAAGAATGGCTCCGCCATGTCAGCTCGCTTCACCTCTCCGAAGAAGACAAGAAACGCATCGAAGAACTCGGCGGCTGGGACAAAATCATGGAGGAGCTGAAGAAGCGCCTCGCCGAGCAAAAGGAACGCCATCAGGGCGGCAACAAATGGATCGGCACCGGCGGCACGTCGCCGTTTGGCGCTTACGGATACAATCCCGCTGGCATCCGCATCGGCCAGAAGGAAAGCCGTCATCGCCGTGCGATCAAAGTCTGGGACAAACGCGAGTTCAAAGATCTAGCTGGCACGGCAGAGATCGGCACGCGAACGATCAAGGTCGCCCTACGTCGCTTGCGCCAATTCGCAAGGTCCGGCGCAGCCTCAGAACTCGATCTTGATGGCACCGTCCGGGGGACCGCCGAAAAGGGCTACCTCGATATCCACATGCGGGCCGAACGGCACAACACCGTCAAGCTTCTCATGTTCTTCGATATCGGCGGCTCGATGGATGACCACATCAAGGAGGTTGAGGAGTTATTCTCGGCGGCCCGCTCTGAATTTAAACATCTCGAATATTATTACTTCCACAACTGCCTCTACGAAGGCGTTTGGAAAGACAACGCGCGGCGCTACACCAACAAGATCGACACGTGGCAAGTCCTGCACACTTATCCTGCTGACTACAAAGTTATTTTTATCGGTGACGCCTCTATGAGTCCTTACGAACTCACCGTGGCCGGTGGCTCCGTCGAGCACATGAACCAGGAACCGGGCGCAGTCTGGCTCAAGCGCGTCGCCGATATTTATAAGCACACGATCTGGCTCAACCCGGTCGATGCCAGTCACTGGAATTGGACGCCGTCGATCGGTATCATCAACAAACTACTAGGCGGGCGCATGTACCCGTTGACGCTAGACGGTCTTGATGCGGGCATGCGCGAACTCATGCGCTGATGCCCCGTTTCGGCCCCAGTCGTGGCCGATGACGCCTAAGGTTGCATAGCGACTCGTTAGTCTCAAACCGTGGGAAATGGCGGCCGGGCCATTGACCGGTCGCGACGAGTAGGCCATTTGAGTTGCTATATCGGGGGTGGGGGGAACATTCCCAATGAGAAACGCAAAACTAATCCTGATTGCGCTCGCGACCTTTGCTCTCGGAGGGTGCGGCGCCTCGCTGCCGCAACTGCCGACAACTGGTTCGCTCCTGGGCGGTTCGAATTCGGCCAAGGAAAACCGCGATCCCAACGATCCGGTTGCTCGCGCCATGGGCGTTGCTGCAACGTCCGCTCGTGCTCTCAAGTGCGGTTACAATTTCGATCCAGGCAAACTCAAGAGCCAGTACCTTGCCTACGAAACGGCAGCCGCGCCAACGCTGGGCGATAAATTATCCAGCGTGTACGACACCGCCTTCAATGGCGTGACGAAAGCGATCGCCGCCAAGGAACAGGAAGAAGACTACTGCACCCCAGATCGCACGGGCCGCATCAAGGAAGCGCTCAATCGCAATCTTGCCGGTGATTACTCCCCTCCTCCCTCCGAAGCTCCCGAGGACAGCGGCGGTATATTCAGCGGCTGGGGCAGCAATTCCAACAGCACAGAGGGTGTCAACTCAAAGGCCGTGTTCGAGAACTAAAGCGCGTTGTCGCCTCGCGCTTTATGGAGCCTCTCCGTGCAGCAGATCCTTTGGGCTGAAATTGCGATCAAAGGCGTGACCGGCGTCATACTGATCGCAGTCCCACTCATTTCATTGGGCCTGGTTGGCATAGAGAAACCGAGCAACGGCTTCTGGCCCCGGCTGACAGGCGCGCTGACACTCGCAGTGGCAGTCAGTATCTGGATCGGCCTGACGTATCCGGAAGCTCGCGGCTCAATCGGACCTGCCGCGCTCGTGCCGATCAACCTGATATCCGCAGCCATGCTGATTGCGGCTCTGGTCATGGGCGCCGCCGCCCCAACGCGGCGCGGCAAACTGATCGTCGCCGTCGGTGCCGTCGCTCTGCTCACGCTCGGATTTCTTGAAATCGCCCACGCCTAAGCGCGAATGCTCCGAACTTTATTTTACGCCGAGCTTCTTCTGCAGGCTCGAAGAAGATGTCGTGTACTGGAACACCACCTTCTTCTCCGGATAGATGATCCGTTGCGCCGCTTGCGCCATCAGCGCCGCTTCGTGGAAGCCTGACAAAATAAGCTTCAGCTTGCCCGGATAGGTGTTGATATCACCGATGGCGAAAATGCCATGTTCGTTGGTCTCGAAACGCTCGGTATCGACAGAGACGAGGTTCTCATGAAGATTGAGCCCCCAATCAGCGACGGGGCCGAGCTTCATCGTCAGGCCGAAGAACGGCAGCATAGCCGTGCAAGGGATTTTCTCGCTGCCCGATGCTGTTTTAACCTCGATCGCCGTCAGCTGTCCGTCCGCACCTTCGAGTGCGGTCACCTGCCCGATCATCAGCCGAACGGACGCATCCTCGACCATCTTGCGCATTTTCTCGACGGAATGCGGGGCGGCCCGGAATTCGTCACGGCGATGGATCAGCGTCAGACTGTTTGCGACCGGAGCGAGATTGAGCGTCCAGTCGAGCGCGCTATCGCCGCCGCCGACGATGACGATATCTTTGCCGCGCATCGATTCAATCTTGCGCACCGAATAGAAGACCGATTTGCCTTCGAAGTCTTCGATGCCGTTGAGCGGCGGGCGCTTCGGAGTGAAAGATCCGCCACCGGCAGCAATCACGACGACCTTGGCAATAAATTCCGTGCCGGCGTCCGTCACGAGATGAAAGCGCCCGTCGGCCTGCTTTTTCAACTCGTCGATGCGCTCGCTGAAATGAAAAACCGGATTGAACGGCTTGATCTGCTCCATCAGCCGTTCGGTCAATTCCTGACCCGTTACGATGGGCAGAGCCGGGACGTCGTAGATCGGCTTTTCGGGATAGAGTTCCGCGCACTGTCCGCCGGGCCGATCGAGAATATCGACAACGTGCGCTTTGATGTCGAGAAGGCCCAATTCGAAGACGGCAAAGAGGCCGCACGGACCAGCGCCGATGATGACGGCATCCGTTTCGATGAGACCGCCGCCTTCGGAAGAAGCGGGTGCAATCGAAATTGTCTCGGCCATCGCGATCGTCCGTTATATGTCTATGATCAGAATTGCTTTGCAGGCACGCGGACGACGAGACCGTCGATCGCATCGGAAACCTTGATTTGGCAAGACAGGCGGCTGCCCTCGCGCACGTCGAACGCGAAATCCAGCATGTCCTCTTCCATGTCGCTCGCCTTGCCGACTTTATCGCGCCAGGCATCGTCAACGTAGACATGACAGGTCGCACATGCGCAGGCGCCACCGCATTCGGCCTCGATCCCCGCGATGTCATTGAGCTTCGCTGCTTCCATAACGGTCAGACCGTTTTCCGCTTCCACCGTCTGACTCTCACCGTCAGGCTGGATGAACGTAATTTTCGTCATGGTTGCGCGAATGTCCTTGAGGGCTCGAATGGGCCATCGTAATGGCCTCAGACGGGTGGGGATCGTCGGTTAGCGCGCACACTTAATTGGAGGCCGCGGGTATTTCAAGCCGAACGCAGGGGATGCGGCGGCGAGGCCACAGGCGAGCGACCCGACGGCTAGGCGTTACCAGCCGTTTTCTTGACGAAAACACTCGCTTCAGCGGCCGCGACCTCAAGCTTTTCGATCGCCTCGGACCAAGCGCCGGACTTTGTACTCGGCGGCAGCGCTTCGGCTTCCTGCGCCAGAGCAGCAATCCGCCATGCTCCGACAGCCCTGCTCGATCCTTTGAGCGCATGCGCCGCGATTTTCCAATCCCGTTCGGTCGCCGCCGATCTAAGAGAGGCAATGGTTTCTGGCAGCTGGGCGAGGAAAAGCCCGAGAACTTCAGCCTCCAAGGCCTTATCTCCAAGGGTATATCGCCGCAGATGAGCGAGATCGACGGGCACGTCTATCGCCGTGTCGCTTCTTTCCGGGGTGTGCAGATCATGCGATCGAGCCCGCGGAGCATCCATACTTCACACCTAAACCGATGGCAGTCAGAACGGCGCATTCCCGCCATCCCAGCCGCAACTTTTGGGGATAGAATAGTCGCAGAACCGCAATAACTCTGGGTAAATCGGCGCGGGCTGTTTCAGCGCACCTCATAAACCGCTACTTAACCTAGGACGCGAGGCAGCAGCGGGATCGGAGGACCGTGTGTCGCCTCAATCCGGCCGTATTACCGGTCCCAATTCGCTAACCCACTAAGATGCATAGACATTTCTCATGGTTATTGATGTCTTTCCATTTTGCGGGCGGTCAAAACTCTTATAGGGTGCGAATGGGAGTTCCGGTGGCCTGAAGCGCACGGGCTTGTGCCGCGTACCGGATCGAGTGGGGGACATTGCGCGATGTCGCAAGATCAAATTGCGAAATTGATGGCCATTGCGGGCAGAACACCGCCCGTAGAGCCGTCCCTTGGCGCCGTCCCCACGGATGCCCTGCCGGCCGCGGAAGACAAAGAACCCGCGTCAAGGCCTTTGCCGAGCCTTCCCCCGCCACTGCTTTCAATCGATGCCGCCCCGTCGACAGGCGCCGCAACCTCCATCGCCGCTCTTCCCGCACCTTCGCCGATACCGGCTCCCGACAGGGAGCCCACCGCAGACGAGCCCACGACTGAGCCCCCGGCGCGGCGCGTCGCGCGCCGCCGTCCGGCAGGACCAGTCCGCGGTAAAATCGCCGCCAACGACGACATCCCGAGCATCGGTGGCCTGATCTATGCTCTCGAACAAAAACCATCGAACAAGGTCTTTCGCTACGCCGCCATCGGCAGCGCTGTTTGGGCCGTCGTCGGACTGATCGTCGGCGCCCTGACGCTTGCGCCCGGATGGCAGGCCGGAGAGCCCCTGTCGTCGCTTTTGCTGCATCCGACGACGTTCTATACCGCGACCGCCATTATCGCGCCGATCGCCATCATCTGGCTGCTCGCGCTTCTGTCATGGCACATCGCATCGCTCGCGCTCAAATCCGCAACGATGAGCGAAGTCGCCATCCGCCTCGCTGAGCCGGACCGCACCGCCGAGCAATCGATCGCAAGCCTGGGCCAGGCGGTTCGCCGGCAGGTTTCGTTCATGAACGATGCCGTGTCTCGCGCCCTCGGCCGTGCCGGCGAACTCGAAGCGCTCGTGCACAACCACGTCGCCGAACTCGAACGCTCCTACGAGCACAACGAGCGCCGCATCCGCGAACTGATCAACGAACTCGGCGGTGAACGCCACGCCCTCCTCGATACATCCACCAACGTCACCGAGACACTGAAAACGCTCGGTACCGAAATTCCAACACTGATCGAAAAGCTCTCCACACAGCAGCTGACGCTTCGAGGCATTATCGCCAACGCGGGCGAAAACCTCGCCAATCTCGAAGGCTCGCTCGCCACCGCCACAGGCCGTTTCGAAAATGCCGTCGGTTCGCGCACGCTGCAGCTCCAGTCGGTTCTCGAGGACTACACCACCGCCTTTTCCACCGCCCTTGGCGCACGCACCGAACAGATGCGCGCCACGTTCGACGGATACATGCAGACGCTCGACACCACGCTCGGCAATCGCACCGAAAACCTGCAGACTGTTTTCGAGGAATATGCGCGCGCGCTGGACACCACCCTGTCGAACCGCGCCCAGGCGCTCGACATCCAGCTTGTCGAACGCACCCGCTCGCTCGACGAAGCGTTCCAGAAGCGGCTTGAGCTGTTCGACGATCAGATCATGCGCTCGACGACCGCCATTGATCACGCGGTCAGTGAAAAGGCATCGCTGCTGACCAACGCCCTGCAGATCCATTCGCAGACGTTCCGCGAAACGATTGCGCAGCAAGCGACCGAACTTGATGATTCAGTGGTCAACGGCATCAACGCCGTCCGCCGGACCAGCGAAAATATCACACGCCAGACGATGAAAGCCATCGACGGCCTCTCCAAGCAATCGGGCATCCTGCAAAGCGTCGCCGACAATCTGTTTCAACAGATCCACGGCGTCACCAATCGCTTTGAGAACCAGGGCGAGCAGATCCTCAAAGCCGCTAACGTGCTCGACACCGCCAACCTCCGCATAGAGTCGACGCTGCAGACGCGGCACGCCGAACTTTCGCACACAATCGATCGCCTCTCCGGCAAGGCCGATGAATTCGGCCGCACCATCGCCGGCTACTCGTCGAACCTCGAGGGCTCACTTGAGAATATTGAACTCAAGGCCCGTGCCATTGCGGAGGAGCTTCGCGACACCGCCGAGAATCGCTCCCGCGCCTTGATGGCCGAACTTGATCGCGTCAAGCATGAGACCGAGGCTCAGAGCGATCGCGCGCTCTCCGATCTCCGACATCGCTTCCAAAACGTGTCCGGCGAGCTGTCCCGCGAATTCGAGAACCTGTCGACGCGCCTTTCGTCGGCATCCGAGGAGACGCGTCTCCGGGCCGCCGAGGCTGCCGCAACATTGGCAAGCGAGCAGGCCCGCATCCGTGAAGAAGCATCACGTCTGCCGACGTCGACCCGCGAAACGGCGGAATCGATGCGCCGTGCGCTTCAGGATCAATTGCGCGCCATCGAACAGCTGACGCAGATTTCCCAGCGCGCCAACGCGCCTCGCGAAATCATGCGGCCGGAACCCGCGCCAGCGCGTCTCGCACCGACCCCGTCGCTCACTTCTGCGCTCATCCAGCAGGAAAATGCTCCGAGCCGCAGCCGCACCAGCGCTGCTCAACAGGATCAGCGCGAGGGTTGGTCGCTGGGCGATCTTCTAGCCCGAGCTTCGCACGAGGAAGACACGGCGCCGGTCCGTAACGCTCCGCCGGCGCCCGATCCCGCACCAGCACCGCCGCCTCATTCGGCTGCCCCAGTGCGCCTCGACGTCGGCATGATCTCCCGCGCGCTCGATCCGCAGACGGCCGGCGCCATCTGGAACCGCATCCGCGCCGGCCAGAGAAACGTTCTGGTCCGCAGCATCTACGCCCCGGAAGCGCGCATGCTGTTCGATGAAATCGCCGCCCGCGCCCAGACCGACGCAGACCTCTCACAGTCGATCTTCCGTTACCTCACCGACTTTGAGCGGATCATCAAGGAAGCGGACACACGTGATCCTTCCGGCCGTACAGCGCAAGGCCACCTCGTGTCCGACACCGGCCGCGTCTATCTCTTCCTCGCGCACGCCGTCGGACGTATCCGCTAATCGGCAACGCCTGCCATGTCGCCCGTTTCCATGTCGCCTCTCCGCATCGAAGCTCGACACGAAGCATGGCCGCTCAAGGAAGCGTTCGTCATCTCGCGCGGCGCAAAAACAGCCGCCGATGTCGTCGTCGTGGAAATATCGGATGGCACGTACAAAGGCCGCGGTGAATCTGTCCCCTATGGCCGCTACGGTGAAACCGTCGACGGCGTCCTCGATGCCGTCCGAACCGCCGCTAGTAAGATTTCAACGCACGCCGACCTACCGCACGCATTAAATCCCGGAGCTGCTCTTAATGCACTCGATTGCGCCTTCTGGGATCTCGAAAGCAAGCAGACCGGCATCCGAGTCTCAAAGCGCGCAGAGCTTGTAGAACCGACGCCGAAAGTCACCGCATTCACCTTGAGCCTTGCCGCTCCCGAAGAGATGGCGGCAAAAGCCGCCAGCGTCGCCCATCTGTCGCTCTTGAAACTGAAGCTCGGCGGCCAGGGCGACGACGAACGCATGCGCGCAGTTCGGCAAGCCCGCCCTGACGCGCATCTTGTTGCCGACGCCAATGAAGCCTGGACCGCAGAAACGCTGACGCCCCTGCTCAGCGTCGCGGCTGAATGCGGCTTTGAATTGATCGAGCAGCCGCTGCCTGCCGGTCAGGACAGCATCCTGCGTGACGTCACTCACCTCGTTCCCATTTGTGCCGATGAAAGCGTACATACTGCGGAGAATGTCCCTCACCTGCTAGGCCTCTACGACGCCGTGAACGTGAAGCTCGATAAAGCGGGCGGACTGACCGGCGCGATCAACCTCATCGCCGAAGCGCGTAAGAACGCGCTCAAAATCATGATTGGGTCCATGGTCGGGACGTCGCTCGCCGTTGCACCCGCGATGCTGTTAGCTCCCTATGCCGATTGGATCGATCTCGACGGCCCGCTTCTCCTTGCGCACGATCGCGAGAATGGCCTGCGCATAGACGACGGCATCGTTCAGCCTCCGTGTCCCGAGCTTTGGGGCTGACGCCTACACGCGATCTGCCGCGGCCATCGTCGAACGGCTGGATTGGCGAAGCAGCCATAGCGCCGCGCCGAGTGCCACCAGCGAGATCGCGACCATGCCGAGATACGACAGCGATCCGGCGCGCACGTAGATCCATCCGGCGATCAGCGTCGCGGCACCGAGTGCGACGCCCGCGGCCATCGTGGCGTATAGCGATTGTGCCGTGCCCAGCTTATCCCGCGCTACGCTTTCGTGAATGAAATGGATCGCACCGGTGTGGCACGCACCGTAAGTCGCTCCATGCAGCAATTGCAGCGGAATGAGCACGGCAAGCGACGGCTCAAACGCCATTCCCCCCCAGCGAACGATCGATGCCGCCGCAGCAAGAGCGATCAGACGCAGCGATCCGATCCGGGCAACCGCGCGTCCGGAAACGGAAAACAGCATGACTTCGGCAAAGACACCCACTGCCCATAGCGTTCCGCACCACGCTGCCGAAAGGCCCTGCTTCTCCCATATCAGA
The DNA here is from genome assembly GCA_018242255.1 of Pseudomonadota bacterium. GTDB lineage: Bacteria > Pseudomonadota > Alphaproteobacteria > Rhizobiales > Hyphomicrobiaceae > Hyphomicrobium_B. The sequence continues at coordinate 4,535 of JAFECH010000040.1, read as the reverse complement.
ATGCCGAACGTGAAGAAGGTCGCGTGAGCGGCCATCACGAAACCGGCCGCGACCAAAAACAAGCAAAATTGCTTTTGACCGAGCAAATCGTGCAACGCGGATGACCGCCACAACGGCAACGCGGGCTTGATCGCATCCTCGAACCGCTCGTCCGGAGGCAGGAAGTGCCCGGCCGCAACCGTCAAGATGCAGCCGAAGGCGATCAGCCAAATTCCCGCCCCACCGCCAAAAGCGTAGATCGCAAACCCGCCAATGAAATTCGCGGCCACGAACGACAGCGACCCCCACAGTCGCATTTGCCCATAGTCGAGACCGCGGTGCCGAACGCCCATCACCGCAATTGTCTCAATCAGCGGCATGATCGTCGAGTTGCAGAGCATCAGCGCGATCGCAAACAACAGCACCGGCCAGAATGACGATGACGCCGCCAGCGCCAGCACAAAGGCAATCGTCGACCAGGCAAGTACGACCAGATACCAGCGATGCCTGCCGCTTCGATCCGCTGCCATAGCAACGACGGGTGACACGAACATCCGCAGAAACAAAGGTGCCGCGATAACGGTGCTGATCTCAGCGGCGGAAAGTCCGCGCCAATTCAGCCAAACCGGAAGAAATGGCGTGTGCATGCCGTAAAAGACGAACAACGCGCCGTAAAACAGCGCGACACGCATCGCGAAACTGCGCCTTGCGTCGTCCCGCTCGCTCATGCTCATCCTCGCAACTCTATGCTCACATCACCGTATAAGCGGACGGCGGGCCGCTGGCCTATAAGTCCTGTTTAGATCAGCCGGAGGTTGTATCTTCGCTACGTGCGAATCGCATACCCGTTGAAACAATTTTTTGCGGAGCACAAACGGCATGCAGGCTCTCACTTCGCCCGTTACTGACGATATTGAAACCGAATACCGCGCCATTGAGGCGACACTGCTCGAATCCGCGCGTGGACGTTGGTTCCTAGCCGAACATGGCCGCCGCGCACGCCGCCTGGACAGCGCCCTTTTGGAAGACGCCATTCGCCGTCTCCAAGGCTCCCTGCGTGAGCCGCCTGCGCTGCTTGGTCAGCTGAAGGCCGAAATCGAATCCGTCAAATCCCAGATGGCTCAGACCCGCGCCGCCCTCTTGGCCCGCCCCACGATGGACGAGAGCGTGCTGCCGACCCACGCCATGCTCAAGGCCGCCGAAGACATTCACGACATCGCCTGGTCGCTCCAGGCCAATCCATTCGATCCGCAGGGCTGCGAGCAGATCGCGCGCAACGCCGGCAAGCTCTACGCTATGAGCCAATCGCAAGCTGCCCAGTCGAACCGCGTCGTAGCTGCAGCAAGTGCGCTTGAAACGTCTGCGAACAAACTCGAAGGCGTTCTCGAAAGCATCCTGCACGAATTGCAGGTCGACGACGCACCGTAAAAATCGACTTTGCAAATCGAAATCTGCAGCAAAAAAAACCGGGCGAAGCCCGGTTTTTTCATGATCTCAAAATAGCCCTCACCACTTCGTCCGCATACCAACCGACACTAAGTCAAAATGAGCGTCAGTAATGTTGCCTGCTATTTGGGTTGAGCCATCGGGTGTCGTGTCATTAAATCCGCCGTTTTCAATGAAGACGTGAGAATAGCCGACATCCAACGTCGTTTCTTCGCTATTCAGAAGCGATCGACAGAAATCGCATTTGTAGCTGGCACCAATGTTCAGCCAGACTCTGTTATTGTCCGGAATCTGAACCAGGCGCTTGGTTGGATCATCGATAGGCGAAATTTCATAGGCGACGCCGCTTCGAAGCGTCAACAGAGGCGAGTAGTCATACTCGCCGCCAAGGGAGAAGAACCAACCGTCGCTCCAATTCGCTGTCTCGCCCAACGAGCCAACGGCTGGAATTTTGACTGAGACGTCTTTAAACAAGCTCCAATTCGTCCATTCCACCGTACCCAAGAGACGAGTGGTCGGCGTGATTTCCTGTCGGAGACTGAGCGTTACGATGTCGGGCAAATTCAACGAGCTGGTCGCATCAGATCCGAAAGCTCCGTTTCTGAAATGGCCATCGAGATCATGAGTAAGCTGTGAGCGATAGCCCAACCCGATGGAGGTCCCCGCCATCGGCTCGAGCAAAATACCCGCCGTCCCACCGAACGCCCAGCCCTCACCTAGGAATTGAGCCACCGTCGTCGGGGTTGAGCGAAACTGCAGTTTCGCTTGCGCCCACTCAATCTGGACACCAGCACCGATCGTAATTCCGGGAGCAATACGATAGGCAATCGTCGGGTTGGCGTTCAGCGTTATAAGCTTTGTTGTCAGACCGAGATATGAGCCGAGGTAATTGACGTTATCAGGCTTAGTGGCCAGACCAAATGGCGAGTTCAGCGCCATTCCGAGCCACAGGTCCCTGGAGACTTGGTAGGCGCCATAGCTGGCACCTGTAACGGCGGGCATCGTAATATCGCCGCCATTGGTCAAGGACGACGGCAACCCTGCAGTGCTCGCCATCGGGCCGCCTGGCAGGCCGATGCTTGTCACGTTCACGTCGGCATTCGGCAGGATAAGCGTGTAGGACGATTCAGTATTGAGCCCCGAGAACTGCGCCGTCGCCGCCGGGTTCCAGAACATCGATCCGAGGCTGCCGCCTGCGGCGACACCCGCCGAAGCAGACCCCAGGAACACGGTGGACTGCTCGTGAATATCAAAGCCTCCGGCAGAAGCTGAACCGACGTGCGCCAGAATCGCGACCGAACTGATCCCCAAGAATCGGAACGCGTTTTTTGTTTTGTTTGTTTTGCTCAAAAACAGCATCCGTTTGCTCCCAAGGCCGACTCAGCCTTCCCCACAAATGCCACAATAGCTGCATCGCCTCCGCGCCACATCAGGGTTTCAAACAGGAAACTCAACGTTCGGCTGTGATGACTAAGCGCTGTGCTTCTCTGGCAACAAAAAACCGGCCCGCCGAAGCGGACCGGTTCTTGCCAAGCCGAGTCTCAATCCCTCGAAACGTCGCTTGGCGCTCCCCCCGGAGTCCTTAAGCGGCGGATGTACCACCGAAATCGCGCGCAAGCTGCCAAAGTCCTACTGACGGTGCAAGACTTGACTCCCAGCGCACAACGCGAGTCGGTGCAGGACGATGCGCACCCGCAACAGATCGCGTTATGAAAGCCCGAAAACGTTGAACCCCGAAAATCAGCCTACAGCTTTCTCAGTGCGAAATTATGGTCGATTGGACCGTTATTGCCTTTTCCAACACGCATATGCGAACCAGATGACAACGCCCGCCAAACAAACTCCTTGGCGTCGGCCACCGCAACAGCCAAAGGCTGTCCAAGAGCCAGACCAGCTGCAATCGCAGCAGATAATGTGCAGCCGGTGCCGTGCGTGTTGGTCGTATCGATACGGGACCAGCGAAACGGCACATGCGTTTTTCCGTCGAATAACATATCGATCACGTCCTCCCCATGCCCGTGGCCACCTTTGAGAAGAACGGCACGGCACCCGAACCGCATCAGCGACTCGGCTTGAGCGCGCATGTCGTCCACGGTGATCGCTTGCGGGCAATCAAGCAAACGGCTCGCTTCGGGAATGTTTGGCGTAATGAGACTTGCGCGCGGAATGAGTGCATGGCGCACGGCGTCGATGGCGTCCGGCTTCAGCAGAACGTCGCCGCTGGTCGCCACCATAACCGGGTCGACAACGATGGGCGCAGCGCGCGTTTCTGCGAGAAGCGACGCGACGATCTCGACGGTCGCAACATCGCCGAGCATGCCGGTCTTGATGGCCCCAATCGTAAGATCTGAGACGACAGACCGGTACTGAGCCGCAATGAAATCCGCAGGGATCGCAAAAACACCCGACACGCCGGTCGTGTTCTGCGCCGTCAGCGCCGTGATGACGCTCGCGCCATAGACGCCGAGCGCCGCAAACGTCTTAAGATCGGCTTGAATACCGGCGCCGCCCGACGGATCCGAACCCGCAATCGTCAGCGCAATCGGAGGCGTTTCAGCAATCATGACGTCGACAGCTTTCAGTGCGACCCTTGCCGCAAAATCTCGGCGCCAAGATCGGCTGGCGTCACGTAGGACTCAATCCTGCCGAGCGCCGGAAAGTTTTCAATCATCCACTGGCTGAACCAATTCTGCGCCCCGAACACGAACAGCAGACCGGTAACGACAAGCAGCAGACCCATCACCCTTTCGAGGGTCGCAAAGTGCCGCTTGAACTTCTGCATGAAGCCGAGAAACGGCCTGACCGCGATCGCGGCTAGAATGAACGGAACGCCGAGCCCAAGCGAATAGATCAAAAGCAATTTGACGCCGGTCGCGAGGCTGTTCTCGCTGGCAGCGAGCGTCAGGACGGTGGCGAGTACCGGCCCTATGCATGGCGTCCAGCCGAACGCGAACGCGAGCCCCATGACGTAGGCGCCGAAAAAGCTCGCCTCCATCTCGGCCGCCGAATAGCGTGCTTCCTTGTAGAACATGCGCACTTTCAGGACGCCGAGGAAGTGCAGGCCGAACAGGATGATGACGACACCCGCCAGCGTCCCGAGCGATGCACGG
>JAFECH010000404.1 GCA_018242255.1 Pseudomonadota bacterium | reverse complement strand
GATTGCCTTGGTGATGCGCTCGGCGAGAGGGGCTGTCATGGCTTCAAGGACGACGGCGAAGGCGCCTGCTTCGGCGACGAGGCGTGCGTCTTCCTCGATGGCGTCCCACTGGTCGACCGTCCGGCCTTGCGTTTTGAAGCCGCCGAGCACGTTGACGGACTGCGGCGTCAAGCCGATGTGCGCCATCACCGGGATGCCGCGATCGACGAGGTAGCGGATCGTTTCCGCCATGCGCCGGCCGCCTTCCAGCTTCACGGCGCCACAATCGGTTTCCTTCATGACGCGAGCGGCGTTGCGGAACGCCACCTGCGGGCTTTCCTCGTAGGTGGCGAACGGCATATCGACGACGACGAGCGCCTTTTTTGAACCGCGCACGACGGCTTGGCCGTGCATGATCATCAGCTCAAGCGGAACTGGCACCGTCGTCTCGAAGCCGTGCATCACCATGCCGAGGCTGTCGCCGACGAGCAGAAAATCGCAATGGTTGTCCGCTATGGCGGCAGTGTGCGCGTGATAGGACGTCAGCGCCACGATGGGTTCGCCGCCTTTGCGGGCTGCAATATCCGGCGCCATCAGTCGCCGGCGCTTGATGTGAATAGACATTTCACTCCTTCGGCCCGGAGCCTTTCAGGCGCTCTCACGAAGAGCGAACAGCCACCACCATGTGGGGATTGCAGGCGTCCGCGCCACCCAGATCAGCTAAACGAAGTTTATGAAACCCCAGACCTTCTGACCAGTGCCCAGGCAGCAGACGGCAAGCTGGCGACATGGTAAATTTTTCCACGTTCCGTCCACAAGTATTTCTGTCACTCCTGCGAAAGCGTTGAATTGGCGCAACATCGCAAATGTCGAATGCTCGGCCCGAGCGGTAGTTCGTTGCGTGCTCAGACTGGCGTCTGTTAGCCAATCTGTAGCGCCAAAATCGGGGGCCAATTTCCGGCCTGGTCATGTCGCTGCGACGGGTTTCGTTGTTTTTAACGTCGGGGTGGTTGCGTGCGTCGTGCAGAGAATGTCAGCGGCAGAATATCTCCGGCGTTGCGTTCGATCGCGGTCTGTGCGGTCGCATTCGCGATGGCAGCCTATCCGTTCGCAGTCGACGCGAAGTCCAAAACCGGGCTGCTGAGGCTTCAATCGCAGGCCGCCGCTTCAGCCACGGCGCAGTCGAAATCGCCGCTTCTCATTGTCGTTTCCATCAAAAAGCAGCGCGTTCGCGTCTTCGACACGAACGGCGAAATCGCGTCGTCGAAAATTTCGTCGGGCAAGCCGGGCCACGATACGCCGACAGGCGTTTTTTCGATCCTGGAAAAGAACGTCTATCACGTCAGCAATATCTATTCCGGCGCATCGATGCCCTATCAGGAGCGCATCACGTGGTCTGGCATCGCGTTGCACGCCGGAGATCTGCCGGGCTATCGCGCGTCGCACGGGTGCATCCGGCTGCCCTATAGCTTTGCGCGCAAACTCTTCGGATTGACCAAGATCGGCAACCGCGTGGTCGTATCGTACGACGATCCCGATCCGATCGCGTTCGACAGCCCGAAGCTGTTCAAGCCGCTGCCGCTCGATGACGCGACGGCAATGCAGGGCAGCTTGGCGAAACCGCAGCTCATCGCGGTAAACGACCGTCCCGACGACCATTCTGCGGCAGACACCGGCGTGCGCCTGATAGGCATTTCGCCTGCGCTTCTGCGGGCCGTTGCTGACATGCCCAAGGATCTGCAGCGCCGACCGACGACGCGGGCCGAAGCCGATCAGATCATGCAGGAAAAGCTTGATCGCGCGCAGGCAGCCGTCAAAACCGCAGAAGCAGGGCTCGCGTCCGCGGATGAAAAGGTCAAGCAGACAGCGAAAGACTTCACGGATGTGAACCAGAAATTCGAAACTGCGCGGCGTTCGGTCGAACCGCTGAGAGAGGCCGTCAAAACGGCAGAAGCCCAGCAGACAGCGGCGATGAAAGCGTTCGAGGCCTATATGTCGAGCTCGGCGGACAGCGGCAAGACCGCATCGTCCGGCGCCGACAATGGCGACAGCGATCGAGAGAGCAATCTCGAAGACGCCCTCCTCGATGCGACGATTGAAGCTGACAAGGCACGTGCCGATGCTGCGGCGAACGAATTGAGCTTTGCCGTGGTCCAAGGCGCGTTCTCGTCGTCGCAGAATGCGCGCGATAGCGCTGCCGATGCGTTGCGCGATGCGCAGTCTGATCTGACGTCGGCGAAAGCGGCGCTGACCGACGTCAACAAGGAAATGCGTTTGCGCTCGAAGCCCGTCGCGGTGCTCATCAGCCTGCGTGCACAAAGGATATATGTGCGCCAAGGGTTCGAGCCCTTGCTGGAAGCGCCGATCGAGGTCGCTCCGCTCAAGCACAAAGTCGGAACGCACGTGTTCACGGCGATGAACTACGGCACCGATCCCAACACCTTCGACTGGCGTCTCGTTAGCGCCCAAACCCCTTCGCCCGGTCAGGCGTTCGACGAAGGCAAGAAGAAGCGCCGCCGGACCGCGTTGGCCCAGGGGCGCGAACTTGACATCCAAATGGCGAACGAAGCACTGAACGCGTTCACAATTCCTGACGATATCCAGCAGACGATATCCGAGCTTGCGCGCCCGGGGTCTTCGCTGATCGTGTCGGACCGGGAGCTGCCGCTCCATGAAAACGGCAGCGGCACGGAATTCGTGGTGCTGACCCGTTAGCCACACTTCCCCGCTACTTTTTTCAGTTGCGTCGGAACAGCCTCTCTTGCGACGTTCCGCCTGCTACTTGAAGCGGACGGCGAGGCCCTCAACCGAAGCCACGTCCAATCGGCGGTGACCAATTTGCTTTCAAATCGCGGAACGCACGCCCTCGTAGGCTGGGCCCTCCTCCTGTGCTCGGCGGCGCTCATGGTTCTGCTGTTGCAGAAGATGGCGCCACGCTCGGAGCCTTGGACCTTTGCCTTCTCAGTTCCCGAACAACCGGTTCGTGGGCCGCTTGATCTGAGCAGCGAGGTCCTAACGCCGAACGGCGAAAGCGAATTC
>JAFECH010000403.1 GCA_018242255.1 Pseudomonadota bacterium | reverse complement strand
AGAGATTTCACATCATGAACGGTTATATCACCCATCGCCTGAGCAAGCTCGGCGGCATCGACGCGACGATGATGCCGAAGGGTCGAGAGTAATTGCAACGTAGGCAACGGGAGCGACTGACCGGTATCGTTTTCTTGCTCAAGAACCAATCGGAGGAATTCGAGATCGGCTTTGTCAGTGTTGAGGTCGACAACAACAGCGTCAGCTGTTGTGCGCGCATAGCTTGGTGCCGGCCGTCCGTACCGGAGCACGCCGCGATAAATGGCATCGACACCACGCCCTGTGCGTTCAGCGAGCCCTATGCGCTTGAATGCATCTGCCAAGCGGGGATTGCGAGGCTTTGGCGAAACAGTCAGCAATGTCTGCACTGTTACGCCGCTTACTAAACCCCCGGGACTCGAAATCGACAGGTTTTTGCTGTCGTTCCACTGCACGTGAATTGCTCCGAGGCGGGCATAATCACGGTGGACGAGTGCATTTACGATCGCTTCGCGAAAAACCGTGCGGTCGACGTTCGGAACCGGCACGCGGAACAGACCGACCTGGACTTCCTCCTCTTTGTACCAGGCGCGAAAATGCTGCTCGAGTTGCTCAAAGAGACGGATAAGCGGCCAACGATAGAACTCATTGACGCGGACTTGCAGGTTATCGAGCACCTGAAATGCCACTTCGTGTGTGGCGACATGCGATTTGATGAACTGTTCTTTACCGATAAGCAGTAGGCCAGTGGTGGTGGGAACGGGTCTGCCGTTAATTGATTCAATTAAGCCCAATGCCCCGTCGAGTTCGTCATCGGTCAGCTTCAAAAGACTCTTGTCGCCGTTAAAGCCTTCAATCGCACGACGAAGACGCGCGCGCTCCAAAGGATCGAGAGCATCCAGGTTCAAGTCGTTGCAAGGTTGAGCTGACCAGTCAAATGCTCCGAGTTCCCCGAGACGGCTAGGAAACTCATGAGGATGAAATGGCACGCATTCTGGTTCGCCATCAAATCTTAGGCGCCGGCGCAGAGTTCTTGCTCGCTGCGTGCTATAGATCGCGCCACCGCTTTTGGGAACGCTAATGGCGGCAACTGTTTTTCCACCCCCGATAACGGAAGTAACGGAAACGATAATTGAGGGCTGGATCCGATTTGCGAGCATTGAAGCGAGGCCATCCAGGTCGGAATGCGCAGGATGCAACCCCGACGGCACACCATCCTTCTCGATTCCGAGATAGATGATTCCGCCTTCGCCGTTTGCCATCCCGACGACCGCTTCGATGAGGTCATCATCAGACAACCTTTTAAGGTCGCTTTTAAACTCGACTGTTAATGTCTCCCTGGTTGGCAAATCGCTCATCGGGCCACCTCACTTAGCCTCGATGTTGGCGACTGTGGAGGCTGGAGGCAAGAGAGCTGCTTGGATACCATCCAGAAGTCTCCGCAACCTGCCTGCTTTTCGGAGCCGCCCTTCCCTCCGGGCGCGACAGCGGGGCGGCGACGAAAAGCGGGCGGGCCTGCTTTTTGGTGGGCCCTCACTTCACTACCCTTCCCTTGCGCTTCGCGGGCTTCTTGACCGCAGGCTTGGCGTTCCACACTTTCTGCCAGGCTTCGAATTCGCTCGGGCGCACCTGGTAGCGGGCAAAATTGCCTTCGTGCAGGCTCAGCAGCTCCGTATCCACGGCCTCAATGAACCGTTCTCGGTCGGCGGTCACGACCTTATCCCGTGCCCATTCTTCGATGGCCCGAACGGCATCCTTCTTTCCCATCGGTTTGCGGACAATGGCCGCGATCAGCTCGCGCATGGCCGTACGGTATTTGAGTTTGAACGGATCCGGCTCGCCCATCGTCTGGCGAAGGGCAACGTAGCGCGAGGCGGAGCGCTCGTATGACCATATGAAGACGTCCTTCAACGGCCCGATGTCGTTCAGTTCGTATACGGCCAAAAGCGCGCTGGTGTAGGTCTCCTTAGGAACCTCCACAAACGAGAGCGGCGCCAAGTTGTTTTTGATGAGGGGGATATTGGCTGCAAGCCGCGACGTGCGCTTGTTGACGTCAATGAACGGCTGCAGATACGGCAACTGCACCATTACGAAGAAGGCCTGCTCGAAGGGATCGTCAATGGCGCGTGCAAGCTTCAGGATTTCGTCGAAACACTCGTCAATGAGCTGAGGAACCTCCGGCGGAAGGTATACGGACGCCGAGATGCCCACCCGGTCGTGACGCAGGCGGCCGGCACCAGCGGGGTCCTTCAGGAGGTTGTTCGCCAGCAGCGCGTGCAGATTCAAAATTGTGTAGCGGTTGAAGCCGATGTCCTCCGCCGAGGAGACCAGGAATTCAATCGCGTCCTTGTGGTTGAGGATCATCTGCGCGTCTTCGGCGGCCTTGCCCTCCGCCTCTTCGCCTTGGTCGAGCAACCGCTCGGTTTCAAGCAGCGAATAGGTGTTACCCTCAAGGCGGCTTGAGTTCCACGACAGGTCGATGAGCAATCGGGCAATAATGGCCTGCGCGTATGTGCCAGCAGGCCGCGTGACGTCGGAGGGCGAGCCCACCGCGCGCAGGCGCGCGCGCTCTTCAGCACTCAGATAGAATGTCTTATTGGGCTTGTAGTTCGAAAGAAACTCACGGTTATAGGCGACGGGCTTGCGCTGCGTGGTCGGACGGGAGATCTGTTGAACGACGCGCTGCGACTCCTCGGAGAGAGACACCGAGCGATGTGATGCTGGGGACGGCGGAGGTGGCGCGTGTATCGCGATCACCTTCGCGCGATAGCGTAGTGCTCGCGTTTGTCCCTCCGGGACGATGCGGCCCTCGTCCACCAGCGCTGCAAGTCGCCGCTGCAGCGTTCGGCGTGAAAACGGAAGCTTTGCCCGCGCCGCGATCTCGTCGACGCTTCCCCCTTCGGGAAACGACGCCACCGCGCGCTCCAGCGCATCAAGATGCTCGCGTTCCTGGAGGCGGGTCCCCATGTTTGGCGCGAATGGTCCTTTCACGACAGAATCTTTCTATTCACGCCAAATTGGCATGAAAAGACAGCTCTGGCAAGTATTCGCGCCACTTTTTTGGCATGAAATGGAATTCGCGCCAAAAATCTGGCGCGAATGGGCCTTACCTAGACCTCATCCGATCCCGCGACGGAGACGGCGGATCCGGCTGGTGCGGCTCCGCCCCCACCTCGCGCGCATTCAACTGGGTCAACGTCGAGTGGTCGGAGATGGCATACGCCTTCCCCTCCCGATCCCGCACTTCCAACGTGGCACCGTCGAGCTCGCACTCCTGGCCCTGAAAATTGACCTGCCGCCGACCATCCTCCGGCGCCCTTCCCTCAAGCGATTC
>JAFECH010000402.1 GCA_018242255.1 Pseudomonadota bacterium | reverse complement strand
GGCCTTCTTGAGCGATACGATCCGTTCGGCGGCCTTGTCGCCCTTGGCCTCGCGCACGGCGTCGAGAATGCGTGCTTTGGTGACGCGGCCGAGATAGCTGTCGACCGTGGCAATCCAGCCTGCGGCCGCCATGTCGAGGTTCATCGCTGTGGCGAGGCGGTCGGCATGGAGGAGCGCCTTCGGCCGGCGGTCATAGGGCTGATGCACCGCATTGATGGTGAGCCCGACGCAATGGGCAAATAGCGCTTGTCGGCTGTCACTGTCGAGATCGGCGAGCACGTCCCACAGGTCGCCGGCATCCTTCGGCATCTGGTCGGCCCAATGCTTGTTACGGGCGTCGATGGCCTTGGCGGACGGGCTGTCGGCGAGTCCCGGTGTATTGCCGAAGAGCACGCACTTCGCCTCGAGCTCGAGGCAGGTCTCGACGCCATAGCGATAGAAGAGTTTCAGACAAAGCGCATGGAGCGTCGCCCGGAGCGCGACGTCAGGATCGATGGCAATCGCGTTACGCAGCGCCAGCGTGCGGTGCATCGTGAGCTCGGTCATGAGTCGGTCAGAAAGCGGGCGACTGTCCTCATCCCCTTCGGGATCATCGACGACGGGCTCGTCATCTTGATCAGAGTTCGTCCCAAGACCCGTTGCTCTTTCGGGGTCGGTCTCGTCGTCTTCGCTGTCGGCGCTTCCCGCCGGGAGCTCGTCCTCGGGCCGTACGTAGCCGCGCTCGACGCGCAAGACACCGGCGCTGTCGATGCTGACGAAGGCACCGGAGCGCGCAATCTCGTCAGGCTCATAGACGACCGGCCGTTCTTCAAACACCGCGAGTGCCGTCTCGATCTCGCTGAGGCGTTTGTCGGCGTCGTCTGGGATTTCGTCGGCTTCGGCGTACTTGGCCTCGAGCTGGTCGAACTCAGCCTGGAGCGCATCGCGGGCGGCGATCTCCTCTTCGGCCAGTGGGACTTCGCACCCGCGCAGCCGGCGCAGGCCATAGGTGTGACCGTAGGGAAGCTCCGGCGATATCTCGATCCACTTCCAGCCCTCGGCGCGGATGATGTCGGCGTCGTGCGCGAGCTTGTCGGCGACGAGGGTTTCGAGGAGAGCTGGCTCCTGCAGCCAGCCGCCGTCATCGGACTCGAAGAGATCGCGCAGGATCGTGCCGCCGGCAGCTTCGTAGGCGGCGGCACCGACGAACAACGCGCGCTTGTCCGAGGCACGCACAGCCCCTTCCGTTAAGAGGCGGCGGATCTGATAGGGCTCCTTGCCTAACGAGCGTTGCAAGGCTTCCCACACCTGCTCCTGTCGGCCATGGTCAGGATTGACGGTGAACGCCATCAACTGATCAAGCGTCATGCCGTCGTCCGCGTATACATCGAGCAAATTCGCTGCCACGGCGGCAAGGCGCAGGCGCTGACGCACAACGGTGACGGAGACGAAAAAGGCGGCAGCGATCTCCTCCTCGGACTGGCCCTTGTCGCGGAGCGCGAGGAAGGCGCGGAACTGATCGAGCGGATGCAGCGGCGCACGCTGGACGTTCTCGGCCAGGCTGTCCTCTTCCGCAAGGCCGCCGGTGCGGATGATGCAAGGAATGGGCGCCGTCTTGGCAAGGCGCTTCTTCTTGATCAAAAGCTCGAGCGCCCGATAGCGCCGCCCACCAGCCGGAACCTCGTAAAGACCCGTCTCGTTGCCGTCGGCGTCTAAGACCGGCCGCACGGTGAGGCTTTGGAGCAGCGTGCGTCGAGCGATGTCTTCGGCGAGCTCTTCAATCGCGATGCCGGCCTTGATGCGCCGGACGTTGGACTGGCTCAAGACCAGCTTGTTGAAGGGAATGTCGCGCGAGATGCTGAGCGCGATCTTGGGATGAGCTTTGGTCATGTCGGTTCTCCGCGACGGGCGGCCGGGAGACTCTCTCTCGACCTCCAACCCGTCACGAAGCCCACATCCCGCCTCTCCCTCGCACCCGCGGTGGGTCAGCCCGAGGGAGGCCACCCACTTGTCATCCGCTCTCGCGAATTTGCTCGGCCGCAGCCCGCAAGAGTTCTTCGTCGAGGACAATGCGGCCTGCGCTACGCGCGGCTGCGGCATAGACCGAGATAGGGAAGGTGCCCTCGAAATAGAGATCGCGCTCGATGCCGAGACCGAGAGGAAGACGCACGGAGGCCATCTCCGACAGACTGAAAGAGCCGAGTTCGGGTGAGCCGAAGCCGAGATCGGCGAGGCCAAACAGCGTGTCGCCATCGGCATCGAGCTCGGTCGCGAGCCAGGTTGCGGCACCGAGCGGATTGAAGAGCTTGACCACGGGAACGTGGTCGACGTCATTGAGACGGCCGTTGGCCAGGAGGCGCTCGATGAGCGCCCAGGTGAGAAGGATCATGCTGCCCTCCGTCCAGTCGCAGTTTCGTCGCCGGCATCGGGCAGGAAGCCGAGGAGATAATCGGCGGCCTTGCTCGCGAGCGACGCGGCGCGGACGACAGCGTGGTTATCCTCGCGCAAAACCTCGAGCCAGGAGCCGATATAATCGGCGTGACGCACGGTTGGCGTGATGCCGAGCGCGGCGCAGCAGAAGGCAGCGTTCATCTCCGCCACCAGCTCCTCGAATGCATATTTGCGGGAACCAAAGGATCCGGAGAGATCACGCTTGAGGCGCGAGGCATGACCCGAGGCGTGGCCGAGCTCGTGCAGGGCCGTTCGATGCCAGTTGATGGGCTCGAAGAACGCCGCTGGCGCCGGCACCTGCACATAATCTTGAGAAGAGACGTAATAGGCCCGGTTGCCGCCGATGCGGAAATCGATGCCGGTGGCCTTGATCAACGCTTCGACACGCGGCGCGATAGTGCCAGGCGGTGGCGGCGGTGCGACCGTGGCGATGGCATCGGGGAGCCCGTCGCATTGATCCGTGTTGAAGACGGTGAAGCGTTTGAGGAACGGGACAGCGCGAGCTTCGCCGCCGCCGGTTGCGGCGCGCCGCTTGGCGTCATCGGGGATGAAGCGGTCGGCATAGACGATGGTGATGCCGCGCTCATCCTTGCGCACATGACCGCCAAGCGCCAGAGCCTGGCGGAAAGTCAGCCAGCTCTGGCCGGTGTAGCCCATCTCGATGACCGCACCCCACAGGATGAGGACGTTGATGCCCGAATAGGTTCGGTTTGTGGACGCATTCTTCGGCATGGCGAGTTGCGCCCTGACTCCGGGCGTGCCCCAGGGCTGCACCCAGGGAATACGGCCGTCATCAAGCTCCGCGATGATCTTGTTGGTGATGTCGTCGTAGAAGGTCGGCCGGCTATCACCGGCTGCGGTAGGAGAAGGGGATCTGGACATCGCTGGACTCCGCGACGGGCCGGCGAGAGACTCTCTCTCGCCACCTCAACCCGTCACGGAAGCGTCAATCATTCTCTCCCTTTGGCTCGGGACTGCGGGCTGCGTGCGCTATGGACTTGAAGCCTGGGACCTGCGCCACGGGACCGTCACCGGGATGGGCCGAGACTCGCCCGCGAGCCTTGGCGAGCGCGAGGCTCGGGCGCGCGGCCAGTTGGCCGTGGGCTAGGGCCCGGCCGCGGCTACTTCAGCCGCGGGGCGCCCAATTCGTCTGACATCACGCGTCTGCCGCATGGAACCTGCCCATCAAAGCGGCTCAGGCATCGGACTGGTAGAAGAAGACAGAGCTTCGAGGCAGCGATCAAGCCGATCTAACCGGGCCGTCGTTCGATCTTATAATCGAAATGCGCCGAGATGCTGCTGACGAGGCGTGTCTTGTGGAATGCCCATTTGGGAGCGTCATCGAGGACGTCAACAAAAATGTCTCCAAGCAAGCCGGCATCGAAGGACTGAAACACGGCCGCGAGGCTAATATCCAGAACTTCGGCGAAGAGATCATTGATCTTGTTGACGTCGCCGATCGTCTCAAAGCCGATATGCTGGCCCTTCTCAAATCGCCAAAGATCGCTTCCGATGCCACCGGTGGAGGCGTGAACCTTCGTCGACAATT
>JAFECH010000401.1 GCA_018242255.1 Pseudomonadota bacterium | reverse complement strand
GGCCTCGTGGATGAAGTAGATGAAGACATCGCGCGGCTTCTTGTCGGCTGCCTTTTTGTCGATGCGCGGCAAGTCGGCCGGCGCGCCGCCCTTGAGCCAGGCATTTGCGCGTTTCGCCCATTCATCGAGCGCCTTTGGCGGATAACCGGCCTTGAGCTTCTCGTCGCCCTTCTGCAGGCGGGCATAGACGAAGTCCGCGGTGATGTCGGCGATCTCGGTATAGGTCTCGTGCTCGGCGTAGCAGATGGCGACGCCTTTCTTGCGTGCCAGCGCGATGAACTCCGGCGTCTTGAAGGTATCGTTGCGCACCTCGACGACGTGGCGCAGCGCCTTGCCTTCGAATTTTGCCGGCAACAGATCGAGGAAGGCGCCGAAATCGGCGACGTCGAACTTCTTGTGCGGCGCGAACTGCCAGAGCAGTGGGCCGAGCTTCGGCCCGAGTTCGGTAATGCCGGATTCCAGGAAGCGCGTGATCGACGGACCGGCTTCCGCCAGCACGCGACGATTGACCGCATAGCGCGGCCCCTTCAGCGAGAACACGAAACCGTCCGGAACTTCCGACGCCCACTTGCGGAAGCTCGCCGGCTTCATCGTCGAATAAAACGTGCCATTCACCTCGATCGAGGTCAGATGCTGGCCCGCATATTCGAGTTCGCGCGAATGCGGCAGCCCTTTGGGGTAGAAAACGCCGCGCCATGGCTCGTAAGTCCAGCCGCCGACACCGACATAGACACGGGAAGGGTAGGTTTTCATTAAGGTTTTCGTCACGTTATTTTCACAATGCGGGACTATACACGTTTTCAAGCGGCGGCGGATCGCGTTCCGTATGACCCCCGCCTCGACGGCCACGATGAGATAGGTGACGGCGGATGTACCCGCGCTTCATCTTGTCGATGGTCGTTTTTTTATGCCGGGAAAGCTAGCCCGTTCGCCGGCACGCCTCCACCCGATTTCTTCGTCGGCATTCACTGTGCCGTTGCGGCTGCGCTGAGCCGCGCATTGTCGGCGCGCAGCGCCGCGTTCTCGCTCTCCAGTCCCTTGATGGTGTGGAACAGCCGCGCCGTCGACAATTGCAGGAAGTAGAAGCCGAAGGTCGGATTCTGGAAATAGAGCTGCATGACGTTGTCGTAGGAGATCGCCAGCGTCTCGCCGCTCTCGATGCATTCGACGGTCGCGGTGCGCGTGCGGCCCGGCTCGAGCAGACCGAGTTCGCCGAGAATGCTGCCGGCGCCGATCTCGACGTTGCGTTCGTTCACGCGGAAGCGGCCGGACATGATGAAATGGAGCTCGGTGGCCGCGTCACCCTTGTTGAACAGCACGGTGCCGGCGGTGAAGCTGCGGCTCGTCGTGAAAGGCTTGAGCCAGTCCATGTTCAGGTCGCCATGGGCAGCCTCGTCTACCTGCTTGATCAGTTTCTTCATCTGGCCGAAGCGCATGGCGTTGATCGGCAGCAGGATGCAGTTGAGGATCAGCGTCGGATAGACCGACGCCATCGAAGACCACAGAATGAACAAGCAATTGGTCGCCATCGCCAAGATGCGCAGCGGGATCATCGTCTTCATCAAGTAGCCGGTGATGTTGAGGATGACGGCCACGGCCGACACCAGCATGACGAAATCGATGTCGGCGAACGAGGTGGGGAAGTGCATTGCGGAAGGCTTCCGGCGGCGATTGTGACAGTTGTGCGACGGCGGGCTTGAGAATCATGAGCCTACCGGATGTGACGTATCCCGCAATCGCCGCGGCGCGACTTGACGACAGGAATGATAAAGGCCCGGGATTTCTCCCGGGCCTTCTTTTCATTTCACAGTCGGAGAAGCGACTTCGTTAGAAGTCCATTCCGCCCATGCCGCCCGGCATGCCGCCCGGCGCGCCGCCGGCACCGGCGCCCTTCTTCGGCGGCAGTTCGGCGACCATCGCTTCGGTGGTGATCAGGAGACCCGCGACCGAAGCCGCGTTCTGGATCGCCGCACGCACGACCTTCGTCGGGTCGATGATGCCCTTGGACATCATGTTTCCGTACTCGCCGTTCTGCGCGTCGAAGCCGTAGGAGTACTGATCCTTCTCCAGCACCTTGCCGACGATGACCGAGCCGTCCTCACCCGCGTTGAGCGCGATCTGACGGGCCGGGGCCTGGATCGCCTTGCGGACGATCTCGACGCCGTGCTTCTGGTCTTCGTTGTGCGTCTTCACCTTCTTCAGCGCCTCGGTGGCGCGGAGCAGGGCGATGCCGCCGCCCGGCAGGATGCCTTCCTCGACCGCGGCGCGGGTCGCATGCATCGCGTCGTCGACACGATCCTTGCGCTCCTTGACCTCGACCTCGGTGGCGCCGCCGACGCGGATCACCGCGACGCCGCCGGCGAGCTTGGCCAGACGCTCCTGCAGCTTCTCACGGTCGTAGTCCGAGGTGGTTTCCTCGATCTGCGCCTTGATCTGCTGAACGCGCGCCTCGATGTCGGCCTTCTTGCCCGAACCGTTGACGATGGTGGTGTTCTCCTTGTCGATCGACACCTTCTTGGCGCGGCCGAGCATGGAGAGCGTGACGTTCTCGAGCTTGATGCCGAGATCTTCCGAGATCGCCTGGCCGCCGGTCAGGATCGCGATGTCCTGCAGCATGGCCTTGCGGCGATCGCCGAAGCCCGGCGCCTTGACGGCGGCGACCTTGAGGCCACCACGCAGCTTGTTGACGACGAGGGTGGCGAGCGCTTCGCCTTCGATGTCCTCGGCGACGATGAGCAGCGGCTTCCCGGTCTGCACGACGGCTTCGAGCAGCGGCAGCAGCTCCTGGAGACCCGACAGCTTCTTCTCGTAGATCAGGATGTAGGGGTCGTCCATTTCAACGCGCATCTTGTCGGCGTTGGTGACGAAGTAGGGCGAGATGTAGCCGCGATCGAACTGCATGCCTTCGACGACATCGAGTTCGGTGTCGAGCGACTTGGCTTCCTCGACGGTGATGACGCCCTCGTTGCCGACCTTCTTCATGGCTTCGGCGAGGAACTTGCCGATTTCCTGGTCGCCGTTGGCCGAGATGGTGCCGACCTGGGCGATTTCCTCGTTCGAGGTCACCTTCTTCGAGTTGGCCTTGAGGTGCTCGACGATGGCTTCGACGGCGAGATCGACGCCGCGCTTGAGATCCATCGGGTTCATGCCGGCGGCAACCGCCTTCGAACCTTCCTTGACGATCGCCTGGGCGAGCACGGTGGCGGTGGTGGTGCCGTCGCCGGCGAAGTCAGCCGACTTCGAAGCGACTTCGCGCACCATCTGCGCGCCCATGTTCTCGAACTTGTCCTCGAGCTCGATCTCCTTGGCGACGGTGACGCCGTCCTTGGTGATGCGGGGCGCGCCGAACGACTTGTCGAGCACGACGTTGCGGCCCTTCGGGCCGAGCGTCACGCGGACGGCGTTGGCGAGGGTATCGACGCCGCGCAGCATGCGGTCGCGCGCGTCGACGGAGAATTTGACGTCCTTAGCAGCCATGTGTGTGTTTCCTTTTTTCCTGGATCGACCTTAGGCGGCTTTCTTCTTCGAGGCGGAGACGCCTTCGAGAACGCCCATGATGTCGCTTTCCTTCATGATCAGGAGATCCTGACCGTCGATCTTGACCTCGGTGCCCGACCACTTGCCGAACAACACGACGTCGCCGACCTTGATGTCGATCGGGGTGAGCTTGCCGTTTTCGTCGCGGCCGCCCGGGCCGACGGCGATCACTTCGCCCTGGCTCGGTTTTTCCTGTGCGCTATCGGGAATGATGATTCCGCCGGCAGTCTTCTGCTCGGCATCGATGCGCTTGACGACGACACGGTCGTGAAGCGGGCGGAACTTCATGGCAGTCCTCCTAAGAGATTAAGATGTCTGACGTTTCCGGTTGGCCGGTGAACTCCCCTCGGCCACCTTACGGCGGCAGATGGAGAGGGATTTTCGAGCCCGCAAGGGGCGTCCCGAAAATTTTTAGCACTCATCCGGAATGAGTGCCAACAATCTTCCCAAGTGGCTGGAACTCCATGGTTAACGCCGCTGCCCGGACAGGCCGGATCGTACATGCGCGAGGCGAGGGCGCTACCGCGCCGGGCTTGTTAGCCGCCGCCGTTCATTGCTGCTAACGCATTGATTTTAAACAGTTTGTTCACCGATTCAGCTTGCAATGAACCCCACCGCGACTGGAAACTTATCGTCCGCTTCACCAACGGAGGACGGAATGAGTTCGACGGTTTCGAAGGACTTCGAGAAGCAGGTGCAGGGCTACGGACTGACCACGGCGCACATTCTTTACCGCCGGCCCGACCACCGCTGGCTGCTGCAAACCTTCGTCTGGCAGGCCTACGACCTGTTTCCGAAATTCCCCGAGCTGCAGAAGTTTCTCGAATTCTGGCAAGACCGCCTGGAGGGGCCGCTGCATTCGGTGCAGGTGGCGCACTGCAAGCTGATCAAGCCGGCAGAGATGAAGGCGATCAACGGCGAGTTCGTGTTGCATTAAAAGAGGAAGGCGGGGCCTCCTTTTTTCACCCTCCCCCTTGTGGGGAGGGTCGCGAGCGATAGCGAGCGGGGTGGGGGTGATGGCGTTGATCCGCGTCCGCGACTCCCACCCCGATCACCTTCGCTGCGCTTCGGTGATCGACCCTCCCCGCAAGGGGGAGGGTAAAGAGAAGCGGGCGTGATTCATCGCCCGTATTTTTTGTCCGGCCCCGGGCAGGCCGTATTCCCAATCCGCATTTCCATCGCCCTCTTAAAGAACGAGGGCGCGCGGAACGCCGGGGTCCGTACGACCCCGCAGGTCTGTGCACGGGTGTTGCAACAAGAAGTGCACAGGGTATCCACGGAGTGCCGGTTTCCCCG
>JAFECH010000400.1 GCA_018242255.1 Pseudomonadota bacterium | reverse complement strand
TCTGGCCGAGGCGGCCGCCGATGATGACGCCAAAGGTCATGAAGAGCAGAAGGTCGTCGATGCGTTCGAGCGTCATCGGCGGCTTATTGCCCGCCCAGAGCCGCGGCGTCGAAACCAGATTGCGGATATACCACCAGCCGAGCAAAAGGCCGGCCATGTACGAGAGACCGTACCATTTGACGGCGACCGGCCCGAGATGAATCGCAACCGGGTCGATGTCGGGGTAGGTGAGAAGGGCTAGGGGTGTCATCGGCGCTCCGGGCGAGGTTTCGCAAATGGCCGTATCGAGTTACCAGGGAAGGCCGGTCTTGGGTCGCGTTGTTTGGGTAACGCCGCTTTAATGTCAAGCATGCATCCGGCAGACCCAAGATGAGAATGTCGTAAGCTTGCAGCCATGCCCGCCTATCGCCATAGTTGAATGACCGTTCCAATCCGAGATCTCGAAATGACCCAGACGACCAACAAATTCTTCGACGACTTTGCCAAGCTCATGACAGACGCAGCGGGTGCGGCAGAGGGCTTCAAGAAAGAAACCGAGGCGGTTTTTCGGGGCCAAGCCGAAAAGTTTCTGCGGGATATGAATGTCGTGACGCGCGAAGACTTCGAGGCCGTGCGCGAGATGGCGCAGAAGGCACGTCAGGAAAACGAGGCTCTGGCGGCGCGCATCGCGGAGCTTGAAGCGAAGCTCGCGAAGCTTTCGGCGTAGGGCGGCACGCCGCCTGAAGGCATCCACAGCTTCGCGCGCTTTTCACCAGCATTCGTGCCGCAAGGGGGGCTTGGCCCCTGTTCCGCCAGGGCTTTGCCACTTTGATCGTGGACAAGATTTCTCGGTCGTCCGGGTCAGCTTGCGACTCGCAAGGGCGTCTGGTTTTGTCCGGGCCAGCAGCACGGAAGCGGCGCAATTGGGGACGTCTCAAACGCGTCGTTGCTTCGTGGCCATCCCGGCGCGCGGCAGACTGGAGAGCGATATCAAATGGCAGTTGCGGAACAGGGTTCTGACCGCGTTCTCAATCCGATCGATCTCATCGAGCAACTTGCGCACGCCCACGACTGGCCGTGCGAGCGCGCAAGCGACGAAGAGCTGACGTTGATCGTTGCGGGCACCTGGGCCGACTATCACATCTCGATCAACTGGCGTGATGATCTCGAAGCCCTGCATCTTGCGTGCGCGTTCGATTTCCGCGTGCCGGAAAACCGCCTGACGGAAATGTACCGGCTGATCGCGCAGATCAACGAGCAGCTCTGGCTTGGCCATTTCGACCTATGGACGCAGGAAGGGCTCGTGATGTTCCGTCACGCGCTGCTGCTAAATGGTGCCGTGGCTACGGTCCGGCAGTGCGAAGCGATGCTTAAAGCGGCGCTCGAAGGCTGCGAGCGCTATTACCAGGCCTTCCAGTTCGTGGTGTGGGCGGGTAAGGAAAGCCGCGAAGCCCTGGTTTCGACCATGTTCGAGACGCGAGGGCAGGCTTAAGCCGGGTACATCGAGGCACGTCTCGATCAACGCCCGGCCGCTTTCCAAGGTGTCCGGGTTATGTCTCTGAAATTGGACGGGTACTGTCGTGCTCGCGGGTGCGGGCAAAATGGGCGCGGCGATGCTCGCGGGCTGGCTAGAGCGCGGCCTCGATCCAGCGACCGTCGTCATCCAGGAGCCGCATCTTTCCGGCGCTGCCCTCGAACTTGCGCAGAAATACCGGATCACGTCGCAGCCGGTGCTTGGCGCACAATCTTCGCCGCCCGCTGTCATCGTCGTCGCTACCAAGCCGCAGGTGATGGATGACGTCTTTCCGGCCCTGGCGAAGATTGCAGGGCCGCAAACGGTCGTCCTATCGATCGCAGCGGGCAAGACGATTGCGAGCTTCGAGAAGCATCTTGCGCCGGGTATTGCCGTTGTCCGGGCGATGCCGAATACGCCGGCTGCGATCGGGCGTGGCATCACGGGTGCTGTGGCGAACGCTCATACAACCCCCGATCAAAAGGCGAATTGCGAAGCGCTGCTTGGTGCCGTCGGCGATGTCGTCTGGGTTCCCGACGAAGGTTTGATTGACGCTGTGACGGCGGTGTCGGGATCGGGACCGGCCTATGTCTTTCTACTGGCGGAAGCGCTGGCAGACGCTGGAGTTGCGGCGGGACTCGATACGGCGACGGCAAAGCGGCTCGCGTGTGCGACGGTATCAGGTGCCGGCGAGCTTCTGCATCAGTCGAAGATCGATCCGGCGACGCTGCGTCAGAACGTGACGTCACCGGGCGGCACGACTGCGGCAGCGCTGGGCGTGCTGATGCGCGATGGCGGCGGCCTCAAAGAGCTGATGACGGAAGCGGTGCTGGCGGCGCAAAAACGAGGCCGCGAACTCGGGCGATGACCAGGGCTGGGAAGTTGGTCTCACCCGAGGTTCGCGACCCTCGATTGGCGTTCCCGTGGGTTGGCGACCCACAGCGTGGAACTTCGGTTTCGGCGACTGCAGCCTTGGAGGACACCTTTGCCGTAGTCGGACGGGAATTGATGCCGGAACCGATGTTCGGAAGATGTAACTTCATAACATAACGGTCAAATCACAAGGGCGTGTGCCGAGGTTTGGGAAGTTGTGATCGGGAACCGGATTTCTCTATTGCGGCAATGAGATAATGGCGCGGAGGCCGCCCATCGAGCTTTCGCCCAATGCGATTTCGCCGCCGTGGCTTTTCGCGATGTCGCGGGCGATGACGAGCCCCAAGCCGCTGTTGCCTTCGTCCTGATTGCGGGCGTGGTCGAGACGGTAGAACGGGCGGAAGACGTTCTCGCGTTCGTCCTCCGGGATGCCGGGGCCGTCGTCGTCGACCTCGATGCGGACCCACCGGCCTTCAGGCGCCACACGAATGATGATTCGATCGCCGAAGCGGGCGGCGTTGGTGACAAGGTTCATGATGGCGCGCTTCAGCGCCTGGCGCTTCAGCGGCAAGATGATATCGCCCTTGCTCTTGCGGATCTTGAGTTCGATGGAGCAGGCGTAGATCGAGGCATCGTCGACGATCTCCTCGAGCAGCTCCTTGAGGTTCGTCGGCTTGGCTTCCTCACCGCCGTCGCCTTTCGCGAAGGCCAAATAGTCTTCGAGCATGTGCTGCATCTCGTCGACGTCGGCGGACAGCGCGCGCGTCTCGGGCGTGTCTTCCAGAAGGGCAAGCTCAAGCTTGAAGCGGGTCAGGACTGTCCGCAAATCGTGGCTGACGCCGGCCAGCATCGTCGTGCGCTGTTCGACGTGCTGCTTAATGCGGTCGCGCATCTGCAGGAAGGCGAGCGCCGCCTGGCGGACCTCGCGCGCGCCGCGCGGACGGAAATCCTCCGGTATGCCACGGCCTTTGCCGAAAGCGTCTGCGGCGTCGGCAAGGCGCAGAATGGGCCTGATTTGATTGCGCAGGAACAGGATCGCCACCGTCAGCAAAATGACGGACGAGCCGACCATCCACAGCAGGAAGATGTGTGAGTTCGAGGCGTACGTCTGGCTTCGTGTCGCAACGAAGCGCAGAATCGCATCGTCGAGTTTAACGCGGATCTCGACGTTCTGGTCGCCGACCGTGTTGATCCAGAACGGAAGCTGCACGTGCTTGCGCAGCTCATTGGAAAGCGCGCGGTCGAGCAGGCGAAAGAACGGCTTCGGGCCCGGTGGCGGCAGGTCACCGCTCGGCAGCACCTCCATTTGCAGGTTGAGACGTTCGCGCGCGAGATCGATGATCTTTTGCGGACCTTCGCGTTTCGCCATTTCCTCGTAGACTTCGATCACAGCGGCGATGTCGCGTGCGGTCGCTTCGGAAAGCCGGCGTGTGACAGCCTGCCAGTGGCGTTCCATGAATGCGAACGCGATCACACCTTCGAGGACGACGATGGGTGTGATGATGATCAGCAGCGCGCGGGCATAAAGACCCTTCGGCAGCATCTCGGAGCCGAGGCCCAAGAGGCGCACGACGATCGGGTGCTCGCGAAAGCGCTGATAGCGCGCGGCGAGGCTACCGGTCTCCGGGGTCGTTTCGGGCACAACGGCCATGAGATGCTTATCCGCCTTGCGCCGGTTGGCCCGAGCGCGCTGTTACGCTCAATCGGTGTAGAGGATGTAGCCTTTGCCTCTGACCGTTTGCAAATAGACCGGGTTCGAAGGGTCGGCTTCGATCTTGCGCCGCAGGCGGTTGATCTGGACGTCGATGGCGCGCTCGCTTCCGGTGCTGTCATCGCTCGACAGTTCGTGGCGAGGGACGGCGACGCCGATTCGTTGCGAGAAGAGACGCAGAAGATCGCGCTCGCGCTCGGTCAACTTGATCGCTTCGTCATCGCGCTTGAGTTCGCCGCGCGTAATGTTGAAGACGCAGCCGCCCATGCGGATTTCATCGCGCTGGGCGGATTGCGTCTGCCCGCGGCGAAGAATGTTGCGCAAGCGGAGCAGCAGCTCGCGCGGATCGAAGGGTTTCGAGACGTAGTCGTCAACACCGGCTTCGAGGCCTGAAATGCGATCTTCGGCTTCGGCGAGTGCCGTCAACATGCAGATCGGCACCGGACGCGTCAGCTTCAGGTCGCGGGCGAGGGACAAGCCGCTTTCACCAGGCATCATGACGTCAAGCAGCACCAGGTCGAACGCCAGTCCGCGCATGTAAGATCGTGCGGAAGCGGCGTCGGACGCTTCGGTGACGCGGAAGCCATTGCTCGAAAGAAAGCGGCCGAGCAGTCCGCGGATTTTCTGGTCGTCGTCGACGACGAGAATGTGCGGGGCATTATCGGCCAAAGGCTCAGTTCGGTCCGTTGCCATCATGGTTCTCGCGGGTTGCAATTGGATTCATCCGCCGGCAATCCGCCGTGCTCGCTGCGGATAAGAGCTTCGACTTGAGGCCTGTCCTTTTCAGCAATCATCGCGAAGAGGAAGTTTCTTGCAACCACATCGGCGCCCTGGCCGAGCTCGGCAAGAGCCCCTTCAATCCGTTTGGCTTGGATTTGTGTCAGTTTATCGGTCAAGCGCGCGCCTTTTGCCGACAGATACAGGCGGCGTTCCCGGCGATCCTCGTTGCCGGCCTTCTGGATAATGAAGCTTTCATCGACGAGCTGCTTCAAGACGCGGGCCAACGATTGTTTGGTAATCTGTAAAATATCGAGCAGTTCCGCGACCTTCAGGCCCGGATTGCGATGCACGAAGTGCAGGACGCGATGGTGCGCGCGGCCAAAACCGTATTGCTCAAGTATCGTGTCCGGGTCGCAAGTAAAGCCGCGATACGCAAAGTAAAACAGCTCGATACAGGCAATCAGGTCGGCGTTCGGAGAGCGGCGGCCGGCGTCCTGGGCGAGGGGGGACTGTCCCGGTACGCCACGATGTTCTGACGGGCCTTCTGACGTTATGTCAGTCATGTTGACTTATTGGCCTCGATTGTATTCTGTTGCAAGCCAATTTGGTGGCTTGTCCCGCAGGTCCATAGTCTTGCTCGCGGCGCACTGAAATGCTGGTTTTCCGAGCATTTCAGCC
>JAFECH010000003.1 GCA_018242255.1 Pseudomonadota bacterium | reverse complement strand
ATCCGTCCAAGCATCGACCGTTGGCTGTTCGCTGCGATGGGCCGAGCGCTGGGGCTGTTCGCGGCGCGGCTGTGGCTGCGGTTGCTGGCGGCTTGGTGCTTGCGGTTGCTCTGCACGGACCGGAGCGCGCGGGGCTTCGCCGTCGCGCGCGGGTGAAGAGCTCCGCGGCTGCCTGTCGGCCGAAGGCTTCTGCTCACGATGGCCGCGTTCCGAACCACGGCGCGCAGGTTTGGCCGACTTCTCGCGGCCGCCTGAGGATTGGCCACGACCGCCGCGGCCGCGGCGCCGTTTGCCTGCTCCGGCGATGTCTTCTTCGGTCGGCGGCTCACCGATCCAGACCGCCGTTTCGGCGGTAACTTTCTCGATGTCCTTCACGAACTTCAAATCATCTGGACTGACGAGGGACACGGAATGGCCCTCGTGCCCGGCACGGCCGGTGCGGCCAATCCGATGCACGTAATCGTCGGCGGCCCATGGCAGATCGAAGTTGAAGACGTGCGAGACTTCCGGAATATCAAGACCGCGCGCAGCGACGTCCGACGCCGCCAGCAGCATAATCTCGCCGTTGCGGAACTTATCGAGCGTTTCCATTCGGCTCGACTGATCCATGTCGCCGTGCAGCGCACCAGCGTTGAAGCCGTGCTTGGTCAGCGATTTATGGAGCACAGCGACGTCGCGCTTGCGATTGCAGAAGATGATTGCGTTCTTGACGTTGCCGTCGCGGATCAGGTCGCGAAGCACTTCGCGCTTGGCCCAGTCTTCGCCATTCTGGCAATAGACGAACCGCTGCGTGATCGTTTTTGCTGTGGTCGCTGGCTTGGCGACTTCGATGCGCTCCGGATTGGTCAGGAACTGGTTGACGAGACGCGTGATTTCGGGCGGCATCGTCGCGGAGAAAAAGAGCGTCTGACGGCGCGGTGGCAGCAGCTTGCAGATCTTCTCGATGTCGGGAATGAAGCCCATGTCGAGCATGCGATCGGCTTCGTCGATGACGAGAATTTCGACGCCCATCAGCATGATGCGGCCGCGGCCGAAATGGTCGAGTAGCCGGCCGGGAGTGGCTATCAGAACATCGACGCCGCGGTCGAGTTTCTTGACCTGGTCGTCCATCGAGACGCCGCCGATCAGCAGCGCGAGCGACAGCTTGTGGTTAATGCCGTATTTCTCGAAGCTCTGCGCGACCTGGGCTGCAAGCTCTCGCGTCGGTGCTAGAATCAGCGAGCGGGGCATTCGCGCGCGTGCGCGGCCCGTTTCGAGGCGCGTGATCATCGGCAGGGTGAAGGAAGCGGTCTTGCCGGTGCCTGTCTGGGCGATGCCGAGGACGTCTCGGCCGGTCACGGCAACCGGAATTGCTGCGGCTTGAATGGGAGTTGGGGTGACGTAACCCGCAGCCGTTATAGCGGCTTGGACCTTGGGCGATAGCCCCAGGTCAGCGAACGTCTTGGTTTCCAAAAGCAGGTATCTCCATCTGCACAGGCTATGGCTGCCCGGCGCAATGAGCGCCAGACGGTCTTTTGAGAGCGCAGGGGGACGGGTGCCGAAAGGACCTAAGCCGAAATAGGAGTGCGGATCAAAAAAGCATTAAAAAATGCGCAAATCGATCCCCTGCGCTCCGGCACGTTCGGGTGCTCGCATACATCTCGACGAATCGCAAGGAAAACCCACTAGTTTTGAGCTTGTGAGGCGTGGGGTTGTGTCACAGGTCGGTGCTCGGGCCGCTTTTTGGCGGCCCTGAATACAGTAAACCCTAAGTTCTCAACTTCCAGCAGCCAGCGCCCGAATATCCCGGCGAGGATCGGCGCAACCAAGAACACGTAGACCTGCGATAGCGCCTCGCCAGCGGCAGAGACGGATGGGCCGAAGCTGACGATGTGTTGGAAATCGGGATCGACATGATGTGTATCGCGGTCGGCGAGGCCGCGGCGAACGGAGTCACATCGAGGGGTGGTTCGCCCGCATAACACCCATGATGACGACAAGAAAAAACGTAGTCAGTACCGTTCCAGAAGGAAGACCTGGCACAGGGTGGGAGCGCCGAATGAATAAAATGCCGCTCCGAGAAAGGATGACGTCAGCATAAACGTGCCGAATGCTTCGG
Organism: Pseudomonadota bacterium; assembly: GCA_018242255.1. Lineage (GTDB taxonomy): Bacteria > Pseudomonadota > Alphaproteobacteria > Rhizobiales > Hyphomicrobiaceae > Hyphomicrobium_B. The sequence continues at coordinate 44,982 of JAFECH010000003.1, read as the reverse complement.
CAGCCAAGGCCGTCGCTTCATTGCAAAAATTGTTTCACAAGCGACTTATTCTGAGGTCGCTCATACTTCGCCCCAGCAGCAGAGCAATTATTGCGAATCGTCTTTAGAACCAGGGGCATCCGTGCAACATGACCGGCACGCCGACCGGAGCGTTTGGTTTGCGCGGTTGAAAAAGGCTTAACGAACCTGCACAAGTCCAGAAAAGCTTATTTGTCGTATCAACGAAATTGGCTTTGTGGCGCATATCTAGTGCCTTAGATGTCGGCAAGCGGTGCCGTTAGCGGCGCGGGATAGCGGGGTCGGCTATTGGCTTCTTAGTAGCGTGGCGTTTCGCTTTTGCCACTATGGACGCGAGAGTGCGTCTCGCGACTTCGCAAGGATGTCGAGCGATGACAATTGACGCTGGTTCTGCTGGTTCTGCTGTCGGCGGTGTGGCTGCCCGCGAGGCGCCGATTGCGACAACCGGAGCCCGTCCGCGCGGTATTCGGCGTGGCGATTCCATACGCGAACTGAAGAAGCGGGATAATTATACGAATTTCGCGCACATTGGGTTTGTTTACCTGGTGATTGCTACCGCAATTGGATTGACCATTTGGAGCTACGGTGCCGTCGAGGCAGCCGGTCTTGGCTGGTGGTGGAACATCCCGATGACGCTGCTATGCATCGCAACGGTCGGCGCCTCGCAGCATCAATTCGGCGGCGTTATTCACGAGGGCACGCACTTCACGCTCTTCGAAAACAAGTTCTTGAATGAAGCCGTGTCCGATTGGCTCGGCGGCTTTCCGATTTACACGTCGACGTTCCAGTACCGGCTGCACCATCTGGCGCATCATCAGTTCATCAACGATCCGCTACGCGACCCGGATTGGGCGCAGTTGAACGAGAGCGGTCACGATCTCGATTTTCCGATTACGCATGTCGACATGCTGAAAGAGCTGGCGAAGCAGCTTTGGCTGCCCAACCTGTTCCGGTACATGATCGTGCGCGCCCGATATAGCGCCCTGGGCACGGACAACAATCCGTACATGGATCGCGAGCGCAAAGGCGAAAGGCTGCCGACGCTTGCAGGCGTCATCTATGCCGTTACGGCTCCGATCGCCGCGATCACTCTCATCAAGACCGGGCACGGCTCTTGGGCGTTCGCGGCGCTCGGCCTGATGACGGCTGCCGTTGTGGCTTATTTCTATTTTCTCGATGAGGATAAGCTGCCGCACGCGCACGTCGAGACGGTGATTTCGCATCGTGCGACGAACATCAGCCGCATCGTGTACATGGCGATCGTTTACACGGCTTTGACGGCGGTTGAGGTGGCCGGTTGGGGGCCTGCCTGGGCCTATTACGGGCTGCTATGGATCCTGCCGCTATTCACGGCTTTCCCGTTGTTTATGATCATGCGGCAGTGGGTGCAGCACGGCAACGCCGATCGCGGCCGTTACACGAATACCCGCGTGTTTCTGGTCAATCCTTTCATTCGTTACGCGGTGTTTCCCTTCGGCATGGATTATCACCTGCCGCATCACATCTACGCGTCGGTGCCGCACTACAAGCTCAAGGATCTGCATGAGCTGTTGCTGAACGATCCGAAATATCGCGAGAAGGGCATTGTCGTTGAAGGTTACTTCAACTCACCGCATGGCGAGATTCCCGAACGCAATCCGACTGTCATCGAGGTCTTGGGCGAGAAGTATGCGCCGAAGTCGGACGGTGAAGTTTACGTCGACACCGATACGCTCGAGTACGCCAAGGTGAGCAACGCCGCGGCGATCCAGCGGGAGAACGAAGCGTCCTCGCGAGGCGAGTAGGCGGCGTTCGGGTAAATTCCGGCAGGCGAGCAATCAAAACGTTCGGCCGCAATGTCGTCCTTGGGCTTGTCCCGAGGATCCATCAGGCATCAATACCGGCTGAGAAATGGATCCTCGACATAAAGCCGAGGATGACAAGAGCTCGCTTATCAGAGACGACCGGCTGAAGGGTCGAAGCGAACCAGCTAGATATCGAGATCCTTCGCGAAGGCAGCGTTCTCTTGAATGAAGCGGAAGCGCGCTTCGGGCTTGGAGCCCATCAGAGCGTTGACCACTTCTGACAGGCCGTCGCGCGCAGCTTCTCCGATGGCGACGCGCAGAAGCGTGCGCCGCTTCTTGTCCATCGTCGTCTCTTTGAGGTCTTTGAAGTCCATCTCGCCAAGGCCTTTGAAGCGTGTGACCTTGGGCTTCTTGTTCTTGAAGTGCGTCGCGAGCAGGTCGTCGCGGTGCGCCTCGTTGCGGGCGTAGGCGACGTCGCTCTTGTCGGAGATTTTGTAGAGTGGCGGCACGGCCAGGAAGAGGTGGCCGTTCTCAATCAGCTCCGGCATCTCCTGATAGAAGAAGGTGATCAGCAGCGAGGCAATGTGCGCGCCGTCAACGTCAGCATCGGTCATGACGATCACGCGCTCATAGCGCAGATCCTCGTCGCGATACTTGGTGCCGGTGCCGACGCCGAGGGCCTGGATCAAATCAGCTAGGAGCTGGTTCTGCGACAGCTTCGCCGACGAGGCGTTGGCGACGTTCAGGATCTTGCCGCGCAACGGGAGCACGGCTTGGGTTTCGCGGTCACGCGCGCTTTTGGCGCTGCCGCCGGCCGAGTCGCCCTCGACGATGAAGATTTCGGTGCCAGCCGCCTGTTGGATGGAGCAGTCGGCAAGCTTGCCGGGCAGGCGGAGCTTGCGCGTCGCGGATTGGCGGCCGACTTCTTTTTCGCGGCGGCGCTTCAAGCGCTCTTCGGACTGGTCGATTGTCCATTCAAGCAGCTTCGTCGCCTGCTGCGGAGAGTCGGCGAGCCAATGATCGAAGGCGTCGCGCACAGCGGTTTCGACAATCTTTGTCGCTTCGACGGTCGCGAGCTTGTCTTTGGTCTGGCCCTGGAATTCCGGCTCGCGAATGAAGACGGACAGCATCGAAGCAGCCGTTCCCATCACGTCTTCAGAGGTGATTTGCTGGGCTTTCTTTGCGCCGACCAGGTCGCCATAGGCCCGAAGCGCCTTATAGAGCGCCTGACGCAGGCCGTTTTCGTGCGTGCCGCCTTCAGGCGTCGGAATGGTGTTGCAGTAGGACGACGAGAAACCGTCTTCGTCGGATATCCAAGCGACCGCCCATTCGACTGAACCGTGGCCTTCGTCCCTCTCGACGCGACCGGAAAAAATTTCCTTGGTGACACGCGTGCGGCCTTCGATTGACGACGTGAGGTAGTCGCTCAAGCCGCCGGGGAAGTGGAAGGTCGCTTCGGCCGGCGTGTCGTCCTTGATCAGCTCTGGCGCACATTTCCAGCGGATTTCGACGCCGCCGAAGAGGTATGCTTTCGATCGGGCCATTTTCATTAGGCGTGCGGGCTTGAACGCGGCGCCTTTGCCGAAGATCTTCTCGTCCGGCTTGAAGCGCACTTTCGTGCCGCGCCGGTTCATGATGGAGCCGAGCTTTTCAAGTTTGGTCTGCGGCTCGCCGCGCGAGAACACCATGCGATAAAGCTGCTGGTCGCGCGCGACTTGGACTTCGAGCGTTTCGGACAGTGCGTTGACCACTGAGACGCCGACGCCGTGCAGGCCGCCTGAGGTGTTGTAGGCCTTGGAATCGAACTTGCCGCCCGCGTGCAGAATCGTCATCACGACTTCGAGCGCACTCTTGTTCTTGTATTTCGGATGCGGTCCGATGGGGATGCCGCGGCCGTTATCGGTGACGCTTAAAAAGCCGTCGGCCGCAAGCTCGACCTCGATCCAGGTGGCATGGCCTGCCACGGCCTCGTCCATCGAGTTATCGATGACCTCAGCGAAGAGATGGTGCATGGCCTTTTCGTCGGTGCCGCCGATGTACATGCCGGGGCGGCGGCGCACGGGCTCCAGACCTTCAAGCACCTCGATGTGCTGTTCGCTATAGGCGCTTTCGACAGGCTTGCGGGCACGCGACGATTTCTCAGTCATTTCGCTTTCGAATTCCGGAAAAAGGTCAGTTTGCGATCGGCTCATTAGCGGCCCCCAATCGTGCCATGGCAAAACCACGCATTCGGAGAGAAGCGGCGGGGACGCCTGACAGCTGGGCCGCTAAAGCGAATCTCAGAGAGCTTCTTATAGCCCGTGCTGGGCCGGGGCCACCATGGTGTTTCGGTTCTGTGTCGGTCCGGCAACTCGTGCTCTGGATCAGACTGCGACGTTATCGATCAGCCTTGTCTTTCCGAGCCAGCAGGCGGCGAGAACGCGCATCGGGCGACCACTTGCGGTTGATGCCGGTTCGAGTGTTTCGGGGTCCCGAACCTCAATGTAGTCGATTTTCGCGAAGCCAGCCGCCGTGACTTTTCGTTTGGCATCAGCCAGTCCGGCCGGGATGTCGGCGCCGTTCGCGACGTCTTTGGCAAGCGCCGAAATGGCTGCATAGAGCGCCGGGGCGATCTTGCGTTCGGCTTCTGTCAGGTAGGCATTGCGGGACGAAAGCGCCAGTCCGTCAGTATCGCGTTTCGTTGGTGAGCCGATCAATTTCAGCGGCATGTTCAGGTCGCGGACCATCTGGCGCAGCACGGCGAGCTGCTGGAAGTCCTTCTCGCCGAAGACCGCGAAATCGGGGGTCACCTGATTGAAAAGCTTGGCGCAGACGGTCGCGACACCGTCGAAATGACCGGGTCGGAAGGCGCCTTCCAGGTCTTTGGCGGCGCTGCCGGCGCGAACGCCTGTGGAAAAACCTTCAGGGTACATTTCGGCGACGTCGGGAGCCCAAACGAGGTCGGCGTCGGCCTCGCCAAGCTTCTCTAGGTCGCCGCCTTCATCGCGCGGATAGCGCGACAGGTCTTCGTTGGCGGCGAACTGCGTCGGGTTGACGAAAATCGAGACGACAGCCTTGTCGGCTTTCTTTTTTGCCAGTTTCACCAGGGAAATATGTCCGGCGTGGAGAGCGCCCATCGTCGGCACGAGGGCGACGGTCTGCTTGCGGTCACGCCATTTGGCGAGTGTCTTCCTGAGGTCGTGAACAGTGCGAACGATCTTGATTTTGTCGGACACAGGCAAGCCCCGAGCTTTAAATTTTGGCCAGAGGTGCCGGGAATAGTGGGCCACCGTCAAGGGGACAACGTGGGCAGGCGGCGGCGAGGGGAGGCGTCGATTTGGCGATCTGCTAGTATTCCTTAACGGGCGAATCGCATCGGGCGCCCTATATCAGCGGGTAAGACATGGTCGCGACATTGCGGCGTGAGGATAGCGTGACACAGCGGGCTCTCCCATCACGGGACGAATTCGCCGCCCAGTATCTTATGGACGAGCCGCGTCTCGTCGGGGCGCTGATCGAGCGGGCGTTTTTCACCGAGGACGAACGTCGGCGCACGGCCGATATTGCGCGCCGCCTCGTTCATACCGCGCGCGCCGACAAGGCGAGCCAGGCAGGCATCGACGCCTTCATGCACGAGTACGGGCTGGCGACCGACGAGGGCGTTATTCTGATGTGCCTTGCGGAGGCATTGCTGCGTATTCCCGATGCGGAGACGGCGAACGCCTTCATCGCCGATAAGATTTCCGGCGGCGCCTGGGAGAAACACCGCGGCCATTCCGACAGCCTTTTCGTCAACGCATCGACCTGGGGGTTGATGCTTACGGGCCGCATCATGCGGCTCAAAGAGGCGAAAGGAGCCAATCCGTTCCAGGCGATGAAGCGGCTCGTCGCCCGCTCGGGCGAAGGGACAATCCGGCTCGCGATCAGGCAGGCTGTGAAACTGCTCGGCGAGCAATTCGTGCTTGGCTCGACAATTGAGAGCGCATTGGCGCGCGCGAGAGACTACGAAGAGAAAGGCTACCGGTTTTCCTACGACATGCTGGGCGAGACCGCGCGGTCGGAACAAGATGCGGAGCGCTATTTCCAGCGCTATATGGCGGCGATCGATGCCGTCGGAGCCGACGCTCGGCCATTCACGACGCAGCATGCCGATGCCATTTTCACGCGGCCTTCGATCTCGGTGAAGCTGTCGGCGCTGCATCCACGCTTTGAGCCGGGAAAAGAGAAGCGATTGCGGGCGGAACTCGGCCCCAGGCTGTTGACGCTTGCACGCGCTGCGCGGGCGAAAGGTCTCGGACTGACGGTCGATGCTGAAGAGCAGGACAGGCTCGATCTCACCGCGCAGCTTTTCGGCGACATATTCGTCAGTTCACAGCTCGAAGGCTGGCACGGCCTCGGTATCGCCGTGCAAGCTTATGGCAAGCGTGCGATCCCGATGCTGCGCTGGCTCCGGCGGTTGAGTGAGCAGACCGGCAAGCGCATTCCGGTGCGGCTTGTCAAAGGTGCGTACTGGGACAGCGAGATCAAATGGGCGCAGGAGCGCGGGCTTGAAGATTATCCGGTGTTCTCTCGCAAGCTGCACACGGATGTTTCCTACCTTGCCGCCATGCGGCTACTGATTTCCGATCCGGTCGCGTTCTATCCGCAGTTTGCAACGCATAATGCGCATACGATCGCGGCGGCGGCAGTCGCGGGTGGTGCGGTTGAATTCGAATATCAGCGCCTGCACGGTATGGGCGAAGCACTTTACGAGCAGGTCGTCGGCGAAGGAAAATTCAATCGGGCGTGCCGCGTCTATGCGCCGGTCGGCGGGCACGAGGATCTGCTCGGGTATCTCGTGCGACGGCTGCTCGAAAATGGGGCCAACACGTCGTTCGTCAATCGTCTGGGCGACGAGGAAACGCCGATTTCCGAGATTATCGCCGATCCGGTCGAGATCGCGGATCGGGAATTCAGCTCGGGTGAACGGCCGAAGTTGATTGCGCGTCCGCGCGATATTTTTCTGCCCGACCGCAAGAACAGCGCTGGGCTGGCTCTGACCGAAATCAGCGTACGCGAGGCGCTGCAAACGGAGATCGCGAAGGCTCTGAAAACGCCATTTGCGGCAGGGCCCATCATCAACGGCGTCGTGACGGCAGGTGGCGACTCTGCTGGGATCGTCGCGTCTCCGCATGACCATCGCGATCGCATCGGGACGGTGAGACTTGCAACGCCGCAGCACCTGGAAGACGCGATTGCGTCAGCGAAAACCGCAGCGCCCGCGTGGGAGAAAACCGATGCTGTCGAGCGTGCTCGCATTCTGGAAGTTGCAGCAAATCTATTCGAGCGAGATCGTGCGGCGCTGATGGCCGCGCTGATCCGCGAAGCCGGGAAGACCATCGAAGCGGCGCAGGCTGAGTTGCGCGAAGCCGTCGATTATCTTCGCTACTATGCGGTCGAGGTGCGGCGGCTTTTCTCCGATCCGGTCGTGCTGCGCGGCCCGACGGGCGAGGAAAACACGCTGACGCTGCGCGGGCGCGGCGTGTTCGGCTGTATTTCGCCGTGGAACTTTCCGATCGCGATATTCACCGGCCAGGTTGCGGCTGCGCTGGCAGCAGGTAATGCCGTCGTTGCGAAGCCTGCCGAGCAATCGCCGATCTGCGGATTTCTCGCTGTCAAATTGCTGCATGAAGCGGGCGTGCCGCGCGAGGCGCTGCAACTCGTGACGGGTGGCGGCAAGCTAGGCGAAGCAATGGTGAAAGACGCGCGCGTTCAGGGCGTCGCATTCACGGGATCGAACGAAACGGCTTGGGCGATCCAGCGTGCATTGGCGGATCGGCGTTCCGCCATCGTGCCGTTCATTGCCGAGACAGGTGGCATCAATGCGATGATTGCGGATTCGTCGGCGTTGCCGGAGCAGGTGGTGCGCGATGCAGTGCGGTCTGCTTACGATAGCGCCGGTCAGCGCTGCTCGGCAGCGCGCGTTCTCTTCGTTCAGGATGATAACGCGCCGCGTATCCGTGCACTGCTCGCTGGAGCCATCGAAGCGCTCGATGTCGGCGATCCGTTGGACTACGCGACCGATATCGGCCCGGTGATCGATGAGGCGGCGCAGGATAATCTCGAAAGCCATAAGGTCGCGATGCAGCGCGAGGGGCGCGAGATCATCGATCTCGCGATGCCTGAAGCTTGTCGGACGGGAACATACGTAACGCCGGCGCTTTACGAGATCGACCGGCTCGATAAGCTCGACCGGGAAGTGTTCGGGCCGATCCTGCATATGGTTCGCTACGAGCGCGGGCACATCGACAAGGTCGTCGCGGCGCTCAATGCGACGGGCTTTGGTCTGACGCTTGGATTGCACAGTCGCATCGAGAGCGTCGCCGATTACGTGGCCGAGAACGCGCACGTCGGTAATCTCTACGTCAACCGCAATCAGATCGGTGCCGTGGTCGGCGTGCAGCCGTTCGGAGGCGAGGGTCTTTCCGGCAGCGGGCCGAAAGCGGGTGGTCCGAATTATCTCGCGCGCTTCGCGACCGAGCGGACGCGTTCGACCGACATCACCGCGACCGGTGGGAATTACACGCTGCTGAGCGGAAAGGGATAGAGCCTTTGTGCCGGCGCTTGCGAGCCCGCTGCGCAGAGTTGGCCGCAAGCACGGTTTTGGTAGGATACCAGTGAGCGCCGCTCAGAGGTGTCGTCACTCATAAACAGCGTAGAACTTCTTGGCGGGTTCGACGACTTCCCAGGTTCCGGTGAAACCGGCGGGCGTCAGGAAGGCGTCTCCAGCACGGAAAGTCGCCTCGGACCCGTCGTCGCCACGGACGACGATGAGGCCTTCGAGGATGTGGCAGAACTCGGTTTCGGTGAAAACGACGCGCCATGTTCCTGGATCGCTGCTCCAGATGCCGGAGCTGAAATGGCCGTCGGCGCTTTGAAACAGGTTTTGTGCGCACTGCACCGGGTTACCGGCCACGAGGCGGTCGGCGGCTGGGTGATAAACGTCGCCCGGCGGAAGGACGCCCTGGAAGACGACAAGCTTCGGAATTTCACTATTGGCGGTCACGGGAGAGCCTTAAATTGCAAGCTGGGCCGCAATGCTACGACTGCGCCGCTTTCCGGTGCAAGGCGTTACTCGGCCGCCATGACGAAGCAATCAACCGACTGGCGGCGTAGTGCGTTGCATGTTGAGGCTGCGCGATTGGCGTTGAAGCCGGTGAAGCGAGCCCGGAAGATCTGGTGGCCGTTTTTCATCGTCGGGTTGGTGACGGAGGAAACGCCAGCGAGAAGGCGTCCGGCGCGATCCTGGACATCGGTCAAGGCGCGTTGGGCGTCATCGATCGAGCTATAGGCACCGATCTGAACCGAGTAACGGCCGCCGTTTGTCGTCCGGGCCGTGTTGCGGCGCGGCTCGGGTTGACCTCCCAACGCGCGGGCTTGGGCGCCAAGCGTAGACGGCGGCATGCCACGGATAACCGGCGGATCGTGCAGCCCGGTTTCTTCGCGCTGCTGAAGCCGCTGCGGTCGTAGTGCCGGTGCGGGCGGGGGCGGTGTGTAGGCGGCCACGCGTTCGATCTTAGCGGTTGCGGTCGTTATCGACGCAGTGCTCGAACTGGCCAAGTCGGCCGGCGCGAAGGAGCGAATTGGTGCGACCTGGGCTCCGGGCTGTGCGGACACATTACCGACGCGCGTATATCCGGACGGTGCAGTCTGGATGGGCCGAACGCTTCGCGCCGGGGCTTCGCGGCCGCTATCTTCCATGTCGGTCGTGTCGTCAGGAGACGGCGCACGAGACTTCGTCGAGATCGGCACGGCCCGGACTTTGAAGATTTGCACTGGCGTTTCAGCCGCGTCGGCTTGGACAGAGGGCTGCGGTGCTTCCGTGCGGACTTGAGCCCGTTTGACAGGGCGCTGCGCGATCTTCGGTTCGCTTCTGAGATGAGCGAGCAGCATCGGTCTACGGGTCTTGTTGCGTGATGCGCGCGACAGCATTCGCGTGAGAAGCACTCGCATCTCAGCGTTGCGGGAGGCTGCGGTGCGTCCGCCGAAGACGACACCGACCAAATGTTTCTCGCCGCGACGAAGGGACGTTACGAGGTTGAATCCGGATGCGCGGGTGTATCCGGTTTTGATGCCGTCGACGCCTGCGAAGGTGTTCAGCATCGTGTTGTGGTTGCGGTAGGACTTGCCACCATAGGAAAATACCCGGGTGGAAAAGAAGGGGTAATACTGCGGAAAGTCGTCCTGCAGGTGCAACGCCAGGGTCGCCATGTCGCGTGCGGTGGTGATCTGCTCGTCATTGGGCAGACCAGAGGCGTTCTCGTAGTGCGTACCCGACATGCCTATGGCGCGGGCGCGGGCATTCATCAGGCGCGCGAAATTTGTTTCGGACCCACCGATTTTTTCGGCGAGGGCAACCGCGATATCGTTCGCCGACTTGGTGACGATGGCCCTAATGGCGTTTTCGACGGTGATTTGATCGCCGGGCTTGAGGTCCAGCTTCGATGGCGCCTGGTCGGCTGCATGCTCGGAAATCGTAATCCTGTCGGACATGCGCAGGCGTCCGGACTGGAGCGTCTCAAATGTCAGGTACAGCGTCATCATCTTGGTCAGAGACGCTGGGTGACGTGACGCATCGCCGTCGTCGTTGTGGAGAATGGCGCCTGTATTGGCATCCAGGATCAGCGCAGCGTGGCGGTCGACCCGCGCTTCGGCGCCCGTCAGGCCAACGGCGAAAACGATGAGAAAAGCTGATGCGTACGCAAGTACTCGTCGCAACACGACGCTCTATCCCTCTGGCCGCCCTTGGAAAGCGGCAATGACTGACACCCTATTTTGTGAGATTGCCGACCGGCTCCCACAGGCGCCCCACCCACCGATATCGACAAGAGGAGCATTGTTTTTGGGCACCTTTTTGGCGTCAAAGAGGCCTTTGGCGCTTTCGGAGTGCCAGCCTCACTTTAAGAGGCGGAAGACTTCGTTAGCGTTAAAGAACAGGGTAAAATTTAGACCTTTGGCTGTCCCATTATTGGGCGCTAAGGTCCTGAAATGGCCCGCGCAGCGATGCTAGGGCGAGACCGGATACTTGGCTGCCGCGGCTTGGCGGGAAGCGGCCAAGAGGGGTGTCATAAGGATGGGGGTGAGTGACTGTGCAAACGACATTGTCCCATGCGTCGAGCCTGTCCGAAGCGCCGCACGGCTCGTTCTATTTTTTGCTCGTCAGCGTGCCTATATTACGGGCTTGATGAACACGGGTGTTTAGCTTGAACATTTGGCGAATGAGACAATTGTCCTTGGGAGCAGGCGTTTGCGGTGCAAGCGTAACTTTTCTGCCTCCAACGGGCGAAGCTTGCGGGATAGCGTTAGGAGATCCGATGGATTCGGGGTTTGCCCGAGGCACGCGATGAAGAAAGTGGAAATCCACTCCTTGGTGCACGTTGCCCGCATGGCGGCGAACGAGCCGCCCGATGGTCCGCGTCGCGATGACGGCGATAGCGAGTCGAAGACGGGTATTGTCACGAAGACCCGTCCCAAAACGAAGAAGCCGAACCTATATAAAGTTCTTCTGCTGAACGACGACTTCACGCCGATGGAGTTCGTCGTTCTTGTTCTGCAGCGTTTCTTCAACAAGGGACAAGAAGATGCCACCCGCATCATGCTTCATGTCCACCATAAAGGCGTCGGTATTTGCGGCGTGTATACGTACGAGGTAGCTGAAACCAAGGTGACGCAGGTCATGGACTTCTCGCGGCAGCATGGCCATCCTCTTCAATGCACCATGGAGAAAGAGTAGGACTCGATTGACATCGCTCTCCAAAAATCTCGAAGCCTCGCTGCACCGGGCGGTGCAGTACGCGAACGTCCGTCACCATGAATTTGCGACGCTGGAGCATTTGCTTTTGGCGCTTGTCGATGATCGGGATGCGGCCGCAGTGATGCGTGCCTGCTCTGTCGATCTTGAGCAGCTCAGGGCGCGCCTGATCGAATATTTGGATACGGAACTGAAGCCGATCGTATCCAAGTCGGCCCGCGATGCTCATCCCACGAATTCGTTCCAGCGCGTTGTTCAGCGAGCGATCGTGCATGTGCAGACGTCAGGGCGCGAAGAGGTTACGGGCGCGAATGTCCTAGTCGGGATTTTCTCGGAACGCGAAAGCCACGCCGCCTACTTCCTGCAAGAGCAGGAAATGACGCGCTTCGATGCGGTGCAGTACATCGCACACGGTATCGCGAAGCGGCCAGGCATGTTCGAGCCGCGGACGGTTCGTGGCGTTGACGAGGAGGTCAATTCGACGGACAGCGAAGAGAAGAAGCCCGGCGACGCGCTGAACACCTACTGCGTCAACCTTAATAAGAAGGCACGCGATGGCAAGATCGATCCGCTGATCGGTCGCGAGCAAGAGGTGTTACGCACGATCCAGGTGCTTTGCCGCCGGCAGAAGAACAATCCGCTGCTGGTCGGCGATCCGGGTGTCGGCAAGACGGCTATTGCCGAAGGTCTGGCGCGCAAAATCATCCAGGGGCAGGTTCCCGACGTCCTCAAAGGCGCGACGATCTTTTCGCTGGATATGGGCGCGCTGCTTGCCGGCACGCGTTATCGCGGCGACTTCGAAGAGCGGCTCAAGGCCGTCATGAAGGAAGTCGAGGCTTTTCCGGGCGCCGTGCTGTTCATTGACGAAATCCACACCGTCATCGGTGCGGGCGCGACGTCGGGCGGAGCGATGGATGCTTCGAACCTGCTGAAGCCCGCGCTCCAGTCGGGCGCGCTGCGCTGCATCGGATCGACGACCTACAAGGAGTATCGCCAGCACTTCGAGAAGGATCGTGCTCTCGTTCGTCGGTTCCAGAAGATCGACGTCAAAGAGCCGTCTGTAGAGGATGCTATCGAGATCCTGAAAGGTCTGAAGTCGGTCTTCGAGGACTACCACAAGATCAAGTACACGAACGAAGCCGTTAAGGCTGCGGTCGAGCTATCGGCTAAGTACATCCACGACCGGAAGCTGCCGGATAAGGCGATCGACGTGATCGACGAAACCGGCGCGTCGCAGATGCTGCTGCCGGAAAGCAAGCGGAAGAAGAAGATCACCACCAAGGAGATCGAGGCGACCGTCGCAACGATGGCTCGCATTCCGCCGAAGACCGTCACAAAGAGCGACGCCGAAGTTCTCGCTCACATCGGGCGCGACCTGAAACGGCTTGTATTCGGTCAGGACAAGGCGATTGAAGCTCTTTCGAGCGCGATCAAGCTGGCACGTGCCGGTTTGCGTGAGCCCGAGAAGCCGATCGGCTGCTATCTGTTCTCCGGCCCCACCGGCGTCGGCAAGACGGAAGTTGCCAAGCAGCTTGCGAACCTGATGGGCGTCGAGCTACTGCGCTTCGACATGTCCGAGTACATGGAGAAGCACACGGTTTCCCGTCTGATCGGCGCGCCTCCGGGTTACGTTGGTTTTGACCAGGGTGGTCTCTTGACCGACGGCATCGATCAGCATCCGCATTGCGTGTTGCTGCTCGATGAGATCGAGAAGGCGCATCCGGACCTGTTCAACATCCTGTTGCAGGTCATGGATCACGGCAAGTTGACGGATCACAACGGCAAGTCGGTCGATTTCCGCAACGTCGTTCTGATCATGACGACGAATGCAGGTGCGTCGGACATGGCCAAGCCGCCGATGGGATTCAACCGAGCGAAGCGCGAGGGCGAGGATACGGAAGCCGTGGCGAAACTGTTCACGCCCGAGTTCCGCAATCGTCTCGATGCCGTCGTGCCGTTTGCCGGACTGTCGCCCGAGATTATCGCCCAGGTCGTCGAGAAGTTCATCTTCCAGCTCGAAGCGCAGCTCGCGGATCGCGGCGTTTCGATCGAGCTTTCGGATGAGGCGACGCGCTGGCTCGCGGAGAAGGGCTACGACGACAAGTTCGGTGCCCGTCCGCTGGCGCGAGTGATCCAGGAGTACATCAAGAAGCCGCTGGCCGAAGAACTGCTGTTCGGCAAGCTTGAAAACGGCGGCACGGTCAAGGTGCTTGTCGCCGGCAAGGGCCCAGATCGAATGCTGACGTTCGACTTCCTTCCGCTCGATCCTTCCAAGAAGGTGAAGACGCCGGACGACGAAGAGACCGATGATGACGATGGCCCGCAGCCGGTTCTGGCCGATGCCGCGCCGAAGAAGGCGCTTCCCGGTCCCAAGGAGAAGGGCGAAAAGCCCAACGGATCGGGCGCGGTGCCAAGCGTGCCGCGGAAGAAGAAGGACGAGTAATCGCGACGTCTGCTGCCAAGAAAATAGAAAGCACGGGAGCGCTCTCCCGTGCTTTTTGTTTGGAGCAAAGTCAATCGACGAGGATCGGCGTTTTCCCGTACGTCGCCGGGTCGGCAAGGCTTTTGACCATGTAGTCGGCAACATCGGCGCGGGATATTGCGCCTCCGCGCCAGTCCTTCATGTCGTTTAGAACCTTATACCGCTTCTTGGCCGGCGCATTTGTCAGCAATCCCGGCCGGACGATCGTCCAGTCAAGGTTGCTTTTCTGAACGATATCTTCGGCGATATCTTTGTCGGCATAAACGCGCTGCAGGAACAGCGGAAACATCACGTAATCATAGAGAGGGTGAATGCGCCCACGACTGTTTCCGGCGCCGACGCCAGTCACCATGACAAGGCGGCGAACGCCGGTCTGCTGCATCCTGTCGACCATAACGCGCGTCGCTTCGGAGAAAATCGTCGTGCCGAAGGCAAGTTCGCTGAGTGTTTTGACGCCGAGCGATTGAATGACAGCGTCCACGCCTTGCATTGCGGCGCCGACATCGGAACTCGAGCGCGCATCACCGTTGAGCTTCACGAGTTTGGGGTCGCTGATCGATATGTTCTTTGCCGAGCGGGAGAATGCGCGGACATCGTGCCCCGCTGAGAGCGCGGCTTTCACGGCTTCGTAGCCGATCCCGCTACTCGCACCGATAATAAGGACGACGGACATGGCACACCTCCTTACCCGCATAGAGGTAGGCGTGGGACGGCGTGCTGTGAAGGGGAGATCCGGCCCGTCGTCCAGTGAAGCTACGCCAGCGCCGCTTTGAGCTTCTCGGCATTGGCTGCCAGGATGGCGGCGTCTTCCATCTGGCGCGCGTGTAACTGCAGGGGCTGGCCGTCGTAGCGCGGCATAACATGGAAATGCAGGTGAAATACCGTCTGCCCGCCGGCCGGTTCGTTGAATTGGGCGATGCTGATGCCGTCGGCTTCGAAGGCGGCTTTGGCAGCGATGGAGACCTTCTGCACAAGCGGGATGATTTTCGCGAGCACAGTCGGATCGGCATCAAGCAGGTTGCGCGACGGCGCTTTTGGAACAACCAGCGTGTGGCCCGACGTTTGGGGCATCACATCCATGAAGACGATGGCGTCGTCATCCTCGTAGACCTTGTGGCACGGGATCTCGCCGCGCAGGATTTTCGCGAAGATGTTGGAATTGTCGTAGGACATGGTGTTCGCTCGGCCCGGTATCGCGGCACCCGGCCGGGGCCGCTTCAAGCCTCGTCTTTGCGATAGGGACCCATTTCGGTCAAGTCGGCATTCATCTGGGCGACGGCCTCACGCTCCTGCAGGAGGAAACGCTCGACGGCTCGGCGGAGGGATGGATCGGCGATCCAGTGGGCCGAATAGGTTTCGACCGGCAGATAGCCGCGTGCGAGCTTATGCTCGCCCTGGGCGCCCGCTTCGACGCGCGGCAGCTTATTGGTGATGGCATAATCGATGGCCTGATAGTAGCAGACCTCGAAATGCAGAGCCGGATGATGCTCCGTGGCGCCCCAATAGCGGCCATAAAGGCAATCGCCGCCGATCAGGTTGAGAGCGCCGGCGATGTACTGGCCGTCGCGTTTGGCGAAGACGAGTAGGCAATGCTCGGCCATCGTCTCGCCCAGCAGCGTAAAGAACGTGCGGTTGAGGTAAGGGCGCCCCCACTTGCGATTGCCGGTGTCCATGTAGAACGTGAACATCGCGTCCCAATGATCTTCGGTGATGTCTTTGCCGGAGATCTGTTCGATCTCGATGCCGGGCGCGAGGGCCGCTTGCCGTTCCTTTCTGACAGCTTTGCGTTTGCGCGAGGCCAGCGATACCAGAAAATCGTCGAACGATGCGTAACCGTCGTTCTGCCAATGGAACTGCTGGCCGACGCGGGTGAGGAAGCCGAACTCTTTCAGACGTGCGGCCGTTTCGGCATTCAGGAATGTCAGATGGGCGGACGACAACCCGCCCTGACGCACGACTTCGATTATAGCGGCTGCGAGCACCTGCTCGTCGCTGGATGCGCCGGGCTTCACGAGAAGGCGCGGGCCGGGAACTGGCGTAAACGGCACTGCGATCTGGAGTTTTGGATAGTAGCGGCCGCCTGCGTGCTCATAAGCGTCGGCCCATCCGTGATCGAAAACGTATTCGCCCTGGCTGTGCGATTTGACGTAGGCGGGCGCAGCGGCGGTGATGTTTCCGGCATCATCGTTGATGACCAGGTGACGCGGCAGCCAGCCGGTTTGCCGGCCGACAGCATGCGAATCCTCCAAGGCCTTAAGGAAGGCGTGGCTGACAAACGGGTTGAAGATCGCTGGATCGGGATTGGCGCATGCGTCCCACTGCGCGGCATTTAGCGTCGCGATCGAAGGGACTAGATTGACGGCAGTGTCGGAAAATATCGGCATTCGGTCCGTTGTCGCGCCTACCCAAAATCTATGCAACGTCTTGATATAGGATCAAAGCGATTGCACGGCAGGGCTGTCTCGCGCGACCCTGGCCGCGCGCGATGTCGCGGGCCGGGCTATTCAGGCCGGAAGCCTTCGAAGATCATGGCGTCGGCCCATGTTTCGGCAATGCGGCGCTGCTTGGCTGTGCGCACTGTCCAAGTGAAGACCGGCAGGCCCAACGTGCGACGCACGAATTCGGTCACCGGCGTCGGCAGCGCATCGACTTCGTAGGCGTAGAAATCCGGTGCGACAGCGCCCGATTCCAGGAGGTCGCGAAGATCCTTGGCGCGGGCCTTGCCGATCTTGCGCGGCCACCAGCCGGGTCCTACGTAGCTGCCGGAGACCATACCGCGAAGGATCTCAGGCGCCGCTGTCCTTATCGCGACCATCACCGCCGGGTCGAACGACATCAATGCGATGGGCCCGGGATACGCGGCGACGGCTGCAGCAATATTGGCGATGAATGCTTTGTTCGGTGGCTCCCATTCGCTTTTGATCTCGATCAGGAGCGGCACACGTCCAGCCACCAGATCGAGAAGCGCAGCGAGCGTGAGAATTGGTGTGTCGCTTTCTCGGTGGCGCAGCGTCTTGAGGTCGCTTTCCTTGAGATCGGCAACGAGGCCTCGACTGCCGACGAGCCGTTGCAGCGTCTCGTCATGAAAAACGACCGGAACGCCGCGCTTGATCGATCGAATATCACATTCGATGCCGTAACCGGCCGCGATTGCCGCTTCGAAGGCGGGGCCGGTATTTTCGATAATGCCGCGCTTGCTGTCGTGCAGCCCACGGTGAGCAACGGGCCGGAAAAACGCGGTATGATCGGCCATGACGTCAGCGCACCTTGAAGATGGCGTCGATCTCGACGCAAGCATTCAGCGGCAGGCTCGCGACGCCGACGGCGGAACGGGTGTGGCGGCCTGCATCGCCCAGAGCGGCTACCATCAAGTCGGAGGCGCCATTAATGACTTTCGGCTGATCGTAGAAGTCAGGCGTGGATGCGACGAAACCCGTCAGCCTCAGGACTTGCACGATGCGGCCGAGATCGCCAAGCGCGGCTTTAGCCTGTGCGAGCAGGTTGAGCGCGCAATGGCGGGCGGCTTCCTGGCCTTCCTCGATCAAGACACCAGCGCCGAGCGTTCCCGACAGAATGCGGCCTGCCCCGTCCTTGGCGACCTGACCGGAGATGAAGAGCTGATCGCCCGAAATGAGAAACGGCACGTAATTGGCGACGGGTTGCGGAGCTTCGGGGAGTTTCAAGCCCAGTTCTGCAAGCCGCTGTTCGATGGAGGTCATTGAAAGATTACTCGATGTTTAGGTTGTTCAGTAGCTTGTGGCCGTCGCAACGCCCTTTTGTAAATGCTTTATCTGCTACCTTGTTTGCGGTACCTATAGCCTTTTCCGCCCTGAGAGCGAGCTGAGTTCGATGACGACCCGTTTTGGCTACGCTTTGATAGCGCTTTCGACCCTGGTAGCGGGCCTTGCGTCAGGAACGGCGAGCCGGTCCGCAGCGGCGGCAGACCTTGTGCCGTTCTCACCGCATCGCGCCGTATACGATCTCTCGTTGGGCGATGCGTCGGCGGGCTCCGGCGTCACCGGAATCGTTGGCCGGATGGTTTATGAGCTTAAAGGCTCGCCGTGCGAGGGCTATACGCAGAACATGCGCTTCGTCACTGTCATGACGAACCAGGACGGCGTCGAGACAGTCAGCGATCTTAGAAATTCGAGTTGGGAAGAGGCTGACGCAAAGAAGCTCCGTTTTTCTTCGACGCAATATCAGAATGATGAGCTGGCGGATTCGAGCCAGGGCGATGCGCTAAGGACAAAGGGCGCGACGCCTGTTGTCGGTGTCGATCTCGTGAAGCCCGCCAAGAAACGACTATCGCTGCCGACCGACATTTATTTCCCGATGCAACATGCTTCGACTTTGGTCCAGGCGGCCAAGAGCGGCGTGAAGATGTTCACCGCCAATCTCTACGACGGTTCGGAGAAGGGCGAGAAATACTACCTGACCAATACAATCATCGGCCAGAAGTTCGGGACTGGACCTGATGCGTCTGTCGGCACGTTCAAGGGTGCCGATCAGCTGGCGAAAGTCGAATCCTGGCCGATGACGATCAGCTATTTCGACGCTGGCAAAGAACACGAAGACCAGACGCCCGCTTACGAGCTGTCGTTCCGCTATTTCGAGAACGGCGTCACGAGCGACCTTAAGATTGATTACGGTGAATTTTCGATCAAGGGCGATCTCAAGGAGCTGACGTTCCTTGAACCTGGCAAGTGCCCCGCAGCGACGACCCCCACGAAATAAGCATTCAATCGTGTATCGGACCGGCGAGAAGCTGATGAGCTGGTGCGATCAGCGCCGGATCGATTCCGTGCTCCTGGCAGAAGGCCAGAAGAAGTCCTTCATCCGACAATAGAAACTCAAGCGTCGCGAGCTGCAACTCGCGCGACGTGGCGATGTTTCGGAGGTCTTGCGGGTCGCTTCCGGTCAGCGCCAAAAAGCGCGATATCTGCTTGGTGTCGGTAAGCACGTACGTCAGTATCTGCAACGCCAGTGCTTCTGCCCGTTCCTCGGTCAATCGCGCGGGCTTCGATCGGAACATATGGTTACCTAAACGTCGAGGTGTCGTTAACTGTTGGTTACCGCTTTCAGGGGCAAAGTCGAGCGCCAATTCAACCGAGAATCGGTGCACAACGGCCGCAAGGAGCCTAGGCGGTTGCTATGACGTATCAGGAAACGGGAATGAGCGTCGAGCGTCGTTCGCCCGAGCCACGGCTCGGTGCGCAGTCGGTCCTGATCGTTGAAGACAACGAGCTCAACATGAAGCTCTTCAATGATCTCCTTGTCGCGCATGGTTATCAGACAATTCAGACGCGGAACGGTTTCGAGGCTCTCGAACTCGCGCGCAAGCATCGCCCAGACCTCATCCTGATGGACATCCAGCTGCCGGAAGTGTCCGGGCTGGAAGTCACGCGCTGGCTGAAGGACGACGACGCACTTTGCCGAATCCCCATTGTCGCGGTTACGGCCTTCGCGATGAAAGGCGATGAAGAACGTATCCGTTCGGGCGGTTGCGAAGCGTATATCTCGAAACCGATTTCCGTAACGTCCTTCCTCGAAACCGTCCGGAAATTTATCGGTGCATCGAAGGCTTAGTATCGTTCAAAGATTTTTCAGCCCATGACCGCTCGTGTTCTAGTCGTCGATGACATTCTGGCCAACGTGAAGCTTCTCGAGGCGAGGCTTCAGGCGGAATATTTCGAAGTTGTCACGGCAAACAGCGGACAACAGGCGCTCGACATCCTTGAGCAGGAGAGCGTCGACGTCGTGCTTCTCGATGTCATGATGCCGGGTATGGATGGCTTCGAAACGTGCCGACGCATCAAAGGCAGTCATCTCACGCACCACATACCGGTCGTCATGGTTACGGCCCTCGATCAGCCATCCGATAAGGTTCTTGGGCTGGAAAGCGGCGCCGACGATTTCCTCACCAAGCCGGTCGATGACATCGCGCTCGTGACACGCGTCAGGAACCTTGCGCGTCTCAAGATGCTGAATGACGAAATGATGATGCGCGCATCGACGGGCAGAACCATGGGCATTCCCGACGACGGCTCGCTCGCGCGCGCGCTGACGGCGCGGACGGGACGCGTGATGCTCGTCGACGATCACGAGCGTTCGGCGACGCGTCTGCTCGAGGTGTTGTCGCGTGCAAACGACGCCCATCTCGAACGAGATGCTCAAACAGCGCTCGTTCGGCTCGCTGAGGGCGGGTTCGATCTGCTCATCGTCAGCCTTTCACTGAGTGGCTCGGACGGATTGCGGCTTTGCTCTCAGGTCAGGTCGCTCGAACGCACGCGGCATTTGCCGGTCATCATGCTTGTCGAGCCTGGCGACGAGGCGCGCCTGCTGCGCGGCCTTGATATGGGCGTTAACGACTATCTGATGCGTCCGATCGATCGCCATGAGCTGCTGGCGCGTGTCAAAACACAGATCAAGCGGAAGCGGCATTCCGATTTTCTTCGCCATCGGCTCGCGGAAAGCGTCGAGCTGTCGATTACCGATTCGCTCACGGGGTTGCACAACCGACGCTACATGGAAGGCCATTTGCGAACGCTCGTTTCTGAAGCAGTTCGGACTGGCCGCAGCCTGTCGATGCTGGTTGCCGACATCGATCACTTTAAAAACGTCAATGATACTTACGGTCATGATGTCGGCGATGAAGTGCTCAGAGAGTTTTCCGTGCGCTTGCGGCGCAATACGCGCGGGATCGATCTTGCCTGCCGGTTCGGGGGCGAAGAGTTCGTCATCATTATGCCGGACACCGATCTAACCCATGCCTATCAGGTCGGGGAGCGGCTGCGTGCGTGTGTAGCGTCCGATGAGTTTCGGATCGGAGAGGGGCAGAACATCCGCGTGACGGCGAGCGTCGGGATCGGCACGCTGGAGACTGCGGACGATACTCCGGAGACGATGTTCAAGCGTGCTGATAGTGCACTCTATGCCGCCAAGAGACGCGGCCGAAATCGCGTCGTGGTCGATGCCGCCTGAATGAGACTTTTGGCGCAAGTCACGTGGCTTCCGGGGCAAGCTGCGTTGCGAGAACGGCGCGATCGTCGTCTAACTTGCGGAAATTGCGAAGCTTTTTTAATTTTTTGGTCGCAAATGGCATAAAGCCACACCTCGATGAATCGTAGCGCGGACGACACAGTAAAGCAGTAGTTGCTTTCCGCGTCGTAATCTGGCACCAATCTACGCGTCTAAGTGGGGATACACAGGAATTCTTGCGCGTTTAACGTCAACCTTGCGGGCATTAGCTGTGAGTTGGCGATCACGAATCCCGCGCTATCGGGCCCGCCGCATAGCCTGGTAGAGTGGGTATGATCGAACCAAGCGACCACACGAGTGGCCTCCTCGAACGGTTGCGGAGGATCGATCGCGAAGCTGGGTGGGGAACAACGCCCTCTTTGAACCTCGCCCGGTCGTGGCCAGGGTTGCGAAGCTGTCTCGGAACGATTTACCCCGCTGCCGAGTTTGCTTTAAGCCCTGGCCACATCAACAGCCAGAGCTTCCTCAACTCTATTGATTTCCGTCAAGTTCAGCCTTAGGCGGCCGAGCAACAGCACGGTTTATTTAATTTTTGTTTCTTTGAATTCCACGTGCTTGCGCGCAACGGGATCGTACTTCTTGAAAACAAGCTTTTCGGTAGCCGTGCGCGGGTTTTTCTTCGTGACGTAGAAGAAGCCGGTGCCGGCAGACGACAACAATTTGATTTTCTGTGTGACTGGCTTTGCCATGGATCGTGGCCTTAAGTGAAAAATGCCAAGAAACCTTGGCCAGGAAGCGCGCAACATACGCGCCAACTTTGCCGTGTCAAGGCATCGGAGGTGCGACTTTACACGATATCAGGTCGCGGTGGAAGGATAAGCCCGCGGAATAGTAGAACGGCAGGTGTTCGGCGACGTTGCAAAACGCGTGTTTAACTTCGAGACGTTCGGTAACGTCGTTAAGCACCAGTCTTGTGATGTTCGGCAGATCGAGTGCAGCTGCTTCCGACAGCGTAAACCATCCGAGATCGAGCAGCTCATCGTCCGTTGCAAAGCGATCAGCAGATATTGCTCCGGAACTTGTAAGGAAGAACCAGGTGTCGTAGCGGCGCACACGGCCAGGCGGCGTTATTGCGCGCGCAAAGGGAAACAGATTCACAGGAGTAGGCGCGTACCCCGAAGTGGCGAACAACGCCCATGCGGGCAAGCCTGCGGGTGTTGGGCCTTTTCCGCCGATCAGCAGTCCTGTCTCCTCGAAAAGTTCGCGAATGCCTGCGAGCGCAAAAGGTTTTATTTCATCTGCCAGATCAGCGGGCGAGAATTGTCCCGCGAACTGCTTCGCGAAATGGCGATCGTCGTCTTCTACGCGGCCGCCGGGGAAGACCCACTTGTTGGGCAAGAAGACCTGATCGGCGTGACGGCGTCCCATCAGCAGTTTGGGTTCGGCGCCGCTGAGGTCGGCAACGAGCAGGCACGCGGCGTCGCGAATAGGAACTTCGGATATTGAATTTTCTAGAGGCCCCCCGGACATTGACGGCTCGTTACCGTGTGCCCGTCTCGGCCGGAGGCGGTGGCCAGTTCTCCGGCTCGTCGAGGCTCGGGTCGCCGAACCCATGCATGCGCAGCGCCCATTGATACCCGATCAACGCGCCTTTGACGCGCGGCAGCAGCCAGAGGCTGAGTATGACCAGCGCCGGCATCCAGATTGAAAGCTGCACCCAGGTGGGCGGCGAATAGAGTTGTTCGGTGATCAGAATGCCTGCCACGATGACGTGCGCGGTGATCGTCATGACGAAGTAGGGCGGGGCATCGTCGGCGCGCTGATGGAAAAGCTCGGTGCCGCAATCGGAGCAGACATCGTTGACTTTGAGATATTTACCGTAGATCCGACCACTGCCACAGCATGGGCAGCGCTCGCTCCAGCCGCGCCTCACCGCTTGCCACGGATTGCGATCTGCATGGCTATCGGCATCGGAAGTTTTATCGGCTGTGTTGGCCATGGTTAGGTGATGGGGTTTTCCAACGCTGAGGTCAAGGTGGCTACTTGATCCGCTGTTAGCGCCGTTGGCCTCGGAGTTTTCCGAATTTTCGTTTGCCGCCCGTGTGGCGCCGGACCTGTTTTCCCGAGCCGAAGTTGCCGGCCGAAGGCTCTGTGAGCATTTCGAAGCGCAAGGCGCCCGCCGAGGGAATTGCCTCAAGCAGGCGGACTTCAACGGTGTCGCCCAAACGATAGCCTTCACCGGATCGGGCGCCGATCAGCGCGTGCGCGGCTTCGACGTGGTGATAGTAATCGTTTCCAAGGCTTCCGATGGGGATATAGCCGTCGGCGCCGGTATCCTTCAGACGGACGAATAAACCCGAACGGGTTACGCCTGCGATCCTTGCCGTGAACGTCACGCCAATGCGATCGGCAAGGTGAGCGGCGATCAGGCGGTCGGTCGTTTCACGCTCGGCGGACATGGCGCGCCGCTCAGTGTCGGAGATGGCTTTGGCGACGCTCGCGAGGCGGGGGATTTCGTCATCAGTCAAGCCGTCGTGGCCGAGGTTCAAGGCACGGATCAGCGCACGGTGGACGATCAAGTCGGCGTAGCGGCGGATGGGTGATGTGAAGTGTGCATAGCGGACGAGGTTCAAGCCAAAGTGGCCGATGTTCTTCGGATTGTATTCGGCTTGCGATTGCGAGCGCAGGATTACCTCGCTGATGAGATCCGGCACTGGCAGGTCTTTCGCCTGCTCCAGAACGCGATTGAAGGCTTCAGGCTTCAGCGCGCCCGCGTGCGGGATTTTCATGTCGAGCGTTTCGAGGAAGTCGCGCAAGCCTTTGAGCTTCTCCGGGCTCGGCTGGTCGTGGACGCGATAGACGAGTGGAAGCCGCTTTTCTTCGAGCGTCTCGGCGGCTGCGACGTTCGCCTGGATCATGAATTCTTCGATGAGGCGATGAGCTTCTAGCCGCTCCGGCGTGACAACGCGCGCGACCTTGCCTTGCTCGTCGAGGACGATTTTGCGCTCGGGCAGGTCGAGGTCGAGCGGGCCACGACTGTCGCGGGCTTTGGAGACAGCGCGATAGGCGGCCCACAGCGGCAGCAATGCGCCCTCCATCAGCGGCTGGCATTTGTCGGACGGATCGCCGTCGATGGCGGCTTGTGCTTCCTGATACGAGAGCTTCGCCGCCGACTTCATCATGGCGCGAAGAAACGTGTGCTTTCGTTTCTCGCCGTGCTTGTCGAAGATCATTCGCACCGCGAGGCACGGGCGTTCCTCAAGCTCGCGTAACGAACAGAGATCGTTTGAAATCTTCTCCGGGAGCATCGGCACGACGCGATCGGGAAAATAGACCGAATTGCCGCGCAGTTGCGCTTCGCGGTCGAGCTTCGATCCCGGTCGGATGTAATGGGCAACGTCGGCGATAGCAACGGTGACGATGAAACCGCCGGAATTTTTCGGATCGGAGTCGGGCTCCGCGTGGACCGCATCGTCATGGTCACGGGCATCGATCGGGTCGATCGTCAGGAGCGGCACGTTCCTCAGATCCGTGCGGCCGTCCATCTTCGGTGGCGGGAGCGTCTCGCTTTCTTGCAGGACGGATTCGGGAAAATCTTCAGGGATGCCATGGGCGTGAATGGCGATGAGCGAAATCTTGCGCTGATCGTCTGGATTACCGAGGCTTTCGACGATCTCGGCGCGTGGTGTCGCAAAGCGCCCGCGGCGATTGAGCTGGAAGCGCACGAGGTCGCCATCTTCGGCGCCGCCGACGTCATCGGGTAGGATTGGCCAGCTCTTCAATTCCTTGCGGTCGATTGGTTCGATGGTGCCTCCGCCGCGCTTTGAGGCGCGGAAGATACCGAGCAGCCGGCGCTTTTCGCGCGGCAGCTTCTTGATCGGCGTAGCTTCGTAGGTGGCGAGACCGCTGCCGCGTGGCAGCTTTTGCAGGCGGGCGAGAATGTGATCGCCGATGCCGATTTCGGCTTCCCGCCCGTCGCGGGTCGCGATAACGCGGACGACCGGTCGCTTGCCGTCGGATTCTTCCCATTGCAGCGGTTTGGCGATCAAGTCGCCGTCGTCGTCACGGCCGGTGACTTCGAGCGTCGTGACGGGCGGCAGCTTGCCCTTTTCGCGCAAATGTTTCTTGTCGCCCGCGACCGAGCCTTCTTCCGCCATTTCTGCGAGCAGGCGCTTTAGTGCGATCTTTGCTCCGCCAGAGACGCCGAAAGCTCGCGCGATCTCGCGCTTGCCGGCTTTGCCCGTAGCAGAGTTGAGAAACTCAAGAATTTGCTCCTTGCTCGGCAGACCGCCGTCTGCCGGAGCCCGCGCCGGGCTCGATTTGCGGGCCACCTTTGCGCCTCGTCGTTTTGCGGTCAGGCTTTTGCCCTCGCGAGCTTTTTGGTTCCAGCGGATTCTGTCGCGGTTTTCTTTGCCGGGGGTTTGGCTGCTTTTGGCGCTGAGGCTTTCGCGGCGGCCGGCTTCTTTACCGCTTTCGGTGCGGCATCCTTTGCAGCTTTCGGCGCTTTAGCGGGCTTGTCTTCCTTTGCGGCTTTCGCCTTGGAGCCGCGCGCGGGCTTGCCCTTCTTGCCGCCGCCATTCGCGATGCGTTCTGCGATCAGCGCCAACGCGTCGTCCATCGTCAGCTCGGCCGGGTTCTTCGCCTTGGGAACCGTGGCATTGACCTTGTTGTGCGTGACGTAGGGACCGTAACGGCCTTCGAGCACCTGCACGGCTCCGCCTTCGCTCGGGTGCACGCCGAGGTCTTTAACGACCTTCGGTGCGTTGCGCTGGAAGCGGCTCTTGCCGCCGCCTGCGCGCTTTTCAGCAATGAGCGTGACGGCGCGATTGAGGCCGATCGTGAAGACGTCTTCCAGGCTTTCAAGGTTGACGTACGTTTTCGCGCCGTCCTTCTCATGTACGATGAATGGCCCAAAACGGCCGAGGCCGGCTGTAATCATGCCGCCTTCGTCAGGATGTTCGCCGACGTCGCGTGGCAGCGAGAGGAGCTGCATCGCGCGTTCGAAATCGAGTGTGGCGGCATCGATGCCTTTGGGGATGCTCGAGCGCTTGGGCTTTTCATCGCCTTCGGCCTCGCCGAGCTGGATGTAAGGCCCGAAACGTCCGGTCTTCATCGTGACAGCAAGGCCGTCGTCGTTGTAACCGAGGATCTTGCCGTCGAGTGCCGCCGCGTCGCCGTCGGAGCTTTGCGTCAGCTGACGAGTATAGTTGCACTCGGGGTAATTTCCGCAGCCGATGAAGGCTCCATACTTGCCGGAAATCTTCAGGCTGAGGCGCCCTGAACCGCACTTGGGACATAGGCGCGGGTCGCTGCCGTCGCCCTTGTCGGGGAAGACGTGCGGGCCGAGCATTTCATTCAGTGCTTCAAGAACGTCGCCGACGCGCAGATCCTTGATCTCGCCGACGGCCGCCATGAAGTCGCGCCAGAAGTCGCGCAGCACCTGTTTGTATTCCAGCTCGTCGTTCGAGATGAGGTCGAGCTTTTCTTCGAGGTCGGCGGTGAAATCGTATTCGACGTAGCGCTTGAAGAAGCTTTCGAGGAACGCGATGACAAGACGGCCTTTGTCTTCCGGGATCAGGCGCTTTTTTTCGATGCGAACGTAATCGCGGTCAACCAGAACGGCCATGGTCGATGCGTAAGTCGACGGACGGCCGATGCCGAGCTCTTCCATGCGCTTCACCAGGGTCGCTTCGGAGAAGCGCGGCGGCGGCTGCGTGAAATGCTGGTCGGCGCTGATCTCTTTGTCTTTCAGGCGATCGCCGACTGCGAGCGGCGGCAGACGGCGGCTATCGTCGTCCTCGTCGGAGGTGTCGTCCTTGCCCTTTTCGATGGTGCGGACGCGGTCATCGCGGCCTTCCTCGTAGACCTTGAGGAAGCCGTCGAACATCAGAACCGAGCCGTTGGCACGCAAGCCATAGGCCTTGCCGTCTGAACCTTTGACCTCGATTTCCGCCGTTGTCTGCTCGATGTCGGCCGCTGCCATCTGGCTGGCGATGGTGCGCTTCCAAATCAGGTCGTAAAGCGCGGCCTGATCCTTTTCGAGATGCTTGCGGACCTGGTCGGGCTTGCGCCGCGGATCGGTCGGGCGGATCGCTTCGTGCGCTTCCTGCGCGTTCTTGGCCTTGGTTTTGTATTCGCGCGCGAACGGCGTGTAGTTTTTGCCGTACTCAGCCGAGATAACGTCGCGGATTTGGCTCACGGCCTCTGGTACGATCTGGACGCCGTCGGTTCGCATATAAGTAATGAGGCCGACCGTCTCTCCGCCGATGTCGACGCCTTCGTAGAGGCGCTGGGCAATCTGCATCGTTTGCTTGGCCGAGAAGCCGAGTTTGCGAGAGGCGTCCATCTGCAGCGTGGATGTCGTGAACGGCGGAAACGGATTGCGCTTCGTCGCCTTCTTCTCGACCGACGCGATGCGGAAGTCCTGGCCAATGAGCGCCTTGCGGATCGCGGTCGCGGTCGCTTCGTCTTTAATATCGAGCTTCTTCAGCGCCGTGCCGTCAATGGCGACGAGGCGCGAGCGGACGTCTTCATTCTTGGCGGTCGAAAGGAGCGCTTCGATCGTCCAGTATTCTTCGGTTTTGAACGCCTCGATCTCGGCTTCGCGGTCGCAAACCAAACGAAGCGCCACCGATTGGACGCGGCCAGCCGAGCGCGAGCCTGGAAGCTTGCGCCATAGGACCGGCGACAGCGTAAAACCAACGAGATAATCCAGTGCCCGGCGGGCGAGATAGGCGTCGACCAGAGGCTCATCGATCTGCCGCGGCTCTTTCAGCGCGGCCAGGATCGACTGCTTGGTAATGGCGTTGAAGGCTACGCGCTCAACCTCGGTATTTTTGCCGAGCGCCTTCTTCTGATTGAGAATTTGCAGGATGTGCCAGGAGATCGCTTCGCCTTCACGATCGGGGTCGGTTGCCAGGATCAGCTTGTCGGCCTTTTTCACGGCTTCGGCGATTTCGCGCATGATTTTCTGGGACTTCGTATCGACTTCCCAGTGCATGTTGAAATCATGATCCGGCTCGACCGAGCCATCTTTGGGGGGCAGATCGCGCACGTGCCCGTAGGACGCGATGACCTTGTAACCCGAACCCAAATATTTATTGATCGTCTTGGCCTTAGCGGCGGATTCGACGATGACGACGTTCATCTGGCGATTTCGCTCCTCACGCCGTTAAACCCGCAGTTGCAGCGGATTGACGGGCTTCATCTCAGCCGCCCGGCGGGCCGGGAACATGGTTGATCGTCGCGGCGCTGTCAAATCCCCGCACTTTCAATTTAAAATTGTATTTTTGTTGATATTACCACTATTTCGCGAGTAAGCTGTCCTCGGGATATGGATGGTGGCGGGAATGATCACAAGCACAATGAGCGATTTGCATCATAATCGGATTTCTGACGCTTCGGGGGAGGACAAGCGAGAACGGCTTGAATATCTCGCTGATTTACTGAGGGAATTGAAAGTGATGGCGGATCAGCAGGGGTATAGGAAGCTGTCTCGGATGCTGGCGATTTCGCATGCCGAGGCGCGGCGCGAAACGAGGCGGCAAAGCTCTTAAATAGTATAAGAGCAAGCTGCCTAGGCCCCGTTCGCGGTCGTCTTGAGGGCGACGAGGCTTTGCCCCTGCCGTTCGATGCGCCCTGCCAGATCGAGCTCAAGGAGCGCCACCTGGACGGCCTGGACGTGGAGCCCCGTCTGCCGGGCGATTGCATCCGTCGCGACGGGCGCGGGTCCTAGGGCCGTCAGAACGGCATTCAGGACATCTTCGGACGCCATCTCGGGCGCGGCCGCGGGCATTGATGGCTGGGCTACTGGCTGCGGCTCTCGGCCGGCGAAATCGAACCGGCGCTCTGTAAGTCCCAGGATCGGCTGCAGGACATCGATAATATCTGAGACCTCCGTGACCAGCGCGGCGCCCTGCTTGATCAGGCGGTTGGTGCCCTCTGCACGCGGGTCGAGCGGGTGGCCCGGGACGGCGAAGACCTCGCGGCCGAGTTCGTTCGCGTATCGGGCGGTGACGAGTGTGCCTGAGCGGGCGGCGGCCTCGATGATGACGACGCCATAGACGAGGCCTGCAATGACGCGATTTCGGCGGGGAAAGTCTTTATCGCGGGGCTTCAGTCCGGGAGGACGTTCCGAGACGAGGCAACCTTCCGAACCGATGCGGGCCTGAAGGTCGGCGTGCTCCGGCGGATAGACCCAGTCGATACCGCCGGCGACCACGGCAACCGTTCCGCTCGCCAAAGACGCTTCGTGCGCCGCTTTATCGATGCCGCGGGCAAGGCCGGATACGATGACGAAGCCTGCTTCTGCCAATTGGGCCGCAAACAATCTGGTCAATTGCACGCCGGCTGCCGAGCATTGCCGCGATCCGACGATCGCAATAGCGGGGCGTTTCAAAAGGTTCAGATCGCCTTTCACATATAGTATCGGCGGTGGTGCTTCGACGTCCGCCAGAACCTCCGGATAGCCTCTCTCGACAGTGAAGAATGGCGTTGCGCCGATGCGAGCAGCGGTCGCGAGTTCGCGCTCGGCGTCGGCTTTTGGGCAGATGCGGATCGGGCGTCCTGAGCCGCCGCGTCGTGAGAGAGTAGGCAGGATCTCCAACGCTTTTGCAGCACCGCCGTAATAATTGATCAGATCGCGAAAGGTGACGGGGCCGACGTTTTCTGAGCGGATCAAGCGCAGGCAGGCGATCCGTTCTTCGTCTGTCAGGTTCGCCGCGGCGGGCGGCGAGGGGTTGAAAAGCTCTGGCTGATCAGGTTTTAGAGCCAATCTGCGGCTCCTCCCCAGCCATCAGACGTTCGATATTGGCGCGATGCTTGATGAGTACGACAATGCTCATCAGCGTCACGGTGATGGCGAGCGTGCGCTCGCCCCAAATCCAGGCGGCTACCGGAACGCATATAGTTGCCACGATGGCCGCGAGTGAAGATATCTTGCCGACTTTCGCAACTGCAAGCCAAAGCACGGCAAAAAGCAAACCGAGTTGCCAGGCGAGGGAAGTCAGAACGCCGAGATACGTCGCGACACCCTTGCCGCCTTTAAAGCCGAGCCAGACCGGATAGATGTGTCCGAGGAAGGCTGCAACGCCTGCGACCATTGCGGCGGTTTCGCCGAGCCAGGCGCGCGCGATCAGAACGGCAGCGGCGCCTTTGGCGGCATCAAGCAGAAGCGTCGCGGCTGCAAGCTTTTTGTTGCCGGTCCGAAGAACGTTGGTGGCGCCGATATTGCCGGAACCGATGCTGCGGATGTCGCCCAGTCCGGCAGCGCGCGTCAGCAGCAGGCCGAACGGAATGGAGCCCAGCAGATACCCCAGAAGTGCCGCCACGACGTGCGGCTGCCATGAGCCGTTGTCCGTCAGCAAAGCCAAGGGTGACAACAAGCTCATGACTGGAATCTCTCGGCTGCAAAATGGAGCGTCGCCGAGAGAGGTAATGCCTAGGTGCGTTCGACGCCAGCGTATTCATAGACAGTCTGGCCCGCGACCATCGTTCGCAAGACGCGGCCTTGCATCTTGGCCTCATCGAAGGGCGTGTTCTTCGATCGCGATCGAAGCAGATCTTTGTTCACGACCCATGGTTCGCCGGGATCGAAAAGGACGAGATCGGCGATGGAGCCTTTCGCAAGTCGGCCAGAGTGAAGGCCAAGAAGGCGCGCCGGATTGATGGTCAGCGCTTTCAGCATGGCCGACAGCGTCATGTCGCCGGAGTGAACCAGACGGAGCGCGGCGGAGAGCAGTGTTTCGAGGCCCACGGCGCCGTCGGCGGCTTCCGAAAACGGCCGCCTCTTTGTGTCGGCGTCCTGCGGGTCGTGGCTAGATACAATGATGTCGATATCGCCGTTGGCGACACCCTGCACCATGGCAACGCGGTCTTCCTCGCGCCGCAGCGGCGGGCGGACTTTAAAGAATGTGCGGTAGGGGCCGATGTCGTTTTCGTTCAGCGTCAGGTGATTGATCGAGACGCCGCAGCTCACGGGCAGTTTCTTGGCCTTGGCAGCTTTAATGACGTCCAGGCTTTCCTGGCAACTGATGGTCGCGGCGTGATAGCGGCCGCCCGTCATCTCGACTAGCCGGACGTCGCGCTCGAGGATGATCGTCTCAGAGATCTTGGAGACGCCGGAGAGGCCGAGACGCGCCGCGACTTCGCCGGAGTTCATCGCCCCGGTGGAAAGATATGGGTCTTCGGTGTGGTGCACGACGAGGGCGCTGAAGTCCTTGGAGTAGCTCAGGACGTTGCGCATTACGCGGGTGTTGACCACGCTTGCTTTGCCGTTCGAGAACGCGATGGCGCCCGCGCGTTTCAATAGACCGATTTCGGTCATTTCCTCGCCCTGTAGGCCTTTCGTCATTGCCGCCATGGTGTGGACGTGGACGAGGGCGTTGTCGCGGGCGCGGCGCTGAATGAAATCTACGAGCGCGACTTGATCGATCACCGGATTGGTGTCCGGCATGACGACAATGGTCGTGACGCCGCCTGCTGCTGCCGCGTGGCTCGCGGTCTTGAGCGTTTCGCGATGTTCGTAGCCGGGTTCGCCAGTGAACACCTGTGCGTCGATTAACCCCGGAGCCAGGACGTGACCTTTGCAATCAATGACCGTCGCGCCTTCTGGCGCGTTGCGGCGTAGATGGCTGCCGAGATCGGCGATCAAACCATCCTTGACCAGAAGGCCGCCCGGTTCGTCACGGTTGGATGCCGGATCGATCAGGCGAGCGTTGATGAATACGGTCGCGGGACCGACGCTTTTGGGTTTTTCAATCGGCTTTCTCATGGCGCATCCTCCGCGAAGCCGGGAAGGTGCGCTGACAAGGCTTCAAGAACGCCCATGCGAACTGCAACGCCCATTTCTACCTGCTCGCGGATCACGCTTCTGGAATGATCCGCAACGGTCGAGGCGATCTCGACGCCGCGGTTCATCGGCCCGGGATGCATGACGAGGGCATCGGGCTTGGCGCGAGCGAGCTTTTCGTGATCGAGGCCAAAAAAGTGGAAGAATTCGCGGCTGGAAGGAACGTAGGAGGCTTCCATTCGCTCGCGCTGGAGGCGTAGCATCATGACGATATCGACGCCTTCTATGCCCTTCCACATATCGGTGAAAACTTCGCAGCCGAGTCGTTCAGGCGAGGACGGCAGCAGCGTTGTCGGGGCGATGAGGCGGACGTGAGCGCCGAGCGCATTCAGAACGTTGATATTCGAACGCGCGACGCGGGAATGGAGAATGTCGCCGCAGATTGCGACCGTCAGCCCAGCGACGCGGCCTTTCGCGCGGCGGATCGTCAGCGCATCGAGCAGAGCTTGCGTCGGATGCTGGTGCGCGCCATCTCCCGCATTGATGACAGAGCAATCGACTTTCTGAGACAGAAGCTCGACCGCACCGGCCGCGTGATGGCGTACGACGATGATGTCGGGCCGCATGGCGTTGAGCGTGACGGCCGTGTCGACGAGCGTTTCACCCTTCGTGACCGACGATGTCGCGACGTTCATGTTCATCACGTCGGCGCTGAGGCGCTTGCCCGCCATCTCGAAGGAAGATTGTGTGCGGGTTGACGACTCAAAGAAGAGATTGATCAGCGTTCGGCCCGCGAGGACTTGCCGCTTGCGGCCGTTGTTGCGGATGTGATCTGCATTCCGGTCAGCGAGATCGAGAAGAAAATTGATCTCACTCGCTGACAGGCCTTCGCAGGTCAGCAAATGGCGGCGCGGAAAAACTTTCAGCGCGTTGGCGTTCGATTTCATTGTCATTAAAGGCGCTTCTATAGGGGGAGTCTTGCGCGGCCGCAAGCTCTGGGCGCGACATCAATCGCAAACCCCTTAACGGAGCCTGAAATGTCACGGTTCATGTTGCCGAAAGTGGACCCGAGGACGGTAGATATACAGTCGTCTGCTACGTTTTGTGCTTCAGGCGGTCGAGGGCGCTTTGGAGGATGATGGTGGCGGCCAGCTTGTCGATAACTTCTGCGCGGCGTTTACGGGTCTGATCGGCGTCAATGAGCATGCGTTCGGCTTCGGCAGTCGTCAGGCGTTCGTCCCAGAGCAGAATCGGGAGCGGCGACAACTTATTGAGATTGCGGGCGAGCGCGCGGGTCGCCTGGGCGCGTGGGCCTTCGGTGCCATCAAGGTTGCGGGGCAAGCCGAGCACAAACCCGGAGACGCCGTGCTCGGCAACAATGGCGAACAGCCGGGTGGCGTCCGCCGTGAACTTTGTCCGACGGATCGTTTCGAGCGGGGACGCGATCGTGCGTCGCACGTCGGACAGCGAGAGGCCCAGCGTCTTCGTCCCGGCGTCGATACCGATCAGGCGGCCCGGGTCTGTCGTGGCGTCGCGAAAGAGCTGCTGATCTTCTGTAGTTAGCCCCGGGTGCGGGGAAACGGAGGGTTGTGTCACTGGGCGCCTAATCTTGGCTGCAAAGGGTCATGACGCGACGCTCTAGCAGGTCCGGCGACAAAATGGCATTGCCAACGGGGCCTTATCCGGCTTTCCCGGTCCGTTTCCGTGACTTGGGCCCTTGCGGAATGCCGCCGCTGGTTGCATTGGTGGCGCTCGCCCGGTTATGAGAGCGGCGCAATCCCCCGATGTCTTGAAGGGACTTTTCATGCAGGTCGATGAAGCGACCGTTCGCCGTATCGCGCGCCTCGCCCGGATCAAGGTGAGCGACGAGGAGGCCAAGGGTCTCGAGAAGGAGCTTTCCGGCATTCTCGACTGGGTCAAGCAACTCGATGAGGTCGATACCTCGGCGGTCGAGCCGATGACGCGCGTCGTCGATCAAAAGCTCAAGATGCGGGACGATGTCGTGACGGACGGCGAGATCGCCGACCTGATCACGGCAAACGCGCCGATGGCGGAAGACAATTTCTTCGTGGTGCCCAAGGTCGTGGAGTGACCGCATGTTTCGTGCGTTGCTTGCTGTTGCAGCAGTGATGCTGGCGTCTGGGATGGCGCAGGCTGAGGAAACGAAGCTCGACGCTGCATTCGTCGGTGACGGGACCTACTCGCCGACCACCGGATGCAAGAAGCTCGAAGACATTCAAAACGGCAAAGACGCGCCGAACATCGCCACCTATCCGCTGACGTTGACGCGCGAGGGCACGGGAAGCTGGGAAGGCGGCTGCGATTTTGCAGCGCTGCGCCAAGTGAAGTCGAATGTCTTCGAGGGCAAGATGCAGTGCTCGGAAGGCGGAGAGGAATACGCACAGACGGTTATGTTCACGCGTCTGGATGCCGACCGCATTGAAGTCAAAAGCGGAACGGAGGCGCTGGTTTATGAGCGCTGCAAAGGGTTGAAAGGGAAAGTCGAGCGGTGACCGATCTTACCAAACTCACCATGTCTGAAGCCCGTGCCGGACTTCAGAAGAAGTCATTCACGGCACTTGAGCTAACTGATGCCTTCCTGACGGCAATCGACAAGGGCAATGGGGCGCTTAACGCCTACGTCTTGCCGACGCCCGAGCATGCGCGTGCGCAGGCGAAAGAGAGCGACAAGCGGATCGCAGCAGGCAATGCGCGTTCGCTCGAAGGCCTCCCCATCGGCAATAAGGATCTCTTCTGCACGAACGGTATCCGGACAACGGCTTGCTCGAAGATCCTCGACGATTTCAAGCCGACGTATGAATCAACGGTCGGGCTGAATTTGTGGGACGCCGGCGCTGTGATGCTCGGCAAGCTCAACAATGACGAGTTCGCCATGGGCTCATCGAACGAGACGAGCGCGTTCGGCAACGTGGTCAACCCATGGCGGCGCAAAGGTTCCGACGGCAAGACGTCGACCGATAAGCTCGTTCCGGGCGGCTCGTCGGGCGGTTCGTCGTCGGCGGTTGCTGCCAACCTTTGTTTGGCGGCAACTGCAACGGACACCGGCGGTTCGATCCGCCAGCCCGCGGCGCTGACGGGAACAGTCGGCATCAAGCCGACGTATGGCCGTTGCTCGCGCTGGGGCATCGTCGCATTCGCATCTTCGCTCGATCAGGCCGGGCCGATCGCGAAGACCGTACGCGACAGCGCGATGATGCTGAAAGCCATGGCAAGCCACGATGCGAAGGATACGACGTCGGTCGATGCCCCCGTTCCCGATTACGAGGCGGCGCTTGGAAAGGGCGTCAAGGGCCTGCGCGTCGGCATTCCGAAAGAGTATCGCGTCGACGGCATGTCGTCTGAGATTCAGAAGCTCTGGGACGATGGCATCGCCTGGCTGAAATCTGCGGGTGCGACGATCCACGAGATCTCGCTGCCGCACACTAAATATGCGCTTCCCGCATATTATATCGTGGCGCCTGCCGAGTGTTCGTCGAACCTCGCGCGCTATGACGGCATGCGATACGGCCTGCGCGTCAATGGCGACAATCTGATCGACACGTACGAGAAGACGCGCGCCGCCGGCTTCGGCAAGGAAGTGCGCCGCCGCATTCTGATCGGCACATATGTGCTCTCTGCGGGCTATTACGATGCCTATTATCTCAAGGCGCAAAAAGTCCGCACGCTCATCAAGAAGGATTTCGACGACGCCTGGAATTCCGTCGATGTCGTGCTGACGCCGACGACGCCGTCGCCCGCGTTCGCGTTCGGCGAAAAGTCTGGCGATCCGCTGGCGATGTATCTAGAGGACATATTCACGGTGACGGTGAACATGGCCGGTCTGCCGGGCATGTCCATTCCGGGCGGACTTTCCTCGCAAGGCACGCCGCTTGGGCTGCAGCTCATCGGCAAGCCGTTCGATGAGGAAACGTTGTTCCGGACCGCTCAGGTCATTGAAGACGCTGCCGGACGGTTCGCCGTGCCGGACGCATGGTGGATGAAGGGCTAAGATCATGGACCCAAAACGTCCGTGGGAATGCGCAGACATGTCCCAGGTGCGCAGCGAGATTGATCGCATCGACAATGCTCTCGTCGACCTGATCTCCGAGCGCTACGGCTACGTCGACAGGGCTTGGCAACTCAAGATGACGACGCGCGAAGGCGCCGTCGTTCAATGGCGCATTCAACAGGTCATCGATCGAGTCAAAGCGCGGGCCGCGGAAAAGGAGATGCCGCCAGAGATGATCGAGATGGTCGGCGCGCAGTGGCGCAACATGATCGGCTGGTTCGTACAGTACGAGGAAGAGAAGCTTCGTCAGGTACAGGACAGCAATGACAAGCCGGGAGCAAACGGTGGGGCCTGATTTCCAGCCTGACGTGCCATTAATAGAAGTTCTGCTTTACGGCATCTTCAATCCGGCAACGATCATCGTGGCATTTATGCTGGGCCAGCGCGCCGACGATAAATCCAAGATTTTGATCGCCGGATTTGGCGGTGCGGCGGCCGGCGCGGCGCTCCTTTACATCGTAACGTTGCTGCGCATCTGGGACGCGCCGACGCTCGGCCGCGCTGCGGCGGGCGTGTTCATCGTGTCTCTTATTTTCGGCTTTATCTATGCAGCTATCGGCTACGCCATGAAGGCCCGGACTGGAGGCGGAAAATGAGTTCTCAGAAAGTCGCTGAAAAGCCGAAGGCGAAAAATCTCATCGCGGGCGCGACCGGCGACTGGGAAGTGGTCATCGGCATGGAGGTCCATGCCCAGGTCGCTTCGAAGTCGAAGCTGTTTTCGGGCGCTTCGACCGGGTTCGGCGCAGACCCGAACAGCCACGTATCGCTCGTCGATGCGGCGATGCCCGGAATGCTACCTGTGATCAATCGCGAATGCGTGGCGCAGGCAATCCGCACGGGTCTCGGCCTCAAGGCTCAGATCAACCTGAGAAGCGTTTTCGACCGCAAAAACTACTTCTATCCGGACTTGCCGCAGGGCTATCAGATCTCGCAGTTCAAGCAGCCGATCGTCGGCGAGGGCGAGATCGAGATCGAAGTGGATGGCGAAACGCTGAAGATCGGCGTCGAGCGTCTGCATCTGGAACAGGATGCGGGCAAGTCGCTGCACGACCAGCACCCCGACTATTCCTACGTCGATCTCAACCGCTCGGGCGTGGCGCTGATGGAGATCGTCTCGCGGCCGGATTTGCGTTCATCGAAGCAGGCGCAGGCCTACATTACGAAGTTGCGCACCATTCTGCGTTACCTCGGCACGTCCGACGGCGACATGGAGAAGGGTAATCTGCGCGCGGACGTCAACGTATCGGTGAGGAAGCCGGGTGATGAACTTGGCACGCGGTGCGAAATCAAGAACGTCAACTCGATCCGATTCATCGGTCAGGCGATTGAGTACGAGGCGCGCCGTCAGATCCACATCATCGAAGATGGCGGCAAGATCGATCAGGAAACGCGGCTGTTCGATTCCGGCAAGGGCGAAACGCGGTCGATGCGTTCGAAGGAAGAAGCGCACGA
This sequence comes from Pseudomonadota bacterium, assembly GCA_018242255.1. GTDB lineage: Bacteria > Pseudomonadota > Alphaproteobacteria > Rhizobiales > Hyphomicrobiaceae > Hyphomicrobium_B. Next base: position 7,641 of record JAFECH010000003.1, on the reverse strand, counting down.
TTACCGCTATTTTCCCGATCCCGATCTGCTGCCGCTGGAACTGACACAAGGCTTCGTCGATGATTTGAAGTCGGGGTTGCCAGAGCTTCCGGACGAGAAGCGCGCGCGATTCATGAAAAGCTTCGGGTTATCGGGCTATGACGCGGACGTGCTCGTTGCCGAGCGGTCGTCGGCCGATTACTTCGAGACGGTCGCCGAAGGACGCGACGGAAAGCTCGCCGCCAACTGGGTCATCAACGAGCTGTTCGGGCGCTTGAACAAGGAAGGCAAGTCGATCGAGGACAGCCCCGTCTCGGCGGCGCAGCTCGGCGGCATTGTCGATCTTATCGGCTCCAACGCCATCTCGGGCAAGATCGCAAAGGATCTGTTCGAGATCGTGTGGACCGAGGGCGGCGATCCGGCGGAGATCGTCGAGAAGCGCGGCATGAAGCAGGTGACGGACACCGGAGCCATCGAGAAGGCCGTCGACGCTATCATTGCTGCCAACCCCGATAAAGTCGCGCAGGCGAAGGCGAAGCCATCAATGCTCGGCTGGTTCGTCGGTCAGGTGATGAAGTCTACGGGCGGCAAGGCGAACCCGGCCGCCGTCAACGAGATCCTGAAGGGCAAGCTGGGGATCTAACGCCCTGCTCTCACCGGTACTGCTTGAAGGGCCAGCTGTCTGGCCCTTCTGTCTTTCAACCCTGTCATTGCGACGTGGGCGATGCCGAGGCACGCCAGCAGGATTAGTCCGCCTGGTGCGATAGCTGCGATAAGGTAGGCGATTTTTGTCGTTGTCATTGGCCTCTCCTTTGGAGGGCGGTTCTTATGATGCGACAAATCATACCGCAGACAGTTTTCGGTCAGCCTCACGCGCCGCTTGCAATTGCGACGATGAAATTTGGACTTCGCTAATGCGGAGTAAATGCTTTCCTAACGCGGCCGATGCGTGCGCGGCATCGTTTCACAGCGGGCGCACGGTCAATGGCATGCCGCCTTTTGGCCGGAGCGTAACGCGGCTGACGGGCTCAGGCGCGAGCTTCCCGTCCCATTCGAAGCGAGCGTGGCGCAGCAGCGTCGCCAGGATCGCCGTCGCTTCCAGAATTGCGAAGGACGAGCCGATGCAAATGCGCTGACCGTAGCCGAAGGGCATGAACTGCGTGCGCGCGTAGCGAGCTTCATTCTCAGGAAGGAAGCGGTCTGGATCGAAGCGGTTGGGATCCTCCCATAACGCGCGATGGCGATGGATGATATAGATCGGAATGACGATCAGCGTCGATCTGGGAAGCGTCTGGCCGCCGATGTCCATCTCGGCAGTCGTTACGCGCGTCATGACAGGCGCGGGTGGATAAAGGCGCATCGCCTCTTTCAGAACGCGCGAGACGGTCGGCAATTTGGTGACCGTTTCAGGCGTGATCGGTGCCGAGCCCGCGACCGCCGAGATTTCATTGCGGAGGCGAGCCTGCCATTCCGGTGCGCGGGCAAGAATATAGAGCGTCCAGGTGAGGGCCTTCGCCGTCGTCTCGTGACCGGCAAACAGGAAGGTTGCGAGATTGTCGGCGAGCATGTCGTCCGACATCGGTTCGCCGGTATCGGGATCTTTCGCAGCCAGCATGCGGGCAACGAGATCGTTACCCGACGTTCCGCCGTTGCGGCGATGCGCAACGAGGCGGCGCATGATTGCCCGCAACTCGTCCGCCGAGCGACGCATGCGGGCTTTGCCGGGATGCCAGTAGGTTTCGGGATACTGCAGCATCGACGCCGCAACTTCCCACGAGATCGGATCGAGGTAGGAGCGACTCGACGCCTTTATGCGATCGCCCTCGGAGGTGTTGATCCCCGCGAGAACGGTGCGTGCGACCACTTCGAACGTCGCATCGGTCATCGCAGCTTCGACGTCGGTCGTGAACGGAACAGATCCGCGCCGTCGCCATTGCGCGATGCACTCGTCGGCGGCGTCGACCATCGTCGGCACGTAGGTCAAAAGTTCAGTGTGCCGGAACGGCGGACTCGCGACCTTGCGCTGCCAGCGCCAACTCTCATTTTGGGCAGTCAGCAGGCCGTCGCCGACGATGGGCCGCAGCACGCGAAGGTCTAGCCGCGTCTTGGGGAATTGCTCGGCGTTTTTGACGAGAATGTTTTCGATGAGCGCCGGACTTGTCACCCAGGCAAGTAGCGGACGCTTCTTGCCGTAGGTGACTATCGGCTGCTCATAGACGGCCTGAGGAATCGCCCGCAGCGGATTGCGGATGAAGCGCCTCAGGAAGGGAAGCAGCGGCAAAGGCTGCGCCGGCGGTGTCACCGTCGGCGGATAGAGCGCAGGTGTCATCAGGCTTCTTGCTCACGTCATCACGATGCGCCGGCGTTGACGGAGTATAGCTAGTGAGCAGCGGCGTGAAGTCTAGGCGGCCGCTGCCTTTTTCGCGCGTGCGATGCCGGAAAGCTTCTTCAAGCGCTTGCGAGCGGCGGCCGTGTTGCCCTGGATTCGCGACTGAGCCGGGCGGTCGATGGTGCGGCGGGCTTTCTTCTTCTGCTTCTGAATATTCTTCAACGACGTCTTAGACATGAAAAACGGCCTCAATGCCAGGAAAGGGGTGGATGAAAGTGCCGCGCACCGAAGCGCAGCGTTGGGCGTTCCTCTAAGGGATCACGCCGCGTCGCGCAAGCGTAGGCTGCGTTATGGTGCCGTGGGCGGGCCGTCCGTGCCTAGCAGATAGCCAAAACCGAAGTAGGATGGGGCTATAATGCCGGCCGCCCAAATGAACGCCGATACAATATTGGCGAGCTGAAATTGCCACTGCGGCAAAGCGTACATGCCGGCAATGACCGGGATGATGGCCCGGATTGGCCCGAAGAAATGGCCGAAGAAGACGCTCAGCGCACCCCATTTATCGAAGAATGCCTGGCCGCTTTCGACCATCGCGGGGTTACGATTGAAGGGCCAGAGCTCACGGATGCCGTCCTTGAAATAGAGGCCGATCCAATAGGAGAGGGCATAGCCGAACGAGCCACCTACACCAGCTGCGACAATGGCGGGCCACAGCACGGTCAATTCAACGCCGCTTTTGGCGAGCAGGGCGGAAATTCCGACGAGAATTGCGGTGCCCGGCCAGAGGATGGACAGAAAGCAGAAGCTTTCGAGAAAGGCCACGATGAACGCCACGGGCACGGCCCAGTTTTCGTTCGCTCTTACGAAAGTGACCACTGCATCGACGAAGTCATGCACGCTCATTCTGAAGCTTTCGAACTGATGTTATTGTTTTTTGTTGACGTGCACGGCGTAAACGCCATCCTGGCAAAATGGGGAGCCGGCCGCCCGCGTCAAGCCTCACCGGCATCGGCGAGCAATTTCCCTCGCGAGTTCCTTTGAGACTTCGCGAGAGAGCATCGCGCCGCGTGCGACTTGGGTCGACGAGAGTCCGACATAAGCGCCGCCCGTCAGGACAGTCGGACCGCGGTCGGCTTCCTCTTTGCCGTGCTGCAGCTCAGCGCATGACAGTTCCTTGCGCTTTTTGCTCAGGGCCATGAGGCGCACGCCGGACGCATATTCGTGGGGGCCTGCGGGCTGATTGATCCAAGAGCGGGATGAATCCGCCATGTAGGAATCGTAGACCATCTTGCGTTGGCTGATGCAGACGTGACTGTCGTCAACGCACTTCAGGCCGCGTGCCGGATCGCCGAGAGCGGCCTGGTTGCCCGCGCAGCCGCCAACAGCCAACGACGCCAAGACGAGCATCATGGCGTTACGCGGACTTCTGCGGCACTGCACAGTCGGCTGGCTCTGCAAAATATATTCCGGTTGTCGTTGCCCCATGCGGGTAGAAAGTCAGCGTGGCAGGCTCGTGGCGGAGGGCGGTCTAAGATGTGACCCTTGCCAAGCCACTAGCGGGATTCGCTGTGAAACGGCATCACTTGGTACACAAGTTTGGTGGGATAGGAACATTCAATGCCACATTCTGTCCGCGTGCATTCTATCGGTGGCCCTGAGGCGCTTGTTTACGAAGAAGTCGCAATGCCCGTGCCCGGACCCGGTGAAGTTCTTCTTCGCCAGCATGCGATTGGGGTCAATTTCATCGATATCTATCACCGGAGTGGTCTCTACAAGCTTCCTGAATATCCTGTGACTATTGGCTCCGAAGGCGCCGGCGAGGTGATCGCGCTCGGCTCGGATGTTGAGCGATTGAAGGTCGGCGATCGTGTCGCGTATGCCGGGCCGATCGGCGGCTATTCGGAGGTGCGCTCCGTGCGGGCCGACCGCCTCGTCAAAATTCCCGATGGGATCGATTTCGAGATGGCGGCTGGCGTGCTGCTTCGAGGCATGACGGTGCGCTGTCTACTTCGTGATGTCTATCGAGTCGATGCCAGCACGACGCTGTTGTTTCACGCTGCAGCGGGAGGCGTCGGGCTTATCGCCTGCCAATGGGCGCGGGCGCTCGGTGCGACGATGATCGGCACAGTGAGCAGCGACGAAAAAGCGGAATTGGCACGGGAAAACGGGTGTACGCACGTGATCAACACCGGGCGCGACGACTTCGTCGGGCGCGTGCGCGAGTTAACGGACGGAAAAGGGTGTGACGTCGTTTACGATTCCATCGGCAAGGATACCTTCCCGAAGTCGCTCGATTGTCTCAGACCGAGAGGCCTCTGGGCCTCGTTCGGCAATGCATCGGGACCGGTGCCGCCATTTGAGCTAACGGCGCTTAAAGGTTCGCTGTTCGCCACGCGGCCGTCGATTTTAGCCTATACGGCGACAACTCAGGATTTGGAAGAGAACGCAGCAGACGTATTCGAGATGGTGCTGAGCAATAAAATTAGGATCTCGATCAACCATCGATATCCGCTCGCTCGCGCCGCCGATGCTCATCGCGATCTTGAGGCTCGAAGGACGACGGGTTCGGTTATTCTCGTTCCCTGAGGAGGAAGATGCTGGACGATCTCGAAGACGAGCCGATCATCCTCTATTTCTGGACGACGCCGAACGGTTTCAAAATCTCAATCATGCTCGAAGAGCTCGGCGTGCCGTACGACGTGCGGTTCGTCGACCTGACCAAGGGCGAGCAATTCGAGCCGGACTTTCTGGCTATTTCGCCAAACAACAAGATTCCAGCCATCGTCGATCCGGACGGACCGGACGGCAATGCGCTCGCGATTTTTGAATCGGGCGCCATCTTGCGCTACCTCGCGCGGAAGTTCGGTGCCTTTTATCCGGCGAACGAACGCGTCAAGGCGGATGTCGATGAATGGCTATTCTGGCAGGTCGGCGGGCTCAGTCCGACGGCCGGTCAATACAAACATTTCGCCCAATACGCACCGGAGAAAATTCCGTACGCGATCAATCGCTATCAGAAAGAGGTCGAGCGGCTTTTTTCTGTGATGAACAAGCGGCTCAGCGATCGGCCCTATCTGGCCGGCGACTATTCGATCGCCGATATCGCGTGTTTTCCTTGGATACACAACTGGAAGACGCTCGACCAGGACATCAGCAAGTTTGCGAACCTTGCCCGATGGATGGCCGATATCGAGGCGCGCCCGGCAGTGATCAAAGGTCTTGCACTCAAGAAGCCTTAGATATCGTCGGCCGGAAAGCCGCTTATTCGCTGTTACTGCGGATGAGGCTATCGGGGTCGACCGTGCGGCCTGTCATTCGTTGGAAAGCCATGGCTCCCAGGACTTTGTTGGATTGAACGTGACGAAGGATATCCGGCACATCGTCTGTCTGGGGCGCTGGCTGCTGCAAGGCAGGGTTGTTTCCGGCAAGATCGGACAGGCCGAGATAAGACGGGCGCACGCCTTCTTGGGCGCAGCCGGTGAGCGCCAACAATCCTGTCGCCGCAAGCACGCGGCAGACCATCGCGTGATCCATTATCCCTCATCAAGCTGCAAAGCAGCTTGAACCCTCCTGGTATCCGGGCACTGTCCTAGCCCAGTTATTATGGTTACCAGCATTTCGCTGAACCCCGTCTGAACGCCGTTGCGCCCCGTCCGCGCTACAAGCTTTCAGACCGCTTTTTTGAAGCATGGTTAGCAAATGATGGCAACCCGGCTTAACGCCCTCTCACCGGTCGTAATGTTGTGGAAAAAATGGCTCGTCGCGTAACGCAGCGTAACCGGAAATAAAGCAAGTTTACCCGGCATTTACAGTAATTTTTCGAGGCTTTTTACGAGATTTCATCCAAGGCCTGAGATTGTTGGATTGCGCCTCATGGCAGGGATTTTGAGGGCGCACGTAGCAGGCCGTGCTTCGACATCAAGTCCGTTTGGGCGGTCAGGTTTGGGAGTTATTCAGTCATGGCACGCGTGGACGTGTTGTTCCGCCAGATTTCGGATTATGCCGCTCAAGGCGAACAGTCGGACGCCCTTTTCGAACTCGGTCTCAGCTATTGCTCGGGACGCGACGGCGCGATCGATCTTGTTCAGGCTCATAAGTGGTTCAACATCGCTGCGATCCGCGGCAACGACGATGCGAAGCGCTATCGGTCCGAACTTGCCGGCGATATGAGCAAGGCCGAGATCATGCGAGCGCAGCGGTTGGCGCGTGAGTGGTTGGCCTCAGTGCACTGAGGCCATTCCGCGGCTGCAGCACGCAGCCATAATAGCGGCTTCAGCAATTTGAGAAGAACGACGACAGGCATTTCCACGAGCTCTTGGCGGCACCGCCGACTGCGGAGCCAGCTTTTTCGAGCGCCGTGCTCGCGGATTTTGCGGCTTCGCCAGCGGTTTTTTGTGTCTGGCTGAGGCCATTGCTCGCCGACAAGCCGCTTTTTTCCACCATTTCCTGCACCGTTTTCGGAGGAGCTTCCTTTGCTGGCGCCTCCGGAGCAGCTTGCGCGGGCAGCACGGGCGCTGCGCCATTTGGCGCGACGGGGGGCGCAGCTGCGTCTTGGGTCCGTAGGCTCGAATGGTCCTGTCTCGTCGCAGGCACGCCATTTGGTTGAGCGCCATCGTCGGCGCCATTCAGGAAAGCCGGGATTGGCAGGTTCCGGCGCTCGCCTGGGCAAGGAGCGGTCACATTGCGATCGATCGCGCAACTCGCATGCGAGCCCGATTTGGCGAGGGCCGTGATGCAATAGAATTTCGATACCGTGTCGAGCGTCGGGTTAGAGGTATCTCCTACAACGCAGGCATAGTTGGCGTCGGGGCCAGTGCATTTGACGCAGAGTTCCGTCGCCTCCGCCGGTGCTGCGGCTGAAAGCGCCAGAAGGGCCATGCCCGACAGAAAATATGGCCGATAATTCACAGCCGGCCCCCGCTTCAATGGACGAACATTGCTTCCAGCAGACTAGGACGACTTTGCGGCAGTAGCCAGACAATGCCGTATCCTTTTGCCGCTTCATCCAACGCGTCTTGCATTGCCGTGGCGTGCCCTCTATAGGGGGCCATTGCCCATTGATTTGGGGAGACGTGGCCGAGTGGCTGAAGGCAACGGTTTGCTAAATCGTCATACGCTTTAAAGGCGTATCGAGGGTTCGAATCCCTCCGTCTCCGCCAAGACCATCGCTTCGCCCCATCCCGAGATCAGGTACGTGCGCAGGCGCCAGAACTTGATGCCATCGTGGATGGACCATGGCGTTTCCGTTTTTTGTTCACAATGGCATTCCAGATCGTCAAGCATACGATGTTTGCCTTGGAACGGGCCGGAGAAAAGCTCCGGCAGCGTGGGTG
>JAFECH010000039.1 GCA_018242255.1 Pseudomonadota bacterium | reverse complement strand
AAAGACCAAGGGCCGAAAATGGGAAGCGCCGAAGGTCAGATGATCCGCGAGCTCGCCGAGCTTTTGAACGATACGGGTCTGACGGAAATCGAAATCGAGAAGAGCGGGCTCAAGATCCGCGTTGCCAAGAAGATCTCGATCACGGCCGCCGCGCCGCAGGCTTATATGTCAGCGCCGGTCGCAGCTGCGGCATCGACGCCGAGCGAGGCGAAACCGGCAGCTGGCGCCGGCGATTTGTCGAAGCATCCCGGCGCGGTGAAATCGCCGATGGTCGGCACGGCCTACCGCTCGCCGGAGCCCGGCGCTCCGGCATTCTGCGAGGTCGGGTCCAAAGTCAATCAGGGCGACACGCTGCTGATCATCGAGGCGATGAAGACTATGAACCAGATCCCCGCGCCGCGCGCCGGCACCGTCAAAGCCATCCTCGTCGAGAACGCGCAGCCGGTCGAATATGGCGAGCCGCTGATCATCATAGAATAGAGCGCGCACCGCATACGGCGGTGATAAGCGCCCGGAGTTCAAATGTTCGATAAAATCCTGATTGCCAACCGAGGAGAAATCGCGCTTCGCGTCCAGCGCGCTTGCCGCGAGCTTGGAATTGCAACCGTCGCCGTCCATTCGACCGCAGATGCCGACGCCATGCATGTCCGGCTGGCCGACGAAAGCGTTTGCATCGGTCCTCCGCCTGCGCGCGAAAGCTATCTCAACATTCCGGCACTGGTTACTGCCTGTGAGATCACCGGTGCGGATGCCGTGCATCCAGGCTACGGATTTCTGTCCGAGAACGCGCGCTTCGCGGAAATTCTTGAAGAACACAAGATCACGTTCATCGGTCCGACGTCCGAACACATCCGGATCATGGGCGACAAGATCGAGGCGAAAGAGACCGCCAAGAAGCTCGGCATTCCGGTGGTTCCCGGCTCCGCGGGAGCCGTGACGAGCGAGACCGAGGCGATGAAGATCGCCAAGGACATGGGCTTTCCCGTACTCATCAAAGCCGCGGCAGGCGGCGGCGGACGCGGTATGAAGGTCGCGGCTTCCGCTGCCGAGCTCGGCGTTGCGCTCTCGACCGCGCGTTCGGAAGCGAAGGCCGCGTTCAACGACGATTCGGTCTACATTGAGAAATATCTGCAGAAGCCGCGCCACATCGAGATCCAGGTGTTCGGAGACGGCAAGGGCAATGCCGTGCATCTCGGGGAGCGCGATTGCTCGCTACAGCGGCGGCATCAGAAGGTGTTCGAGGAAAGCCCCTCGCCTGCTCTCAACGCGGCTCAGCGCCAGAAGATCGGCTCGACTGTCGCGGAAGCGATGCGCAAGCTGAAGTATCGCGGCGCGGGCACGGTCGAATTCCTGTTCGAGGACGGCGAATTCTATTTCATCGAGATGAACACCCGGTTGCAGGTCGAACATCCTGTAACTGAGATGGTGACCGGCACGGATCTAGTGCTTGAGCAAATTCGCATCGCGGCTGGCTTACCCTTAAGCTTCACGCAGGACGACATCGAACTTCATGGGCACGCCATCGAATGCCGCATCAACGCTGAAAATCCCAAGGATTTCCGGCCTTCGCCGGGCCAGATCACCTATTGGCATCCGCCGGGCGGGCTCGGCGTGCGCGTCGACAGCGGCGTTTACCAGGGCTATCGCATTCCGCCTTACTACGACAGCCTCATCGGCAAATTGATCGTGACCGGCAAGACCCGCAACGACGCTTTGATGCGTTTGCGCCGCGCTCTGGCCGAGTTCGTGATCGATGGGATTGAAACGACGATCCCGTTGTTCCAGGATCTCGTCCGAGAGCCCGATATCGTCGATGGGGCCTATGATATTCATTGGCTCGAAAAATATCTGGGGATGAAGTAAGGTTTGCCTCTGCGCGACATGTTCCGCGCGCGTCCGAGAGTTCGCTTGGCAAGTGGCAGCATGGCGTCGCGCGACGACCCGATGTTCGAGATTACGCCGCAGGTTCTCCTGAAGGCGTACAGTTGCGGCATTTTCCCGATGGCGGAAAGTGCCGACGACCCGGCTCTGTATTGGATCGAGCCGCAGCAACGCGGCGTGCTTCCGCTCAATGGCCTGCATATTCCAAAGCGCCTCATGCGGACCGTTCGCACGACGCCTCTCATCGTCAAGGTCGACAGCGATTACGACGGCGTTATCGACGGCTGCGCTGCCCCGCGCGCCGGACGGATGTCGACCTGGATCAACGGCCGGATTCGTTCGCTCTATCGCGAACTGTTTGATCTCGGCGCCTGCCACACCGTCGAAGTCTGGAACGGCGACAAGATGGTCGGAGGCCTTTACGGGGTCGCTTTGAAAAGCGCGTTCTTCGGCGAAAGCATGTTTTCGACCGAGCGGGACGCTTCGAAGATCGCGCTCGTGCATCTCGCGGCGCGTCTCATCAAGGGTGGATTTACGCTACTCGACACGCAATTCGTGACTGACCACCTTCGTCAGTTCGGTACGATCGAGCTTGATCGGATGACGTTCCAGCGGGAGTTGGAAAAGGCGTTGGGCAAAGACGCCAATTTTTACGCGCTGCCGCGTGACGCGACTGGGCTCGAAGTCGCGGAAATTTTTGCCGAGCATCCCTAAGGTTTCTGCTGTCGTTCCTTATAACCTGACACCGAGGAAACGTCGTTCCTCGCTGCGGCGACGGCAACTCATGACGTGTGTTCCAGCAGGAACTGTTGCTCGCTCTCGCACCTGTCAAATCTCCGGACCCGAGCGCACGGCGCTTCGGATTGCCAAGACACACCCCCGTGCTTTGGCAATACGAACTTCAGTTCACGGAGAATGATACCTATGTCAAAGACGTCTTTTGCACTCGCCGCGGTTGTTGCGGTAGCCGCGTTGACCGGCGGAATTTCGGCCGCAAACGCGGGTGGAAAGCATATGCAAATGCATAACAACAACGTGCACAACAACTTCTTCCACCATCATCGCAGGTTCGGGGTCATCATCGCTAATACCGGCGTCGGCTGCGGCTATCTCTATGACCGCTGGCTCGCCACCGGCGATTACTATTGGAAGCGGAAGTTTTATCTCTGCCGACGCGGCTGGTGATTGTCCGACACAGCTATCTGATCAATCGCCTCGCAGCACACCAGCTGCGGGGCGATTTCGGTTTTTTGGCATTGCAGACCGTGTTCTTGCGACACGCCCAAAACGCTTATTGGGGCGAGATGGATACCGTAATTCTCCTCTGCGTCATCAACCAGTAGATCGCAGCGCAAGCAAATGCGATGGCGCCCGCGAGCACGAACGCCGGGACGAACGAGCCTGAGTGCTGAAGCAGAATGCCGCTCACGAGCGGCGCCAGCGAGCCGCCGACGGAGCCGCCGACGTTCTGGATCGCTTCGAGTGACGCAACGGCATTGACCGGGGCGATAACGGCGGCGAGTGCCCAGCCACAACTGGAGGCGACATTGGCTGCAAAAAGCCCGAGCGACATAAGCGCGATCGCTGTCCATAAATTCTCGACATAGACCGCGGCAATGGTTGCAATTCCAGCTAAGACCAAGCCGACGATGATGGGTAGGCGGCAGGTCCCGGCAGCGTCTATGCCGCCGAGACGGCCAAGCCGATCAGAGATCACACCGCCGGCGACTGCGCCGACAAAGCCTGCCGCGAGCGGGATCGCGGACCAAATTCCTGCATTAGCAATCGACTGATGGCGTGCGATTTCCAGATATCCGGGCAACCAGGTCGCGTAGAGCCATGAGACGTAAACCACGCCGAAGAAGCCGAGGAACATGCCCCACGTCGTCGGAAACCGCAGCAGCCAGAGAACCTGTGTCCATCCGACGTGCGGAATCGCGGCGCCGTCGTCGCGATGTATTTCTTCGATATCGGCCGCTGGAATGCCGGCGTCGTTTGGGGCGCGATAATAGATCGCCCACAGTGCGGCGACGACGAAGCCTGCGAGCCCGGCGATGATGAACATCACGCGCCAGCCGTGGGCGAGCATCAGCATCGTCAGGATCGGCGGTGCCAGCGCAGGCGCGAGTGCGGACGAGGAATTGAAGATCGCGATCGGGAGCGCGCGGCGCTTCAGCGGAAACCAGTCGGCGCAGACGCGCGTGCCGCCGATATACATGGGCGACTCGCCGAGGCCCAGCGCAATACGTGCGGCCAAAAACTGATGCAGCGAATGAACGAGGCCGCCGGCAATTTGCGCGAAGGACCAGAGCACCATTCCGACGCCGAGCGCCCGGCGCGGGCCGTAGCGATCGACGAGTACGCCGGCCGGGATTTGCGCGAGGCCGTAGCTCCAAGCAAAGGCCGACAGCAGTAAGCCCATTTCGCTGTAGGACAATCCGAGCTCGGCACGAATTTCCGGATTACCGACGGCAACAGCAGCGCGGTCGAAATAATTGACGCAACCAGCGAGAACCAGAAGCGCGACTGCGAGCTTGCGCATGCGCCGGGTACGATCCGACGCATTGGCGGGCTCTGCGTCGCTCAGAATGTTCGGCGAAGTCATTAAAAAAAACAGTCAGTTTCCCTGCATCCTACTCCTGCCGACAGTGACATGGAGGCAAATGCAAGAGCAATCGCTCTCTACAGTCCTTGCAAAGTTGGTGCTAAAGGGGGCCTTCGGGGCCGGCGACTTATTGGCGTACGACGGAAGCCGTCCTCACTCCCACTCGATTGTGCCGGGCGGCTTCGAGGTCACATCATAGACCACGCGGTTGACGCCGCGGACCTCGTTGATGATGCGCGTCGCCACGCGACCCAAGAAGGCCATATCGAAGTGGAAGAAGTCCGCGGTCATACCGTCGACGGATGTGACGGCGCGAAGGCCGAGCACGTGATCATACGTGCGACCATCGCCCATGACGCCCACGGTACGTACGGGAAGCAGCACGGCGAACGCCTGCCAGATCGCATCGTAAAGCCCGGCGCGGCGGATCTCGTCGAGATAGACGGCGTCGGCCTTACGTAGAATATCAAGCTTTTCGCGCGTGATCTCGCCGGGAATACGAATCGCAAGACCCGGCCCTGGAAACGGATGGCGACCGACGAAGGCCTCGGGTAGGCCAAGTTCACGGCCCAGCGCCCTCACCTCGTCCTTGAACAACTCGCGCAGCGGCTCGACGAGCTTCATGTTCATGCGCTCAGGAAGGCCGCCGACGTTATGATGCGACTTGATCGTCACCGATGGTCCGCCGGTGAACGAGACGCTTTCGATGACATCCGGATAGAGCGTGCCCTGCGCCAGGAACTCCGCGCCGCCGATCTTCTTGGCTTCGGCTTCGAACACGTCGATGAAGTGCTTGCCAATGGTCTTGCGCTTGGTCTCTGGGTCCGAAATACCGCTGAGCGCCGTAAGGAACTGCTCGGACGCGTCCACGTGCACGAGCGGAATGTTGTAGTGGTCGCGGAAGAGGCCTACGACTTCGTCCGCTTCGCCGAGGCGCATCAGGCCGTGATCGACGAACACGCAGGTCAGCTGGTCGCCAATTGCTTCGTGGATCAGCACGGCGGCGACAGCGCTATCGACGCCACCCGAAAGTCCGCAGATCACCCGGCTCTTGCCAACCTGCTTGCGGATCTTCGCGATCATCTCGCGGCGATATGCCGACATCGTCCAATCTGATTTCAGACCCGCTATGTTGTGGACGAAATTGGCGATCAAACTGGCGCCATCGGGCGTGTGAACGACTTCGGGGTGGAACTGCACGGCATAGAAGCGCCGCTTCTCATCCGCGACGGCTGCGAACGGGGCGTTATCGCTGGTGCCGATGACCTCGAAACCTTCGGGCAGTCTGGTGACGCGGTCGCCGTGGCTCATCCAGACCTGATAGCGCTCGCCCTTGGACCAGACACCTTCGAACAAGGGGCTAGGCGTCGCAATTGAAAGGAATGCTCGGCCGAATTCGCGGTCGTGGCCGCTTTCGACCTTGCCGCCGAGTTGCTCGGCCATGGTCTGCTGGCCATAGCAGATGCCAAGCACCGGTACGCCCGCTTCGAACACCGCCGACGGCGCTCGCGGCGAGTCCGCTTCAGTCACCGATGCCGGTCCGCCCGATAAAATCACGGCCCTGGGTTTCAGCCTCTGGAACGCCTCGGCGGCGTTCTGGAACGGGTGAATTTCGGAGTAAACGCCCGCCTCTCGCACGCGTCGCGCGATGAGCTGGGTTACCTGGCTGCCAAAGTCGATGATGAGGACGGAATCGGTCAAAGCGCGCGGACCCTTTCTTCAGGGCCTTCCCCTACGCGAAGTTGGGGCATGCCGCAACGTCCCGCCATTTGCAGCCAACTGCGACAGCCGATCGCTCTACAGGTGTCGGCTGGCGAAATGCGGTGCCTAGTTCATCTGCCAAACGGCAAAATTCAGGGCGCCCGCAAAAGTTACCCATGCCAGGTATGGCAGAAACAGGTAGCTCGCGGCGCGACTGATGGGCCAAGCAGTCACGATAAAGACGACGATCGTGGCCCAGAGCGCGCAGAGATCAACCAGCGCCAGCGCGATGTCGTGGCGATCGAACATCACGTAGGACCACAGCGCATTAAGCAAAAGCCCTGCGCCCCAAGCCCGAATGGCAGGCGTCCACCCGCCGGACCGCCAGGCCAACCATCCTGCGATCGCGATCATAATATAAAGAACTGTCCAAGCGACCGGAAAAGCCCAGTTTGGCGGCGTCCACGCCGGCTTGTTCAGCGCGGCGTACCATTCGCCGGGCATGAATAGGGAGCCGGATGATCCCGCTAGAACGACCAGTGCGGCGAAAACGACCAGCGATCCTAGATTTCGCAATTTCGAAGCTCCCAATTTCTGTGGAACCGGGTAGTGACGCTTGATGGGCTCATTCATATCGTTGAGCACACCAAACTTGTTTCGTCACGATGATGGAAGGGAGCCTGTTTCATGCTGATGGTAAAGACCCGGCTCGGACCGAGCGACATCGCTGGAATCGGGCTCTTTGCCGCCGAAGACATTCCCAAGGGCACCGTAACATGGCGCTTCATGGAACGCTTCGACCGGCTATTGACGGAAGATGAGATGGAAAGCCTCCCGGAAGTGGCGCGATGCGGCCTGCTTGACCACGTCTACCTCCACGAAGCGAGCGGCATGTTCGTGCTGTGCGCCGACAATGCTCGCTTCATGAACCACGCCGACCATCCGAACACAGAGGGCGTGCACGAGCCGGGCTCGATCGAAGGTTATGACATCGCGTCGCGGGATATTCGCGCCGGGGAGGAGATCACGTGCGACTACCGCACGTTCGACGCTCACGTCGACCGGAAGCTCGGAGGCCAGAAGTAGCGCGGCGGGCGCGCTACTCTCCCGGCACGATGATCGGCTCGCCTGCCGATTTGCGGAGTGTTCGCCGCCGTCTCGCCGCCAGCGAGCTCAGCGCCTGGCCGGCCAGAATGCGGCGCTGGAGATAGGGCGAGAAATACCCCGCGTACCGCCGCCAAAGATCCGGACGCATCCAGTCCTGCCCCGAAACGTGGCCACGGCAGTGCGGCGAACCGCATGAGCAAGAAAACTCGTCATACGGCGAACCATCGCTCATGGCGTAGTCGTAGGTGATCTCTTCGCCGGGCGAGATATCGCGCATCGCCACGAGCGTAATCTGGCCGGAGAGGCCGGAGTTCGGATCGCAGCAATGATTGACGTAATCCGGCGGCTCGCAGTCCGATAGCGAGACCAGATACTGGTTCTCCTCGACCTGAAGCGAATAGCGCTTCACAGTCTGAGGCATTTCGTTCAGTTCCTCGCCGGTTACGAGCGTTCCGCTCCAGACCACGATCAGCTCGCCTTTGGCGATTGCTTGCCGGGCGACGACTGTATGGCCGCCGCGGTCGGGTGTGGGACGAACTTCGCATTTCGGGGAGAGGAAGGAGTGGGGCCTGCCGCTCATTCATTGACCTCAATTGGCCTCACGAGCGTGGGCACGGCGCAAAATACGCATACAAAGCCGCGGTCCCTCGATTTGCCGCGAGCCAGCGGCAAACGCCTGATGAGATAGTTTGAAGGCTTGTGATGTCAACGGAGTTTCTTGGCGATGCCACCAAGTATTCCGCTCACATTTTATGTCAGTGCGTAACGAGCGCTGCCAAACATTCCGGGCAACAGTTTCCGTGCTGACGAAATCGGCCGCGCGCTTCAAGGCGATGAACGCTGGCGGCAAATCAATACGCCGAAAGTCCGGTTATGCCTTTCGGCCTAATGCGGCGATGAAGAAACCGTCTGTGCCATGGCGGTGGGGCGTCAGCAGCAGAGTGCCGGTGCGCGCGTCGGCCGACGGCGGAGGTTCGCTCGCGAAAGCCTCCTTCCACACATCCGCCGTCGAGATGACAAAGAAATCGGGATTGCCTTCGAGAAACCACGCGATCTGACCAGTATTCTCTTCGGGAAGAATGGAGCACGTGACGTAAAGCAGTTGGCCGCCCGGTTTGACGAGGCTTGCGGCTCGTTTGAGTACGGACTGTTGCTCGGCCATCCGCGCCTTCAGCGCTTCGGGCTTCAGGCGCCATTTCGCGTCGGGGCGACGGCGCCAGGTTCCGGTTCCGGTGCACGGTGCGTCCGCCAGGACGACATCGAAGCGTGGGCCGAGGGCATCAACAGCCACCTCGTCACCAGCGCGCAGCACTTGCACATTCCGGACTCCTGCCCGCTTGATGCGCTCGAAAATCGGTTTCAGCTGATTTCGGTCGGCGTCGTAGGCGTAAATCTGGCCGGTGTTCTGCATCAGCGCCGCCAACGCCAGCGTCTTGCCGCCTGCGCCAGCACAAAGATCGAGCACCTGCTTGCGCGGACCGGCACCGGACAGCAGCGCCGCGATCTGAGAGCCTTCGTCCTGGATTTCGAACCAGCCAGCCTGGAAGGCAGCTTCAGCCTGCAGGTTCGGCGTACGCTGCGCGCCGACCGGCGGCGGAACACGAACGCCAATCGGCGACAGGCTGCATGGCTCGGCACCGAAGCTCACGAGCGCCTTCAGAACCTTCTCCGGGGTCGACTTCAGCGTGTTGACGCGAAGGTCGGCCGGGGCACGCCGCGCCATCGCCTGTCCTTCAGCGACGGCGTCGGCACCGAACTGGTTTGAGAACGACGGCCAGAGCCATTCGGGAATGTCGGCCTGGACGTGCCCCGGCGCATCGTCAAGCGGGCGCGTTAGCCCGGCTTGCTCTGCCTCCGTCAGGGGCGGCGGCGAATGATCGGAACCGTCGCACGCGGCGATGACAGCTTCCGGTGTCAGGCCCAGCGCCGAAGACGCCGCGCCGATGGCCAGCGCGCGAGGTGTGTCCTCGCCGAGCGCCCAGGCGATCGACGCGCGACGGCGCATGGCGTCGTAGACGAGGCCGCCGATAGCGTTGCGGTCGCCGGAACCGGCAAAGCGATGGGCCTTGCCCCAGTCAGTCAAGGCGATGGCGACAGGCTGGTAGCGATTGATGATCGCTTCCAATACCTCGATCGCCGCGGCGATGCGGGCACCGGCTTTCATTGGAAGAACATTTCTAGATGCCCGTTAAAATCTTCAAGGCGAAAATAACCCACATGGCGAGGAGGGCCATCACGCCAAGCCCATAGGCTCGGAAGCGCCAATCGACATCGTTGCTCGTCGTATGAATGTAAGCATGAGCTATCCGAGAGATAACAAATACCCACGCCAGGATGAGCAGAAGCACGTCGCCTACGCGCGTGATAAGGAGGAAGGCGATCAGCGCGAAGAACAGCATCGGCAGTTCGAACTGATTGCTGAAGCAATTGCCGAACTGCCGGGCGCGCAAGGGATAGTTCTTATTGTCGAGCGCGATGTCTTCGCGCTTGGTTTCGCCGCTGGTCAGGCTGCGTCCGCGCGTTAATCCCATCAAGCCCATCAAGACAAAGATCAGCAGCACCTCGACGAAAACCGGCAGCAAAAAATCCGTGACTGTCATGATGTGGTCCTCGCGGGTTGGCGCAGACGATATTGTCTTATTAGACTACCGGCCAACGCCCGGATAGTTCGGGCTTTCGCGCGTGATCATGACGCCATGGGCGTGGCTTTCCTGGATGCCGGCCGGCGAAACGCGGACGAACTTGGCGCGCTTCTGCAGTTCGGGGATGGTCTTGGCTCCTAGGTAGCCCATGCCTGCCCGCAGACCGCCGACAAGCTGGTGGACGACGGCTTCCATCGGGCCTTTGTAAGGAACCTGGCCTTCGATGCCTTCCGGTACGAGCTTCAGCGTATCGCGCACCTCGGCTTGGAAGTAACGGTCGGCCGAGCCGCGGGCCATAGCGCCGACAGAGCCCATGCCGCGATACGACTTGTAGGTGCGTCCTTGATAGAGATAGGTCTCGCCAGGCGCTTCGTCGGTGCCGGCAAGGAGTGAGCCGATCATGACGCAGGAGGCACCGGCAGCGACAGCTTTGGCGATATCGCCAGAGAAGCGGATGCCGCCATCGGCGATCACCGGCACGCCATAGCGCGCGGCTTCGCGAGCGCATTCCATCACCGCGGTCAGCTGAGGTACGCCGACGCCTGCAACGATGCGCGTGGTGCAAATGGAGCCCGGACCGATGCCGACTTTCACGGCGTCTGCGCCAGCGTCGATCAGCGCCTTCGTCGCGTCGGCGGTGGCGACGTTTCCGGCGATGACCTGGACGCTGTTCGACTGCCGCTTGATTCGGGCCACGGCGTCGATGACTTTGGCGGAATGGCCGTGCGCGGTATCGACGACGATCACGTCACATCCGGCGGCGACGAGGCGCTCGGTGCGATCGAAGCCGTCCTCGCCGACGGTCGTCGCGGCGGCGACGCGAAGGCGCCCCTGGCCATCCTTGGAGGCATTTGGATGCTTTGCGGCCTTCTCAATGTCTTTGACGGTAATGAGGCCGATGCAGTTGCCTTGATCGTCGACGACGATCAGCTTTTCGATACGGTTCTTATGTAGGAGCTTCTTGGCCTCTTCCGGTGACACGTTGCGCTTGACAGTCACCAGGTTGTCTTTCGTCATAAACTTGGAGACCGGCTGGGCGAGGTCGGTCGCGAAGCGGACGTCGCGGTTGGTCAGGATGCCGACGAGCTTGCCCTTGCCGGCGCTGCCGTCGGGTGCTTCGTGTCCGCTGTCGACAACCGGCACACCGGTTACGCCCTTGTCGGCCATCAGAGTTAGAGCGTCACGCAGAGATCTCTGCGGCGCGATCGTTACAGGGTCGAGGACGATGCCGCTTTCATAGCGCTTGACCTGCGCGACGTGGCGGGCCTGCTCCTCGATGGTGAGGTTGCGGTGAAGAACGCCGATGCCGCCTTCTTGGGCCATTGCGATGGCGAGGCGCGCTTCGGTCACAGTATCCATAGCGGACGACAGAAGCGGGATGTTCAGCCGGATATTCTTGGTCAGCTGGGTTGAGACGTCCGTCTGTCCTGGCATGACGTCGGACGGGCCCGGCACCAGCAAAACGTCGTCAAAGGTAAGCGCGATCGCCGAATCGAGCGCGGATAGGCTCGAAGTCATGCCGACTTCTCCAGATTTTGGGGGGCGACACGTTCAGGCCCCCTGGGGCGGAACATTGTCGCGGGGTCTATATCACCAAGGTTTCCGACTTGGAAGCGTTCTTGGCCGCGTCAAATGGGGATAGCGGTAACCTAGTCAGGTGGCGCGCCAAAAGTAACCGGCAAAAGGCCGTTTTCGTCACACCCGTGTCGCGGAAGACTGGCAAAGAAGGGGCCACGGGGTTCAAAGCCCCCATAGGATTTGCTTCTCAGTTTGGGCCGTCGGCGGGTGCGTTCAGCGTTTCCCCAGCCAACGGCGGTAGGGAAGCGGATCGTGCCGAGATCTCGGCAATTCCGAAACAGCCTCAGTCGGCCGCCTCTCCCCCGCGAAATCCGGTCGCCAATACGTAAAGCTCCGAACTCTCGGCGCGGCTCGCGGGCGGCTTCACGTGACGCACGGTCTTGAAATCGCGCTTCAGCATGTCGAGCAGGTCGCGCTCGGTCCCGCCCTGGAAGACCTTGCACAGGAAAGCGCCGCCTGGCTCCAGCACATCTGCGGCGAAAGCGGCCGCGGACTCGGCGAGGCCCATAATGCGCAAGTGATCGGTCTTGGCATGGCCGACAGTCGGCGCCGCCATATCCGACAATACGACGTCGGCCCGGCCGTCACGCAGCCGGGACTTCAAGAGGTCCTCGGCGCCCGGGTCGGTGAAATCCATTTCGATGATGTCGACGCCGGGAATCGGCTCGAAAGCCAGATAGTCGATGGCGACGACCTGGCCTTTGCCGTCGGCCGCCTTCACGCGCTCCGCCGCCTCCTGCGACCAGCCGCCCGGCGCTGCGCCGAGGTCGATGATCCGTTGGCCCGGCTTCAAGAAATGATAGCGGGCGTCGATCTCACGCAGCTTGAAGGCAGCGCGGGAGCGCAAGCCCTCGCGCTTCGATGCTGCGACGTAAGGATCGTTCAATTGCCGCTCAAGCCAGCGGGCGGATGAGACCGAGCGCTTGCGCGCCGTCTTGACAGTCGTGCGGAGCTGCCGCTGGCCGCCGCTCAAGCTTGAATGAGCGCCGCCGGCGCCGCCCTTCTTGCCGCCGGCACCTCCACTGTTACCTTTGCCGCTCACGATTGCCGTGCACCCTTCCCGCGCCTGCCGCGCCCGCGACGACGGCGGCTAGAACGCCAAACGCCATCTTCCATCATCATTCGCATCAGGATGCCTTCACGCAGCCCTCGGTCGGCGACGCGCAGACGATCAGCGGGCCAGAGCTTCATAATGGCATCGAGGATGGCGCAGCCCGCTAGAACGAGATCGGCGCGTTCGCGACCGATACACGGCTGTAGCACGCGTTCGTCGTAAGAGCGCGACAGAAGCTCAGACGTCACATTCTCGATGTCGGGCGTGCCAAGCCAGATGCCATCAACGCGCTTGCGGTCGTAGCGTTCGAGCCCGAGCATGACGCCGGCAATCGTCGTAACCGTGCCGGAGGTGCCGAGGAAGTGCACCGGTTTTCCGGCGGTACGCTCGCGGAAGCTATGTTTCGCCTCGAACGGCAAAAGCAGCTTCGTCACCGCCTCCGACATGGCGGCAAAGCTGTCACCCGTCACGTCACGGCCGCCAAAGCGCTCGGCAAGCGTGACCACGCCGACGGGAAGCGATTCCCAGGCAACGATGGCGTCATCGACATCGCCGCGGCCGCTCAGCGCATCCTGCCGGGTGCCTAATCGCGTGAGATCAAGCCAGATGATCTCCGACGACCCGCCGCCAATATCGAACACGAGCACGTAATCGGTGTTCGGATCGATCAGCGTCGCACATCCCGCAACCGCCAGATGCGCTTCCATTTCGGGTGTCAGAATTTCGAGATCGAGATCGAAACTGTCTTTTACCTTGGCGACGAAGTCTGGGCCATTGGCCGCAACGCGGCAGGCTTGCGTTGCTACAAGGCGCGTTCGCGTCACGTTATGGCGGTGAAGCTTGCCGGCGCAGACCTTCAACGCCTCCATCGTGCGGCTCATCGCCAGCTCTGAAAGTTGGCCCGTTCGGCTGACACCTTCACCAAGACGAATGATGCGCGAGAAGGCGTCCACCACGCGAAAGCCGCGACGCGACGGACGCGCCAGAAGCAGGCGGCAGTTGTTGGTGCCGAGATCGAGCGCGCCGTAAATTTGTTCGCCGACCAGTGCCTTGGGTGCACGCGGCGCTACCGTCTCGGCTTGCCGCTCTCGCCGCTCTTCGCGGCCATCGTCTCGCGGCGAAGCACGGTTCACGGATGGCTTCACACCATTTTCGTTGAGCTTGTAGAGATGCCGATCGCCCTCGCCGCTTTCACTCTCGCTAGCCAGAGAAACCGCAGCAAATCCAGTCCTATCCGGAATGTCGTCGTCGGATTTATCCGGGAGCCCAGCTGCGTCGGACGCATCAGAGCCTGATTTCTCGGGCGTCAAATTTTTATCTCCAGGACCTGGTGCATCAGCAGCTTGCCGCCAAGCGCCGTGCTCATCAGGCCAATGATCTGGACCTCAGTTGGGGGGAAGTGTATCAGGTCGCGCACGCCCGTAAAGCTCTCGCGGGATGCTTAACGCCGCGCCACCCTTTCACAGGCGCGCTTGGCGAACGGCGACTTCTCATGCTGCAGCGAATTCGATTGTTGTTCCGGGTGGTTGGACACGCTGCTCCGCTGATCGCAATCTCACCAAATATTTGTGTTGCAGATGACCTCAGCGACAAGGCA
>JAFECH010000399.1 GCA_018242255.1 Pseudomonadota bacterium | reverse complement strand
GCCGCCAGGAACATGTCGACGTCGCTCCGGTAAAGTAAACCGGACGCAAGCCACAGGCTTTATCGGGGTCGGATTTTTCCGGCCCCGATGCGTTTTTTACATTTGAGCGTCCCCTCGTCGCCTTGAGAGTGCCGCTCTCCGGGGATAACCTCAGGAGAGATTGTTGCGGTTTTTCCGCAACCTGCCACCATTATGGCGATCATCAGTGGGCGCGCTGATTCTTGGCGAACACCGAGGCCCCTATGGTGCAGTCATTGCGTACGCTCGAAAGCGGGCGGCTCAGTTGCGAGAAAAGGTAGGGTATGTCGAGACTTGAATCCAACGCTGAGCCGAGCATGGAGGAGATCCTCGCCTCGATCCGCAAGATCATTGCGGAGGATTCGTCCGGTCTGAGAACACCGGCACCCAAACCGGGCACGCCATATTCACCAACACCGAAATCCGTGGCGCCTCAGTCGAGCCACCCCGCCTCGCCCGCGCCTCAGCGGGGGTTCATGTCGCGTGAAGCTTTTTTGAAGTCGCCGCCGGCTTCGGAGCCTGAGACACGGAAAGACGTAGATGCGCGGCTTGGCGCTACGCGTCCTGCCGACCGCTCTGAGCTTTCGCAGTCGGGGCGGCTGCGTCCGCGCGATGAGCCTTCACCCTTTGACAGGGTATCCCCAACTCCTCGTGACCGTGACGTGGCGCAGGCCCGGGAGCCGATACGCGCGCGTGGTGACGCCCCGTCGTCCGACGTTTCTTCGGCGAACGACCTGAAATCCGAGTCGCACGCGCAGCCGTCCATTGCGCGAAACGATACGCTATCGATTGACGCACAGATTGCTGCCGCTAGGTCCGTGACCATCGAAACCGTCGAGGTCGTGCCGGTCGAAGACGCTCTTCCGATCGTCAAGGAAGACTCCCCTGCAATTCTCAGGGCCGAGCCAGAGTCAGCACCTGCCAAGCCCGTAGGCAAATCCGATGCCGCCTCGATAGAGGCGCAGTTGAGCGAGCTGCTGAGCGAGGACCTCAACGCGCTCCGTCAGGGCCGCGCGAAGGCGCACGCAGACGAAACGCCTGCAAAATCTGGCGAGCCGAAAGTCGAGTCAGACGAAAAGGCCCCGGTTGAAACAGCTAAAGGCGCTGCCTCTAAGTCCGAGGCCAGTGATCCGTTCGCATTCGATCTTGGCCCGTCGCCGTTTGCCACCAAGCCCGCACAGTCGCAGCTGACAGCCGAGCCGCAAGAACCCTCCGCGCCTGCGCCGAAGACTGCATCGGCTGGCAATCCGGAACCGGCTCCCGCTCCCACTGCAAAGCCGGCATCATCGCAGGAGCCTGCACCGCAGCCGAAATTTGAGCCGATCGCGCCGTTGCCGCAGCAGCTTCGCGCGCCGGAACCTGCAACCGAAGAACTGCCGCACCCTGCGCCGCGCGCCACATCTTCAGAACCGAAGCCGGCTGAGCCGAACAATCCGTTCAGTACCGCTCCGTATTTCGGCGCCTTCGGACCGCCAGCCGAGAAAGCCGCCGCCTCAGCAGCGGCAGCCGCGCCGAAGTCTGAACCAGCAGAAGCCCCTGCGTCGCGTGGAAGGCCCACCTTTGCCGTTCCGAGCGTATCGGCCACGTTGGGCCCGTCGCGTAAGCTCGAACCGCTTTCGAACGCCTTCCAACCTGCGCCACCACCACCGCCGAGCGCTTTGGAAACGTTTGCTCCCGCCGCCGAAAGCGCACCTGAGCGGCGTCCTTCTGCGGCACCGCAGCCTGCGCCGGAGCCACCCTGGGCGGCGATTGCAGCCCGCCCCGGTTCTTCATCGGAACCACCGCATTCATCGACGCAGAAAGCCGACGACAAGCGCGACGAAACGGTTCTGCATTCGACACTTCCCGCGACGACGTCAGAAACGGCGCTCGACCGTCACATTGAGGATGCCGTTGCTGATCTCCTCCGGCCGCTGCTCAAAACGTGGCTCGCGGAGAATATGCCGAAGATCGTCGAGCGTGCGCTTCGCCGCGAAATGTCCGAGCGTCTCTTGCCTGGGCAAAAGAGCCCGCGCGACTAGCCTGTTGATCGCAGGAGATAACGTCGGCCCGGAGACTGTGCTCTCCGGGACGCTATAGTGCACGATCTTCTCTGCTCACTGGTCCTACAACAATTTTATTCTTGCTCGTTGCTTTTGCCACACGGTTGCCTCGACCCCGTCTTAGCGTTGACTTCAGCGGGGGGCCGCATCGACCGAGAAGCGCGAAGTTCGGCCGCCCGTGACGTCACTGGGTTGGGCGCGTGCGCTAAGGCGAACATCTCCAATTCAGCTACGACGAACCGGAGGGGCAACAACGGGGCTGCCGACGCGGTTCTGCGATTTGAGGTTCGTACGCAGAAGAGGATGCGTCATGACAACGATGAACGGAGCGAAACACGACGTTGAGGACATTCTGGCATCGATCCGCACGAGTATTGCTGATCGCGCGCCTATGTTCGAAAGCGAAAAGCGGGAGGTGCGCATGACGGCATTGCGCGGCCGAAACGCCTTCGCAGAAGAAGCTGCGGATTTCGAGCTGCCGGCGATCTTCAAGTCTTCGGCGCAACCGACCTCCGCGCGGCCCAATCTACTCGGGAGGCTAAGTGAAGCTTTGGCATCAGCACCACCAGAGCGCGAGAGATCGCGCACGGTTATTCCATTCGAGCCGCTCCACGGCCGCATGATCGAGCCGCCGCCGGTTCGTCGCGAGCAGGCAGAGAAAGAGGTTTCATCGGTCGCAGTCGAGAAAATCGCGGCTGAAAACGACAGCCAGAAGCGCAACATGCCGTCGTTCTTCGACACCCGAATGAACCGGATGGGCGGGATGGGTGCCATGTCGCAACCGGTAGCAGAGCGACCGGTTGAACAGCCCGCCGCAGCTCAGACCCGGCCGCCGATGGAAGCTGAATATCCGCAACCGCCGAGGCTGCCGGATTTCCCGTTCGGTAACGAAACCGGCGGCGATGTCGAAGACGCCGCAGCCCAGCTGCTGCGGCCGATTCTTCGCCAGTGGCTATCTGAAAACATGCCTAAAATTGTCGAGAAGGCGCTTCTGACCGAGACCGGTCGGCCCAACCACGTCGGTCCGGCGCGCCGCTGAAGCATGTCGCAAACGCGCGATGACGGGATAGAGGGGAGCGAAGGTTGACAGCTGCCGAAGGTCGGCCTTACGACCGAGGTCCGAAAATCACGGCCTGACAGCTGAAAAGCGACGCTCCCTCCAATGCTTGAAAAGACATTCCGACCGGCTGACATCGAGCCGCGTATCAATTCCGAATGGGAGAAGGCCAACGCCTTCAAGGCCGGGCGCGCTGCGTCCGGTGGAAAGAACGCGGCGTACTCGATCGTCATCCCGCCGCCGAACGTGACGGGCTCGCTCCACATGGGGCACGCCCTCAACAATACGCTCCAAGACATTCTCGTCCGCTTCGAGCGCATGCGCGGCCGCGACACGCTCTGGCAACCGGGCACGGACCACGCCGGTATCGCGACGCAGATGGTCGTCGAGCGCCAGCTTGCCGCCAACAAAGAGCCGTCGCGCCGTGAGCTTGGCCGCGAGGAATTCTTAAAGCGCGTCTGGACCTGGAAAGAAGAATCCGGTGGCACGATCGTCGCGCAGTTGAAGCGTCTCGGCGCCTCCTGCGATTGGAGCCGCGAGCGGTTCACGATGGACGAGGGCCTTTCGAAGGCCGTCGTGAAGGTCTTCGTGCAGCTCTACAACGAAGGACTGATCTACAAGGATAAGCGCCTCGTTAACTGGGACCCGAAGTTTCAGACCGCGATTTCCGATCTCGAAGTCGTGCAGGTCGAAGCGCGCGGAAAATTCACCTGGTCGAAAGACAGCGGCGAGCCGTTCGATGCGGCAGCGCTGGCAAAGGTGCTCGCCAAAGAACCGAGCGGGCACATGTACCACTTCCGCTATCCGCTGACGAACAAGGTGCCCGGCTACGATAAGGATTACATCGTCGTCGCCACGACCCGGCCCGAGACGATGCTGGGCGACACCGGCGTCGCGGTGCATCCGGAAGATGAGCGCTATGCTGCGTTGATCAAATCGGGCGCCAAGGTGAAGCTGCCGCTCGTCGGCCGCGAGATCCCCATCGTCGCTGACGAATATTCCGATCCCGAGAAGGGAACGGGCGCGGTGAAGATCACGCCTGCGCACGACTTCAACGACTTCGAAGTCGGCAAGCGGCACAACCTCGCGCAGATCAACATTCTCGATGCGTTCGGCAAGATCAACGACGAGGCGCCGGAAGCTTATCGCGGTCTCGATCGCTTCGACGCGCGCAAGAAAGTCGTCTCTGACTTTGATGCGCTGGGCTTGCTCGAAAAGATCGAGCCGACGGGGCACACGGTGCCGCATGGCGACCGCTCGGGCGTTGTCATCGAGCCGTGGCTGACGGACCAGTGGTACGTCAACGCCGGCGAGCTTGCGAAAAACGCCGTCGCGGCCGTCGAAAACGGCAAGACCGTTTTCGTGCCGAAGAACTGGGAGAAGACCTACTTCGAGTGGATGCGCAACATCCAGCCGTGGTGCATCTCGCGCCAGCTCTGGTGGGGCCATCAGATCCCGGCATGGTACGGTCCGGACGGCAAATTCTTCGTCGCCGCAACGGAAGACGAAGCGCAGGCGCTTGCGAACAAGCACTACGGCAGCGACGTTGCGCTGACGCGCGACGAAGACGTGCTCGACACATGGTTCTCGTCTGCACTCTGGCCGTTCTCGACGCTCGGCTGGCCCGACGAAACGCCCGAACTCGACCGCTATTACCCGACATCCGTTCTCGTCACGGGCTTCGACATCATCTTCTTCTGGGTCGCTCGCATGATGATGATGGGCCTCCACTTCATGAAGGAGGTTCCCTTCAAGGACGTCTACATCCACGCCCTCGTTCGCGACGAGAAAGGGCAGAAGATGTCGAAGTCGAAGGGCAACGTCATGGACCCGCTTGTCCTGATCGAAGAGTTCGGCGCCGACGCATTGCGCTTCACGCTCGCCGCGATGGCCGCGCAAGGTCGCGACATCAAACTCGCGAAGTCGCGCGTCGAAGGCTATCGCAACTTCGCGACCAAGCTCTGGAACGCCTCGCGCTTCGCCGAAATGAACGAGTGCGTGCGCCAGCGCGACTTCGATCCGAAGACGGCGGCGCAGACGTTCAACAAATGGATCATCGGCGAAACCGAGTTGACGTCGAAAGCCGTCACGGCGGCGCTCGAAGCCTACAAGTTCAACGAAGCAGCCGGCGCAATCTATGATTTCGTCTGGGGCCAGTTCTGTGACTGGTATCTGGAACTCATCAAGCCGGTGCTTGCGGGCGATGAGGAAGACGCGAAGTCCGAGACGCGCGCCGTCACGGCCTGGACGCTCGACCAGATCCTGAAAATGCTGCACCCGTTCATGCCCTTCATCACCGAAGAGCTGTGGGCGCACATGGTCGAGCACGGCGTCAAGCGCGACGTGCTTCTCTGCCTCAGCCAATGGCCGAACCTCGACGGCCTCGTCGAAGTCGACGCCGTCAACGAGGTCAACTGGCTCGTCAACCTAATCTCGGAAATCCGCTCGGTTCGCACCGAAATGAGCGTGCCCGCCGGAGCGAAAATTCCGCTCGTCATCGTTGGCGCCGATGAGGTGACACGTCAGCGCGTCCGCCGCAACGACGAGACGCTGCGGCGCATCGCACGCGTCGACGAAATTGATTTCGAAGACGCCGCGCCTAAAGGTGCAGCCCTCGTCGTCGCCGGAGAGACGACGGCGGCGCTGCCGCTCGCCGGCATCATCGACATGGACGCCGAGAAGCGCCGCCTCGCGAAAGCGATTGAAGGTGCGGAAGGCGATCTGAAAAAGATGGACGCGAAGCTCTCCAACCCGCAGTTCATCGAACGCGCGAAGGAAGAGGCGATCGAGGAAGCGAAAGAGCGCAAGGCCGAACTCGAAGCCGAGATCAAGCGCTTCTCCGCCGCCCTCAAACGCCTGAGCGACGCGGCATAATCCACACGTCTATTGGGAACAGTTCCGGTTTCGGCGAGCATTGGCCAAAAAAGCATTTTATATCGAGTGTGATGCTTCAGTTCATCACAAGTCCGTGGGGACAAATATTTGGTTGGCTGTTTAGTGCGGTGTCGTTACCGCTAGCCGTCTATTTTTATGCAAAGCAGCGAGTGCGGTACAATTTTAGCTACGACATTCAACACTTTGCAATCTTGCGCCCAACGATCTACGCAGATGTCCGAATTTTTGCAAACTATGCCGGACATGAAACGTCCCGTTTGGTCGAAACGATTTTGCTACTTAGGAATAGTGGCAATCAGACAATAAAAAGAGACGACGTCCCGGATGGCGTTCACATTAGATGCGACGGAACGATCTTAGGCGGTCAATTAATAGTGACAGTCCCAGGATCAAGCAGACCCTCCTTTAATATTTTTGGGACGAGCAATGGCCTTGTCAAATTCAATTATCTAAGGCCAGGAGATGCTCTCCTTCTGAGCGTCTTGCACACTGATCC
Organism: Pseudomonadota bacterium; assembly: GCA_018242255.1. GTDB lineage: Bacteria > Pseudomonadota > Alphaproteobacteria > Rhizobiales > Hyphomicrobiaceae > Hyphomicrobium_B. The sequence continues at coordinate 745 of JAFECH010000399.1, read as the reverse complement.
CAAATCGCGCTTAGAGGTTTGGGCTGAGGGCCCAAACATCGGCGACCTACAATATCGACGAGCGCGAGACAATAAATTGCTAATGATTTCGGCCGCGATGTTGTTGGCAATTTTAGTTGGTGGAACTTCTGCATTTATATACAAAACGCTAGTCAATGGCGGTGGACTGAGTGGGCTCGGATTCGTTAGCGTTCCGGCTCTCGTCGGGCTAGCAGTAATCTGGGTGTTATCTGAGTTCACACAATTAACAAGCGAAGCCGAAAAAAAATTCTTGGAACTAAAGCGCCCGTAATACGAATATATCGCAGGCGTAAGGCTGATCTTCAGCGAGCCTCAATCCTTACTCGTCAGCTTCTGCACGGCCGCGTTCTCCGGCGTCAGAAACTTCACGCGCAGAGATGTGAGCTTCCATCCGTTAGGCCGCAGCTCGAGCCTGCCGAGATAGATGCGCGAGGCGTCGTGCTTGTCTTCCATGTCGATCTCGAAGCTGGTGAAACTTGTGAACTCGGCCCGTTTCACCCGGGCCCACGCGCGCGAAACCCGCTCGAAGATCGGCAACTTGCCGTCGTCGTCGCTGTCGACATAAGAGCGATACGTTTGCCGAAGCTTGAACAATTGCGGCAGACCCTCGGGCGTCACGTATTTGTCGACGAGGCCGTCAACGACGCCTTGGCCCCAATAGGCCTTGAAGCGCGTCCAGTATCCTTGCTTCTCCGATGGTTCAGTCTCGCTATCGGGCAGGTTC
>JAFECH010000398.1 GCA_018242255.1 Pseudomonadota bacterium | reverse complement strand
ACCTCGAATCTTATCGCAAAGAACTCGACGCGGCAGCGAAGGACAAAGGCTATCGCGTGACGCTCGTCGCGTTTTTGCTGAAGGGGTCTGTGTCAGCGTTGAAGGAATATCCGGAGGTCAACTCTTCGCTCGCGCCGGGCAAGGATGCGTTGATCCTGAAGCGCTATTACAACATCGGTGTTGCCGTCGATACTCCGGATGGCTTGGTCGTGCCCGTGATCAAGGATGTCGATCGCAAAGGCATTCTAGAACTCAGCCAGGAATTGACGGCGGTGTCGGCGCGTATGCGCGACGGCAAGATTGCCCCAACGGATATTCAAGGGGCGACGTTTTCGATTTCGAGTCTCGGTGGCATTGGAGGCACGAACTTCACGCCGATCGTGAATGCTCCGGAGGTGGCCATTCTCGGCGCGGTGCGTGCGCAGATGAAGCCTATCTGGGACGGGGAGACGTTTCAGCCGCGGCTCATGCTGCCGCTTTGTCTTTCCTACGACCATCGCGTCGTTGATGGTGCCCTCGCTGCGCGCTTCCTGCGCAAGATCTGCGATGCGCTCGCAGATGTGCGGCAGCTGGTGCTATAGGCCGCCGCTATGAGCAAAAAAGAAATTCGCGTTCCCGATCTCGGTGACTTCAAGGACGTGCCCATCATCGAGGTGCACGTGAAGGCAGGCGCGAGCATCGCGCCGGAAGATCCGCTCATAACGTTGGAAAGCGACAAGGCGTCGTTCGATGTTCCGGCACCGGAAGTCGGGAAGATCGTCGATGTGCTTGTCAAAGTCGGCGACAAGGTGAGCGAAGGGAGCCCGATCCTAACGCTCGAGACGGTCGCGGCGCCGATGCCATCGCAATCGTCGGGGCCGGAGAAAAAAGAGGCTGCGCCCGTCGCTTTCGCTGCCGCGAAAGATTATTCCGGCGATGCCGATCACGACTGCGAGGTTCTTGTCCTGGGTGCAGGTCCAGGTGGCTATTCGGCGGCGTTCCGAGCTGCGGACCTCGGCGCCAAAACGATCCTGGTCGATCGCTGGCCGACGCTTGGCGGTGTTTGCCTGAATGTCGGCTGCATTCCGTCGAAAGCGCTGCTGCACACGGCTTTCGTTATCGATGAAGCCGCAGCGCTCGGAAAGCACGGCATCACGTTTGCTGAACCAAAAGTCGATTTGAAAAAGCTCGCGGCGTTCAAGGATGGCGTCGTCGGCAAGTTGACCGGCGGGCTCGCCTCGATGGCGAAGGCGCGCAGGGTCACGACATTGCGCGGCTCCGGCTCTTTTGCGGGTGCGCACCATTTGAAGGTGCGGTTCGACGACGGACATGAAGAGACTGTGCGCTTTGAGACAGCGATCATCGCTGCTGGATCGGAAGCCGTTTCGTTGCCGTTCATGCCGTCCGACCCGCGCATCGTCGATTCGACCGGGGCGCTGGAATTACGTCAGATGCCGGACAAGATGCTGGTCATCGGCGGCGGTATCATCGGGCTCGAAATGGCAACGGTCTATTCGACGCTGGGTGCGCGGCTCGATGTCGTCGAGTTGCTCGACGGCTTGATGCCAGGCGCGGATCGCGATCTCGTGTCGACTTGGCAGAAGGTCAATGCGCGTCGCTTCGACAAGGTGATGCTGAAGACGAAGGTCGTGGCGGCGGAAGCGAAGCGCGACGGTATCTATGTCACGTTCGATGGGGAGAATGCGCCGTCAGAGCCGCAGCGTTACGGACTTGTGCTCGTAGCGGTGGGGCGCAGGCCGAATGGGAAGATGATCATGGCCGAGAACGCGGGCGTGGCAGTTACCGAGCGCGGCTTCGTTCCGGTTGATAAGGCGATGCGGACGAACGTGTCTCATATCTTCGCCATCGGCGATATCGCCGACGAGCCGATGCTCGCTCATAAGGCCGTCCATCAGGGGCATGTCGCAGCGGAGAACGCCGTAGGTAAAAAAAGTTTCTTCGATGTTCGGCAAATCCCGTCGGTCGCATACACGGACCCCGAGATCGCATGGGCGGGCGTCACCGAGACGGAAGCCAAGGCGGGCGGGATTGCTTACAAAAAGGCGGTGTTTCCTTGGGCGGCTTCGGGCCGCGCGATCGCCAATGGGCGTGATGAAGGTTTCACTAAGCTGCTTTTTGATGAGGAAACAGAACGGATTATCGGCGGCGCGATTGTCGGGACGGAGGCCGGAAACCTGATTTCCGAGATCTGCCTGGCGATCGAGATGGGCGCCGACGCGGTCGATATCGGCAAAACGATCCATCCGCACCCGACACTGTCGGAATCGGTCGGGATGGCCGCCGAAGTTGCCGAAGGGGTCTGCACCGACCTGATGCCGCCGAAGCCGCCACGCCCGAAAAGTTAAGGCCCTGCAACACTTGCGTTCTAGGGGCCGGTTCGTTATATCCACCACCATTCGACGTCACCGTCGGATGGTCATGAGGAAGATCGCCGGTTGGGCGCCCCATAGGGGCCCCGAATTCTGACCGGTAGGGCTGCGGCCCATCACGGTGACATCATTTCAGAGACATCAGCGCCAATAAACCGGGCAACGCGTTCGCGCGGCCAGGATCAATGGCGTTTTCAACCATCCAACGCAACTCGCTCGGCCGCCGTGCCGGGCTTACGTCATCAACCTAGGAGACCTAATGTCCGCCGAACTCGCTACTAAAGAACTTAGTCCCTCGCGCGAGGATTTTGCCGCCCTCCTCGCTGAAAGCCTTGCCAAGGACGACCTGTTCGAGGGTTCCGTCGTTAAGGGCAAGATCGTCGGCATCGAAAAAGATATGGCCATCATCGACGTTGGCCTGAAGATGGAAGGCCGCGTTGCGCTGAAAGAATTCGGCGTCGGCGGCAAATCGGGCGACCTCAAAGTCGGTGACACCGTCGAAGTCTACCTGGAGCGCGTCGAGAATGCGCTCGGTGAAGCGGTTCTGTCGCGCGACAAGGCCCGCCGTGAAGAAAGCTGGACGCGCCTGGAGCGCCTCTATGAAAAGGGCGAGAAGGTTACGGGCGTCATCTTCAACAAGGTCAAGGGCGGCTTCACGGTCGATCTCGACGGGGCCGTCGCGTTCCTTCCGGGTTCGCAGGTCGATATCCGTCCCGTTCGAGATATCGGACCGCTGATGCATCAGCAGCAGCCGTTCCAGATCCTGAAGATGGATCGCCGTCGCGGCAATATCGTCGTTTCTCGGCGTTCTGTTCTCGAAGAGAGCCGCGCCGAACAGCGTACCGAGATCGTCGCGCGTCTGGCCGAGGGCCAGATCATCGACGGCCTCGTCAAGAACATCACCGACTACGGTGCGTTCATCGACTTGGGCGGCATCGACGGCCTGCTGCACGTCACCGATATGGCGTGGCGCCGCGTCAACCATCCGTCCGAGATCCTCAACGTCGGCGATACGGTGAAGGTGCAGATCATCCGCATCAACCCGGAAACGCAGCGCATCTCGCTCGGCATGAAGCAGCTACAGTCCGACCCGTGGTCTTCGATCGAATCCAAGTATCCGATCGGCGCCAAGGTGAAGGGTACGGTCACGAACATCGCCGATTACGGCGCGTTCGTTGAGCTGGAACCAGGTGTCGAAGGCCTGATCCACGTTTCAGAAATGAGCTGGACGAAGAAGAACACGCACCCTGGCAAGATCGTTTCGACGAGCCAGCAGGTCGAAGTGCAGGTTCTTGAAGTCGATCCGCAGAAGCGCCGCATCTCGCTCGGCCTCAAGCAGACGCAGGAAAACCCGTGGGATTCCTTCCTCACGCAGCACCCGAAGGGTTCTGTGGTCGAAGGCCCGATCCGCAACATCACGGAATTCGGTCTGTTCATCGGACTCGACAACGGCATCGACGGCATGGTCCATCTGTCCGATCTCGATTGGCAGAAGGCTGGCGACGAAGTCATCAAGGACTACAAGAAGGGCGACAACGTCAAAGCCGTCGTCCTCGACGTCGATGGCTCGAAGGAGCGCATCTCTCTCGGTATCAAGCAGCTCGCCGGCGATCCGGCCGACGCGATGGCGAAGTACAAGAAGGGCGATGCCGTCACCGGTACGGTCACGTCGGTCAGCGAAGCTGGCATCGAGGTCCGGATTGCGGACAGCGAGCTGACGTCGTTCATCAAGCGTGGCGATCTCTCGCGTGACCGCTCCGAGCAGCGGCCTGAGCGCTTCAACGTCGGTGACAAGGTCGACGCGGCGGTCGTTTCGGTCGACAAGGCTGCCCGCCGTATCGCGGTCTCGATCAAGGCCCTCGAGCTTGCTGAAGAGAAGCAGGCTGTGGCCCAGTATGGCTCGTCCGACTCGGGTGCTTCGCTGGGCGACATCTTCAAGGCCGCCATCAAGAAGCGCGAAGGCGCCGACGACAACGAATAAGCCCAAGGCCAGCGACGGTCTTGAAAGGAATATTAACGAGCGCGCGGCAACCCTTGCTGCGCGCTTAACTTTTGTATGAGACGGCGCACCGTGCCCGGTTGCCCGGGAGGCAAACCTTGCCTACGGTCGCGCGCAGAATGCACCCCGTGCTGGAGGCCCTCCGGTTGTCCCAGCTTGCGTGCCGTGGGAGAGGCTACCCTATGCTTGAAACGGAAACTGTTCTCGACCGCCGCCGGCTTCGCCGCTCGGTCTCGATTTGGCGCGGCCTCGGACTTGCGGCGATCGCCATCGCGATTGGTGCTTTGGCGTTGGGGGGCGATAAGCTCGCGACGCTTGCGGGCGAGAAGCAAATTGCGCGGGTAACCATTACCGGCACGATCACCGAAGATCGCGATCAGCTTCAAATGCTGAAGAACATCGCTGACGATGACAGCGTTTCCGGAGTCCTGCTCTTCATCAACAGCCCTGGCGGTACGACGACGGGCGGCGAAGCGCTTTATGAGGCAATCAGGGCGCTCGCCAAGAAGAAGCCTGTGGTGGCCGAGTTCGGCACCATGGCGGCCTCCGCGGCCTATATCGCCGGGATCGCAACCGACCATATCGTGGCGCGCGGAAATTCGATCACCGGCTCAATCGGGGTCATCGTGCAGTGGCCGGAATTCGTCCAACTGCTCGATAAGATCGGAGTTAAAGTCAACGAAGTGAAAAGCGGCCCGCTGAAAGCGTCGCCGTCGCCGTTCGAACCGCTGGACGATGGTAGCAAGAAGATCGTCCAGGATATGGTCGCGGACGGCTTCAAGTGGTTCGTGGGGCTGGTCGAAACCCGTCGTGGCGTGAAGGCGGCCGACATCCCGGGCCTGCTCGACGGCCGAATCTTCTCCGGCCGGGAGGCTCTCCAGGCCAAGCTGGTTGATCAAATTGGCGGCGAAGACGAGGCCGTGAAGTGGTTGAAGGATGTGAAAAACGTTCCTCAGAACGCCAAAGTTACCGACTGGAAGCCTGAGAAATCAGGGAGTTACGGCATTCTGGGCATGTCTTCGGGTCTTGTCGGTTGGCTGTTCGGGCAGTCGGCGGCAGACGCAACAAATTTTTTGCTTCGTGATCGGACGATTTCCACACTCGGACTTGACGGTCTCCTCTCAGTTTGGCACCCTGCTGAAAAATAACGATAAATAGCCGTCGAGCTGGGGAGCGAAACGTGATCAAATCGGAGCTGGTGCAGAGGATCGCAACTGCCAATCCTCACCTTTACCATCGCGATGTCGAGCGCATCGTGAATGTCATATTCGATGAGATCGTCGACGCCTTGTCGCGCGGGGATCGGGTCGAGCTTCGTGGTTTCGGAGCATTCACCGTGAAACATAGGGCGTCTCGGCAGGGAAGAAATCCGCGTACTGGCTCAACAGTCGCAGTTGCCGAGAAGTTCGTCCCGTTCTTTAAGACGGGTAAAGAGCTGCGGGATCGGCTAAATAAGCTCAACGGTCACTGATCCTCGAGAGTTCAGTCGTCGAAAGCCGAAATGAGGTTCGTCATGTTCAGGCGCATCGTGTCGCTTCTTATCGGCTTTCCGCTCGGCATCATCCTGGTGGCGATTGCGGTTTCCAATCGTCAGCCGGTCGATCTGATCCTCGATCCGTTCCGACCGGAAACGCCTGCGCTGTCGATTGAACTGCCGTTCTATATCTACCTGCTTGCAGCGCTCGTTCTCGGCGTTGTGCTCGGCGGTGTCGCGACTTGGATGGGGCAGAGCCGATGGCGGCAGACAGCGCGTTCGCAGGGCCG
>JAFECH010000397.1 GCA_018242255.1 Pseudomonadota bacterium | reverse complement strand
CCAAAGCCTTCGAAAAAGAGCTCACAGACCTCCTCGGCCTCAAGGTGGAGATCCGTAAGGCGTCCGGCGAAAGCGGCACGCTCATGGTCCGCTACGGCAACTTCGATCAGCTCGACTACATCCGCCAACGCCTGGGCGGTGGCTGACGATTTTAAGCTTTTCTAGCCTTTTCGGACGAGTATGGCTTGATTATCCGGCGCTGGCTTGATGGTGTGCGCTCGCTTGGGTTCGAACGTCGAACCGAACCACACGAGACGCACGATATGAGCGAAGAGAATACCCTGGTCCGGCTCGCCGAGTTGATCCACTCGCGGCGCTCCGACACTTCGGGCAAGTCCTATACATCTCAACTGTTGACCGCCGGAACCGAACGCTGCGCCAAGAAATTCGGCGAGGAAGCGGTCGAGCTGGTCATCGCTGCAATGGGCACTGACGACAAGGCGGTGCGGGCCGAAGCCGCCGACGTCCTCTACCACCTGTTGGTGCTGCTTGAATCCCGCCAAATCGCCTTCGCCGATATCCTGATGGTGCTCGACGGACGCATGGGCACGTCAGGTCTGGAAGAAAAAGCCTCCCGCCCCAAAGGCACGTCGTGAACGCGCGCTACACACCGAAGCGTCGCACGAAAACCCGTGACGATGCGCGGCTCGAAGGCCTGCCGTTCTCCCCCTATCGCGTCTTCAGCCGCGAGGAATGGGCCAGACTGCGCGCCGACACGCCGATGACGCTGCAGCAGAACGAGCTGGAGCAGCTCTCGGGTATCATCGAGGAGCTTTCGGTCGACGAGGTCGAGCAGATCTATCTTCCACTCTCGCGCCTTCTCAACCTCTACGTCGCCGCGACGCAAAAGCTCTATTCCGTCAGTACGGAGTTTTTGGGCCGCAAGGATACCAAGGTCCCTTTCATCATCGGTGTTGCCGGCTCGGTCGCCGTCGGTAAGAGCACGACAGCCCGCGTGCTGCGCGCCCTGCTGGCACGCTGGCCGGACCATCCGCGCGTCGATCTGTTGACGACCGACGGCTTTCTCTTTCCGAACGCGGAGCTGGAGCGTCGCGGCCTGATGGCCAAGAAGGGCTTTCCCGAAAGCTTCGATACCGAACGGCTGCTGCGCTTTCTGGGCGATATCAAATCCGGCGTCTCGAGCGTCGCAGCGCCCGTCTATTCGCACTTTCAATATGACGTGCTTCCCGGCCAGGAAGTGCTGATAGAGCAGCCGGATATTCTCATCATCGAAGGCTTGAATATTCTGCAGCCGGCCGAAATGCCGAAAGACGGCGGCACCATTCCGTTCGTCTCCGATTTCATCGATTTCTCGATTTATATCGACGCCGATCCGGCGGTGATCGAGAATTGGTATTTGACGCGTTTCATGCGCTTGCGTTCGACCGCATTCCGCGATCCCGGCGCCTACTTCCATAAATACGCGACCCTCGCCGCCGACGAAGCCCGGCATGTGGCGCTGAAGCTCTGGCGCGAGATCAACTTCGAAAATCTTGAAAAGAATATTCTGCCGACGCGGCGCCGCGCTCAGCTCATCCTGCAGAAAAGCGAAAGCCACCGCGTCGAATCTGTGTTCCTGCGCAAGCTTTGAAAACTCTTTTCTAGCAGCCCCTCGTCAATGCTCGGACCGCTTGGGAGGTGGTCGTTTAGCAGGTGCATGATGAACCGGCGGATGGTTCGCTGCCGTCCTGACAGGTCTCATATAGGGCCGCTGCGGATGCGCGCTCGCAAACTTCTGCTGAGGGTGCGGTTTCTGCGCAAAGGAACGGTTCTGCGTATGCACGGCCGCCTGGGGATGTTGCGGATGTGCGGGCGCATGAAACGCGTTGACGTTCGGGTGCGCCTGCGGATGAGCGCCACCAGCAGGATGCGTCAGGCTTGTTTTTGCTGCGACGACGCCATGGCCGCTGAACACAGCCGGTCTCGCGGTCGCTGCGATCTTCGGGGCACCATGATTGACCGACGCGAACATCGCCTTGTTCGTGCTGGCCATGTGCTGATGCTGAACTTGTAGCGCCGTCGGCTGTACATGTTGCTCGTGCGCCGCCTGCTGTTCTTGCGGGGTAGGCTTCGCCGCGATCCCGCCCTGGCCGCCGTTGAAACTGACGTTTTGGACGGTCTTGTTGACGATGACGGTATTGTACGTGTTGTGAATGATCGTCGTATTCACGTGCGAGACGGCGGTATTGTAGAAAAATGCTCCATGATCCCAGTGTCCTCCCCAATATCCCGAACCGGTGTAGCCGCAGCCGTAATTGATGCCGCCGTAAAACCCAACATGGGGACCCCAGTAACCGGTGTGCCAGACGTAGAAACCATCGCTCCAGCCCCAGTAGCCTGGCGTCCATAGCAGGCCGACGCGAGGCGCTCTCACCCAGGTGCCGGGAACCCAGTAATAGCCGCCTTCATCGTAAGCCCAGTAGCCCGGCGCCCAAATGAAGTCCGGTCCGGGCGCGATCGGCTGCACGTAGATCGGAAGCGGTGGCGGGGCAACGTCGATGGATAGAAAGATGCCGGCGTTCGCCGGGCGCGCCACGAACGGTTCCATCGACAATCCAATGGCCAAAATTGCGCAATAAAGCGCGCCATTGAGACTATTCAGCCTTCGTTGCTCAGCGGTTGGCATGGCACCCCCTATTTTGCTGCTGCATTTTTGCTGAGACACCCAATTCCCGGCGCCCGACAAAGTTGCGGCAAAAGAGAGCCGGTATGCAGCTTATGTCGCGATGCCTAGGCTGTTCGCGGTAACGGCAATTGGGATCGAGAAATCAGAAACCGCGAACGTTGGCCTAGGCAAAAAAATGGGCCGCTTGGGGACGCGGCCCTGGCGAGTGATCACAGGAAAGATCGCTCTATAGTCGCAGTTTGAAAAAGGATTGGTGCCTTCGAAATAAAGGGTGTCAGCGGCCGTGCTGGATAAGCGCCGAAGCGGCCTCTGCCGCGACCGGAACCGCCGCGCGAATATCTTTCGTCAGTTCAATGCGCGTCTTCAGTGAGAAAACCTTGTATTTGTCGCGGAGGCGACGAATGGCTGACGGGTCGGAATATCCCATCAGGCGAATGGCGGTCGTCGGTTTCATTTCGGGGTGAACACGCAACAATTCGTCCAATCGGGCGATCCGGTCGCTATCATCAATGCCGGTCCCTTTCGGGCGACCGCGTCGGACGGGAGCGTGGAGCATTTTTTTGAACCTCGAAACAAAGCGATTCAGTAATTTCGAGATTGCGGCAAGTTAAATCGTAATTCCAGGGAGAATAATTGTGAGTCCCAATTGGACACGAAATACCCCCTAAATATTCTCCTCTGGACGCACTTAGGCTCAAAAAAGTGATATTAAATATGCCCCGGATCGAATCCGGGGCACAAATCGCTTCAAGAAATAATGCCGTGTTGTCGCGCATATTCGGAGAGTGTAACGGCCGGTCGGGCGCCCGTATGGCTGATAATTTCGGACGCCGCCAAACTCGCCAGCCTGCCGGCGGTTTCTAGATGCAAACCTTTCGCATATCCAAATAGAAATCCGGCCGCATATAGATCGCCCGCTCCGGTGGTATCGACGACCTCTTCGACGGTAAAAGTCCCAATTCGAATTGTTTCGCCTTCGAAGTGAATTTCAGACCCTTTTGCGCTCCGTGTCAGAACGGCGAGCTTGACGTCGGCACGCGCTTTTTCCGCCGCGAAATCGAAGGATTCCGTTTGATAGAGCGATTTGATCTCGGATTCATTTGCGAAAAGAATATCGATGTCGGAGCGAATGAGTTTTAGAAATTCATCGCGATGGCGGCCGACGCAAAAACCATCGGAAAGCGTTAGCGCTGTTTTTCGTCCCGCGGCTTTTGCCGTTTTATGTGCCGCGTGAAAAGCCTTCATCGCTTGCGGCTGATCGAAGAGATAGCCTTCGAGATAAAGAATGGAAGAAGCGCGGATCAATTCGAAATCGAGTTGCGTTTCTTCGATATTCGTCGAGATGCCGAGATAAGTATTCATCGTCCGCTCGCCGTCGGGCGTGACGAGAATGAGCGAACGCGATGTTGGCGTTCCATTTGCAATCGGAGCTGCGTTGAATTCAACTCCGATCGAACGAATATCGTGCGAGAAAATACGGCCGAATTCATCGTCGGCGATTGTGCCGATGAATGCTGCGTTCCCTCCGAACGATGCGACGCCTGCAATGGTATTCGCCGCCGATCCGCCTGACGTCTCGATCGCAGGCCCCATGCCTGAATAGATCTTCTTGATCTCGTCCGCATCGACGAGCCGCATGCTGCCTTTGGCAACGCCGACGTCGGCGAGAAAGGCTTCGTCGCATCGTCCTATGATATCGACGATCGCGTTACCGATCCCGATCACGTCGTAACGCGCATCAGTCATGAAAGTCCCCTTTAATCCCAGATGAAAAAGCGCTGGCACTATAGGGAGGCCCAGCCGACCTGCAAGCAGGCCTTAGCGGCGGCTCGCCGCAGCAGCCGATATCGCCGCCATCGACGACAGCGCCAGGATCAGGCGTTCCGTGAGGACGTCTTCGAGATTGGATGAAAGCCGCGCCGCTTTGGCCGCTTCCGAGATCCGGCGCAGCGCCTGGTCGAGCTGGCTGCGCGACCAACTGCGAACCTGCCGCGAAAACAGGTCTTTCTGCTTGAAGAACAGCGGCGGCCGCAGCGATTTCAACGCGTCCTCGAGCCTTTGCCCGGCATCGACGTCGCTGCGCACACGATGCAGCTTCAGGAAATAGCGCTGCAGAACGCCAATGATCATTTGCGCATTTTCGCCAGATGCTATCGCTCGTCCGAAATCGCCGATGGCGCTTTTCGTGCGGCCATCGGCAACGGCTTCCGCGATTCGCTCAACCGCAAGGCCCGCAGCATCGCCGACGAGCATATCGACGTCTTCGAATGTGATCTGCGGACGTCCGAGACAATAAAGCGCCAGCTTCTCGATTTCCGATCGCGATAGCGCCCGGTCGGCTCCGAGCCGGCTTTGCAGCAACTCGCGCGCATCGCCGTCGATCTTGAGCTTGAACGACGCGAGCACGTCCGCGATGAGTTCGTCGATATCGGCAGCCGTATCCGGATAGCAGGCGATCGCATAACACGACGCCTGCTTTTCAAAGAGCGAGCGCAGCGTATCGTCTGCTTTCAGGCTCCCAGCTTCGACGATCAGCAGACCTTCGAGCGGCACCGACGCTAGAATAGGTTTCAGCAATTGTGCAGAGATCTTCCTACCGGCGATCGTCCTGACGATCCGTCGTCCCGAAAACATCGGACGCGTCTGCAGTTCCGTTTCCAGCAGGCCTGGATCATCGTCGAGCTCCGTCTCGTCGATCTTGAGAATCTCGCCGGGAGGATTTTCTCGTGCCGCCAGCAAGCGCGCCAGCGCCGCAGAGCGTTCGCTGACGAGACCAGGATCGGAGCCGTGAAACAGCACAGCCGCCAGATCGGCAGGCGGCGCCTTCATGAAGGCGGCAGTTTGTTGTGGTTTGACGGCGGCCATAAGCAAGCTCTTACAGGGCGGCTGCCCCGAATTGAAGAGCTAGGCCTGGTTGCTGGCGAGAACGGCGAGCAGTCGTGTGCGAAGCTCTTCGCCGACCGTTTCGGCCGCGCGGTTCTCCGCGTCCTGCCGGGCCTCGACGTTGGCGAAGATCGACGACACACGATCGAACGATGCCCGGCCGTAGCTGGAGCCTCTGGCAACGACTTTCTTATCCGACAGCCGCACGAGACTGTAGGAGGCGTCAATACCGTAAATCTGGTTGCCGGCGTTACCGTCCGTCGCAACAAGCATCGACGTGACCGACTCGCGGATCGCGATATCGAGACGATACTTCGGCGGCGCCGGCGATCCGCCGCCCGTCGTCTGGAAAATCAGCTCATTGCGGATGCGCTGGCCGACGCGACCGGGAATCGGCGCGACGTCAACCGACGCCAAGCGCTCGTTGACCGCGGACCCGTTGATCAGCGCCGAGCCGTAGAGCGGATGAAAACCGGTATCGCCGCAGCCGCCAAGAACAGGAAGTGTCAGAAGAGCGGACGTCAAAAATAGGCCACGTACAGCCATAAGGCCGTACTTGCCCCCCAGTCCAAACCGCCCCTCAGCCAACGACATTCACGATCCTCTGCGGAACGACGATAACTTTCTTCGGTGGCCGCCCGTCGAGCGCTCGCGCCACCGTCTCAAGCTTCAACGCTGCCGCCTCAACTTCCTCGGACTTCGCACTGCGCGAAATCACGAGTTCGTCCCGTCGCTTACCATTCACCTGTACGGCAATGGTCACTTGATCGTCAACGAGTAGCTCGGCCTCAGCAGCCGGCCACGGTTCGTTCGCGACCAGCGTGTTGTATCCGAGCCGCGCCCAGCATTCTTCAGCCAAATGCGGCATCATCGGGCCGATCATCAGAACCAGCAGGTCTGTGGCTTCGCGAAGTGCCCACGCCGCCTCGGGATTCCGCTTCGATAAAGCGGATTGGAGAACATTGGAAAACTCGTGGACATTCGCGACCGCGACGTTGAAGCGAAGCGCGTCGATGGCTTTGCCGACGCCGTCGAGCGCCCGGTGCGCTGCCTTCCGGACCTCCAAGGCCTCGGCGCTGAACGAAGATGGTTTTGGGCCTTTGTCGCCGGGATAGGCCTCTGCAACCTCATCGACGATTCGCCAGACGCGCTGGATGAACCGTCCCGCGCCCGCGACGCCCGCTTCCGTCCAGATGACGTCACGTTCCGGTGGGCTGTCGGAGAGCATAAACCAGCGCGCGCAGTCGGCGCCGTAATGCGCGATGATGTCGTCGGGATCGACGAGGTTCTTCTTCGACTTCGACATCTTCTCGATGGAGCCGATGGCAGCCGGTTTTCCGGTCGCGACTTCGGTCGCCTTTCGGCTTGCGCCCTCGCCTTCGACGCGGACGTCGGTCGGCAGCAGCCACAGCCCGTCTTCGGATTTATATGTCTCGTGCGTAACCATGCCCTGCGTGAACAGAGCCGCAAATGGTTCGCGCGTGTTCGTCGCGAACGTCAAATGCCCGGTGTCGCACATCGCCCGCACGAAAAAGCGCGAATAGAGCAGATGCAAAATCGCGTGCTCGATGCCGCCGATATACTGATCGACCGGCAGCCAGTATTGCGCCGCGCTTTTATCGACCGGCGTCGACGCTTCAGGTGCGGTGAAGCGCACGAAGTACCAGGACGAGTCGACGAACGTGTCCATCGTGTCGGTTTCGCGCAAAGCCGGCTCGCCGCAGATCGGGCAAGTCGTGTGCTTCCACGTCGGATGGCGATCGAGCGGATTGCCTGGTTTGTCGAACGTCGCGTCTTCGGGCAGCTCAATCGGCAGATCTTTTTCCGGCACCGGCACGGGGCCGTGCGTCTTGCAGTGAATGATCGGGATCGGGCAGCCCCAATAGCGCTGACGCGAGATGCCCCAGTCGCGCAGCCGATAATTGACCTTGCGCGCGCCCTGAGGCTTCGCGCCAAGCTTCTGCGTTTCGAGCCGCTTTGCCGCTTCCTCGAAAGCAGCACCCGTCGAAAGCCCATCGAGAAAGCGCGAATTGATCATCGTGCCGTCATCGACGTAGGCCTTGTTCGTCAACGCAAACGTCTCGGCCGTTTCGCCGGGCGGCAGGATCACGGGCACGATTGGCAGGCCGTAGCGGAGTGCGAAATCCATGTCGCGCTGGTCGCCGGACGGACAGCCGAATATGGCGCCTGTGCCGTAGTCCATCAGAATGAAATTCGCGACGTAGACGGGCAATTCCCAGCTGTCATCGAACGGATGCACGGCGCGAATGCCCGTGTCGAAACCGCGCTTTTCGGCAGCTTCGATTTCGGCAACGGACGTGCCCATGCGCCGGACGTCGTCACAGAAAGCCGCGAGTTCCGGGTTCTTTTCAGCCGCAGCCTTCGCCAGCGGATGATCCGCCGCGACCGCAAGAAATGATGCGCCAAACAGCGTGTCGGGCCGCGTCGTATAAACTTCAAGCTCCTCGAAACCTTTCGGCGCCGTCCTCTTGTCGAGCGCCCAGCGGACGAGCATGCCTTCCGAGCGGCCGATCCAGTTCGCCTGCATCAGGCGCACCTTCTCCGGCCATTTGTCGAGCGTATCGAGATCGGAAAGCAGTTCTTCGGCATAGTCGGTGATCTTGAAAAACCATTGCGTCAGCTCGCGCTGCTCAACGAGCGCGCCGGAGCGCCAGCCGCGGCCATCGATCACCTGCTCGTTTGCGAGCACGGTATGATCGACCGGGTCCCAGTTGACCTTTGACGATTTGCGGTAGGCGAGACCTTTCTTCAGCAGATCGAGAAAGAGCTTTTGCTGATGCCTGTAGTAGGCAGGTGAGCACGTCGCGATTTCGCGCGACCAGTCGAGCGACAGACCCATCGACTTGAGCTGTCCGCGCATCGTGTCGATGTTGGCGTAAGTCCAGGCACCCGGATGGACCTTCCGCTCCATGGCGGCATTTTCCGCCGGCATGCCGAAGGCGTCCCACCCCATCGGATGCAAAACATTGAAGCCCTTGGCCCGCTTGTAGCGCGCCACCACGTCGCCCATCGCGTAATTGCGCACGTGCCCCATATGGATGCGCCCCGACGGATAGGGAAACATCTCCAGGATATAGGATTTAGGCTTCTTCTCATCCTCCGAGGCGCGGAAAATATCCGCGTCTTCCCAGATGGACTGCCAGTGTTTTTCACGCTCGGGCGCGTTGTAGCGTTCGTTGGCCATGGGGCCTGGATCTCATTCAAATGCTTGCCGGAACGGCGTAAAGAGCCCGAATGGTAAAGCCGGTCAAGGGATCGGCGTTCGTCGGGCCCTCACCGATCGCCGCAGCGGCGAAATTTGCTGATAAAGGGACTTAGCTTTGTGGCTATAACACGCTGAAACAAAAAGGCACCCATCCGAAACGAATGAGTGCCCTTGGAAAATGTGGCATTGGTCTGTGCCGGACGCCTGAGCGCTCGGCACAGACTCCAAATTCAAGATCAGCAGGTATGCGCGCCGGCGCCGGCTTCGGCGACCGTCTGATCCTGCACGCCGCTGCCGCCCGAAACGCCGATGGCGCCGACGACGTTGCCGTCCTTGTCCTTGAGCGGAATGCCGCCGGCAAAGATCATCACGCGATCATGGTTCGAGGCGTGAATACCGAAGAACTGGTCGCCCGGCTGGCTGTTCTCGGCGAGTTCTTTGGTCGAAATATTGAACGCACGCGCCGTAAAGGCCTTGTTGATCGAGATGTCGATCGAGCCGATCCAGGCTCCGTCCATGCGGATGTGCGAGATGAGATTTGCGCCCTCATCGACCACGGCGATATTCATCGGCTGGCCGATTTCCTTCGCCTTCTTTTCAGCGGCGTCGATGATGCGGCGAGCGTCGGCGAGTTTCAGCATGTGGGGGAATTCCTCTGCGGGGGTGGGAACGGATGCGTTATGTAGTGCTGAAGCCTGACAAGAAAATTGCGACACTTGTTCACTGCGTGCCGGAACGGTTATGGGAAGCAAACAGCCGATTGAGGAAAGTGTGACGAGCGTCAGTTACCACGAAAGCGCGGTCGACAGGTTAAAGCGCATAAAGGACGAAATAGTTGCCGCTGCCAAGGCCGCGGGCCGAGATACGGAAAGCGTCGAGCTGATTGCCGTCTCCAAGACGTTCGACGCAGAGGCTATCCGTCCGGTCATTGCTGCAGGGCAGCGAATTTTCGGTGAAAACCGCGTCCAGGAGGCCGAGCGCAAGTGGCCGCCGCTGCGCGCGGAATTTCCGGATGTGAAATTGCATCTGATCGGCCCGCTGCAATCCAACAAGGCCAAAGAGGCCGTCGCATTCTTTGACGCCATCCACACCGTCGACCGCGAAAAGATCGCGCGCGCCATCGCTGCCGAAATGGAAAAGCAGGGCCGGACGCTCGAACTGTTTGTGCAAGTCAACACCGGAGAAGAGCCGCAGAAGGCCGGCGTCATGCCGCGCGAGGCGGCCGCTTTCGTCGCGCTCTGCCGGGACGAGCTGAAACTTCCGATCGGGGGCCTGATGTGCATTCCCCCGGTCGACGAAGAACCCGCCGTGCATTTCGCATTTCTTGCCAAGCTCGCGCGCGAGCTGAGCCTGACCGGCCTAAGCATGGGCATGAGCAGTGACTACGAAGCCGCCGTCGCCTTCGGCGCGACCTATGTCCGTGTCGGCTCGGCAATCTTCGGATCGCGATAAGGCGTTTTCCCACCGCAAATTTTTGGGCCACCTCAGTCTCGCGTGGCGTCGGTGCTAGGGTCACGAAGTGATTCGTTGAACTGTGT
>JAFECH010000396.1 GCA_018242255.1 Pseudomonadota bacterium | reverse complement strand
ACTGCAAAAATTCCGGTGCCGGGGTATCGACCGCTAAGCGGTAAAAATCAAGGTAGTTCAGTTGGGACGCGTCAGAGGCCGAACAACTGCGGCTCGATGCATCAGCTCATCAAGCGACTCATCAGCTTGGCTGTATAATCTACCATCGGGATGATGCGGGCATAATTCAGCCGCGTCGGGCCTATGACGCCCAGAACGCCGACGACATGGCGGGTGTCATCCCGAAATGGGGCAACGATCAACGATGATCCCGAGAGCGAAAACAGCTTGTTTTCCGAGCCTATGAAGATGCGGACGCCTTCGGCCGTCTCGGAGGCACCAAGCAGTTCGACGATGTCCTGTTTGGATTCAAAGGCGTCGAAGAGCTGACGGATGCGCTCCAGGTCTTCCGCGGCGGTGACATCCTTTAAAAGGTTGCTTTGCCCACGAACGATGAGACTTTTGCGGTCGTCAGCGACGCCCGACCATTCGGCGAGCCCTGCCTTGATGACCTTCTGGGTCAGCACGTCGAGTTCGGCCTTGGCGGCATTCAATGATTTTTCAAGTTCGGCCCGGGCTTCGGCGAGCGTCAGGCCGCGCAGATGCGTGTTGAGATAGTTGGAGGCCTCCTGCAGGGCGGACGGGGGCAAGCCTTCGGGAAGGTTGATAATGCGGTTCTCAACGTTCTGGTCTTCATCGACCAGGATTACGAGACCACGTCCGGGTTCGAGCGGCACGAATTCGATGTGGCGCAGGCGCGCGACCTGCTTTTCGGCAAGCACGACACCCGCGCAATGCGAGAGGCCGGACATCAGCTCGCCAGCTTCGGTCAGAAGCTGGTCGACCGATTTTTCGCGGCGGACGGCGATCTGGGCTTCGATCTGGCGGCGCTCGTCCGGGGTTATATCGCCCACTTCCAGCAGGCCATCGACGAACAGGCGGAGGCCGAGCTGAGTGGGCAGGCGCCCGGCTGACGTATGCGGTGCGATGATGAGGCCGAGTTGCTCCAGATCCGACATGACGTTGCGGATCGACGCGGGCGAGAGGGCGATCGGCAAGGCGCGTGACAGGTTGCGCGAGCCTACCGGCTCACCCGTTGCCAGATAGCTTTCGACAATGCGCCGCAGGATCGTCCGCGAGCGCTCGTTAAGCTTTTGCAGCTGCGTTTTGCCGTCCAGGATGGTGGGCGCCACAATTTGTTCTTCCGTGTTCACCGCCAAAATCTAAGAATGACAGCAGGCTACGTCAAATCCTGCGGCGTTCTCTGGGTAGCTATACCCTTATTTCAATCGATAAGGTTTCCGGTTGAAGGCGTGGGGGGCCTTCATTAGGGTCGCGGCCGCAATACCAACAATTCAGGGAACTCATGCGACCTTCCAAACGCAAGCCAGACGAGTTGCGCCGTGTGTCAATCGAGCGCGCCGTTTCCAAATATGCCGAAGGCTCCTGCCTCATCAAATTCGGCGATACCCACGTTCTTTGCACGGCAAGCTTGGAAGAGCGTCTTCCGCAGTGGCTGAAGGGGCAGGGCCGCGGCTGGGTGACGGCCGAATACTCGATGCTGCCGCGGTCGACGCACGACCGGACCCGGCGCGAGGTGACGAGCGGTCATCCTTCGGGGCGGACGCAGGAAATCCAGCGCCTCGTCGGCCGGGCGCTTCGCGCGGTGGTCGATTTGCAGAAGCTCGGTGAACGGCAGATCACGGTCGACTGCGACGTCATTCAAGCGGACGGCGGCACGCGCACGGCGTCGATCACGGGCGCGTGGGTGGCTCTGCACGACTGCATCCAATGGATGAAAATGCGCGACATGGTGAAGGACGCCGTGCTGCGCGATCACGTGGCCGCCGTGTCGTGCGGTCTCTATAAAGGAGAGCCGGTGCTCGATCTCGACTATGCCGAGGATAGCAACGCGGATGCCGATTCCAACTTCGTGATGACCGGCTCCGGTGGCATCGTCGAAATTCAGGGCACCGCCGAGACGACACCCTTTACCGAAGACAAGTTCACCGAGCTGCTGGGGCTCGCCAAGAAGGGGATCGGCGAACTCGTTCAGCTGCAGAAGCTGACGGTCGCTTAAAAGCAGACAGAGGAGCGAGGTCATGTTCGGTCCCTTTGCCCTGACGGTCGCAGCGCTTTTCACGGGCGCGGCGATCTACATCAATTGGGCAGAGCAACCGGCTCGACTTTCTCTCGACGATGCGGCGATGCTTGCGGAATGGAAGCCGAGCTACGGGCGCGGTTTTCTCATGCAGGCGTCGCTTGCCGTCATCGGCTTCATTCTGGGTACGCTCGAATGGCTGGTGACCGGCAAGATCGTCTGGCTAGCTGGCGGCGCAGCGCTGCTCGCCAATTGGCCGTTCACGATCTTTGCAATCATGCCGGTGAACAAGATCCTCGAAGAGACACCGTTCGACCGGGCTAACGAGGATACGCGGGCGCTGATTGAGCGTTGGGGGATGTTGCACGGCGTCTGCAGCTTACTTGGTGTCTTCAGCCTGGGACTATTCTTATGGGCGTCGATTTAAACATACCGCCGGCACTGCCAGGTGTACTCGAAACGGTGCTCTACGCGCGGGATCTCGTGCCGATCGAAGACTTTTACCGTCGGGTTTTTGGCATTCGACCATTTCAAGCCGTTGCCGGCCGCCATCTCTTTTACCGCTTGGGCTCTCAGATGCTTCTGATCTTCAATCCGGAAGCATCGCGCATTCCGCCGGGACATGATGCGCTGCCCGTGCCGCCCCACGGCACGCACGGCGAGGGACACGTCTGCTTCCGCACATCGCGCGACGATCTCGTGCGGTGGCGGCATCGGCTTCAGAGCCTGCACATTCCTATCGAAGCCGACTTCGAATGGCCGCGCGGCGGCCACTCGATCTACTTTCGCGATCCGGCCGGCAACTGCATCGAGTTTGCGGAGCCGCGCATCTGGGGATTGCAATGAAGACGCTTTCGAAAGGCATGAAGCTCGTCGTCGCGAGCCATAACCCTGGCAAGGTCTGGGAGATCAATCAGCTTATCCAGCCCTATGGTCTCGATGCCGTTTCGGCGGGCGAGCTTGCGCTTTCAGAACCCGAAGAGACTGAGACGACGTTTGCGGGGAATGCGCGGCTGAAGGCTGTCGCGGCAGCTGAGGGGGCAGGTCTTCCCGCGCTTGCAGATGACTCCGGTCTTGAAGTCGAATGCCTCGACGGCGCTCCTGGAATCTATTCGGCACGGTGGGCTGGTCCGGGGAAAGATTTCGGCGTCGCGATGAAGAAAGTCGCAGACGAGATCACCGCATGTCACGGCTGGACAGCGGAAGGTCCGCGCGCCAATTTTATTTCCGTTCTTTGTCTTGCGTGGCCCGGTGGCGACGCCCAGCTGTTCGAGGGCAAAGTGTTTGGTCATCTGGTCTGGCCAGCACGCGGCGGTAATGGCTTCGGCTACGATCCAATGTTCGTGCCCGATGGCGATACACGCACGTTCGGCGAGATGGAGCCGAAAGAGAAATACGCGATATCGCATCGGACGCGGGCATTCGCGGCATTCAAGGCGGCGATGCTCGATGGGATCGCACCGACTGCCGCGAAGGTGAGCGCGGGACGCGACATCGATGCGTTTGCTGCTGCTGCGGCAAGCCTTTCGACGCGGGTCGAAGCGGCGGCGTTCGTTGCGCGCCTGAAAGACGATCTCGTCAGGCACGGCGTCGAATGGAAAAATGCGACGCTTGAGAGTTTCCTTGCGGCGCTCGCCCACGAGCTTGAGCGCGCGCCATCGAAAGAGGAGCCTGCGTGGCGACAAATCACGAAGGCGATGCTGGCTGCGAGCGATGACTGATCGCGACACGACGTTCGGCGTTTATGTGCACTGGCCGTTCTGCGCGCAGAAGTGTCCGTACTGTGACTTCAACAGTCACGTGCGCCACAAGGGCTGGGACGAGCCGCGGTTTCTTTCTGCCTACAAGCGTGAGATCGATTGGATTGCGGATCGCATCGGCGGGCGCGTTGCGACGAGCGTGTTCCTCGGCGGTGGCACGCCATCGCTGATGCAACCCGAGACGGTGGCGGGCATCCTCGATCATATCGCGAAGCGCTGGGGCATCGCGGATAGCGCCGAGATTACGCTCGAAGCCAATCCAGGAAGCGTCGAAGCCGCGCGCTTTCGCGCTTTTCGCGATGCGGGCGTCAACCGCGTTTCGGTTGGCGTGCAGTCTCTGCGAGACGAGGAGCTTCGCAAGCTCGGCCGCATTCACAGCGTCGCGGAAGCCAAGGCGGCGCTCGATGTGGCACGCGGCACGTTCGAGCGGTTTTCGTTCGACCTGATTTATGCGCGCCCCGGGCAGACGGCCGACGCGTGGCGTCGCGAGCTTGGAGAGGCGCTCGACCTCGCAGGCGACCACCTTTCGCTTTACCAGCTGACAATCGAGCCCGACACGCCGTACGCGGCGCTTCATGCCGCTGGTAAGCTCGTCATTCCGGACGACTACGATGCGGGCGCACTTTACGAGATCACCGAGGAGATGACGGCGGCGCGCGGGCTTACGGCTTACGAGGTTTCTAACTACGCGCGGGCTGGTTCGGAAAGTCGGCACAATCTTCTTTATTGGCGCTACGGCGAGTACGCCGGGATCGGTCCGGGAGCGCACGGCCGGATCGTAGTCGACGGCGGGCGCGAGGCAACGATTGCCGAGCGCAGCCCCGAAGCGTGGGTTGAGAAAGTCGAGAGCCAAGGAAACGGTTACGTCGAGCGGATCGCGTTGTCTGATGCCGAGCAGGCGGACGAGATGCTTTTGATGGGTCTGCGGCTGTCCGAAGGGGTCGAACTTGCGCGCCTCGCCGAGGTTGGCAACGTGCGTCCAGGCAAGGCAGCAATCGATGAGCTGAAGGAACTCGGGCTGCTGGAGACGCTGCCTTCCTCCTCGGCTGCCTCGCGAGACGCCCCCAACTGGCGGCGGAACGAGCTTGATGAGATCGTCATGTGTTCGGGTCCGGGGCTAGCCCCCGAAACACAGCCGCTACCGGGCGAGCGCATCCGGGTGACGCCGCAAGGCCGACTTGTGCTTAACGCCGTTGTTGCCAAGCTCTCAAACAGCTTTCGTCAGACGGACCGCATGGACAAGCTCAGAAGCGCCGTTTAAGCAGCGCTCATGCTGAGGGGACTTTACGATTGGACGATGCGGATGGCGGCCAGCAAACGGGCGCCGTGGGCGCTTGCGGCCGTGTCTTTCGCAGAGAGCTCGTTCTTTCCGATCCCTCCCGACATCATGCTGATCCCGATGGTCCTCAGCGACCGGCGGAAAGCGTGGTGGTACGCGACGGTGGCGACGGTCGCGTCCGTGATCGGCGGCATTCTCGGGTACGCGATCGGTTATTATTTCTTTGAGGCCGTCGGGCTGCCCATCCTGAAGTTTTACGGTCGCGAGCACGCGCTCGATAGCTTCATGGCCTTTGTGAAGGAGTATGGTGTCGAAGCGGTCATCATCAAAGGCGCGACGCCGATCCCTTACAAGGTTGTGACGATCGCCGCCGGTGTTGGCCAGATGAACATTTGGGAGTTCATCGGCGCGAGCATCATTGCCCGAGCCATGCGCTTCTATCTGGTAGCTGGTCTCCTATATTTCTTCGGCGAGCCGATCCGGGCCTTCATCGAGAAGCGGCTGGGACTCGTGATGACGACGTTCGTCGTGCTGTTGGTCGGCGGCTTCATCGCGGTCAAATACATCTTCTAATTCGGGCATGAGATCATGGCGTTTGCGGAACGGCCGGCACGGGGCACGGATTATCAGCTCGGCGCGCTCGCGCTGTTCGTCGCCGCTTTCACAATCCTGGCGGCGCTTGGGTTCCAGTACATCGGCGGCTACGTGCCGTGCATGCTGTGCCTGATCGAACGCTACGCCTATTACGCCGGTATTCCATTACTTTTCATTGCGTTGGTGCTGACGGCGGGCGGCTATCGGCGGATGGCCACTTTGCTCTTTTTGTTGGTTGCGTTGGGGTTTCTCGCGAATACTGGGCTGGGCATCTATCACGCCGGAGCGGAGTGGAAGTTCTGGCCGGGCCCAAGCGCGTGTGGCGGCGGGGAATCGCTTACGACGTCCGCCGGCAATCTCCTGAACGACATACAGCACATCAAGGTCATCAAGTGCGACGAAGCGGCGTTGCGCTTCCTCGGCATCTCGTTTGCCGGATGGAACGTGGTGGCCTCGTTGCTGCTGACGGCGATTGCCTTCGGTGCTGCGTCAGCGGCGTGGGCGCGCCGCAGCGTCTGACGGCACTCGGCCTTTGCTGACGCTTGTCCACAATTCTCAAAACCCATGAAAACGTTGATTTCGTTGCCGGACCGATACTGTCAAGGCGACGCCGCGCTGAATATCATGCGTAAGCCGTGATCGCGCCTTCGCGTTGCCCGAATGTGACGGCTATTCTTGCTTCGTTCGCGGGGCACGGAGCGAAACCCGAGCCGGTCTCTGTGGATTGTGTGGATATCGTTACAAGCGTTGGGAGCGTTCTTCGTGGCGTACGCGTTGAGTTTTTCGAGTGCAATGCTTGGGACGAGTGACAACAATCCATTGTCCAAGGCCCGTTCCGCACCATCTTTGAGTAAGCGTGGCGTTGTTGCGTTTCGTAGGCGTTCGTTGCGTAGCGTTGTGTTTGAGTGCGGACCGAACCCGAAAGACGTTCTGTCCGGGACGTTTGCAAAACTTAGGCGAACTGCTTCGACAACCTCGTCAAAGCGTATGTCCTCGCGGTTCGCCCGCACTCCTCAGGAGGATCGCTTTTCGTCAGAGCGGCCATCCGACGGTTTCGAGGCAAGTGCGCGTTCACCCGATTGGGGTTGGCGTCCGGTTGGAGACGTCGCGGGCGATGTGGTGCGAAACGCCATGGTCGCAGCGGCTCTGGCCAGGGCCCGATAAGCCCCTAGTAAGCGTAGCGTTTCCGGTCGCGTTAGCGTCGAGTTTTTAAGAGTTGGGAAAAAGGATTTCGGAGAGCGCTGGCTTTCCAACGAGCTGGCAGACGCACGGAGCGTGATTGGAGTTAGCCCTCAATCGAGACATCATGTGACACGGTCTCGCGTAGTGATGTCACAGCGCTCTGTGTGTCTGCCGCCATCGTTCGAAACGCCAAAGCTTCGGAAATCGTTCCACGAATTTCGGTTTAGCGGAGTGCGAAGACAATGAATCCCTCGGTTCCGGAACACGTAAGCCCCATCCAGTGGCATCAGGCCGTCGCGGTTAGCCGCGAACAGTGCGCCAGGATCTTTCGCGATGGCGGCGCGCCGAGCGACGCGCTGATCGCGTTCGGATTGAAATGCGAAGACGGTGCGGACTGGGAGCGCGTCGTCGATCTCGTCGCCTCCGAGCTTTGCGCCCATCCGATGGCGCGAGCCGCTTAAGGTCCGGCCACATTCCCGCGCTGGCATGTCTTTGGCCGGGCTAGACCCGGCCAAATGGGCGGTGCGGAAGACTACGGTTCGAGCTCGGTATCCCAATAGAGATAGTCGAGCCAGCTTTCGTGCAGGTAGTTCGGCGGGAAAAGCCGGCCGTTGCGATGCAGCTCGAAGACCGTCGGGCGGTAAGGCTCGTGCGCCGGGAACATGCCCGCGGCTCGCGGCATCAACCCGCCCTTTTTCAAATTGCATGGCGCGCAGGCGGTGACGACGTTGTCCCATCGCGTCTGGCCGCCGCGTGATCGCGGAATGAGATGATCGAACGTCAGATCGTTTTTGTCGCCGCAGTACTGGCAGGTGAAGCGATCGCGCAGGAAAACGTTGAACCGGGTGAAGGCCGGATAAAGCGCCGGTTTCACATAGGTCTTCAGCGAAACGACACTCGGCAGCTTCAGCTCGAATGACGGGCTTCGGACGTAGCGTTCGTATTCCGAGACGATATTCACGCGGTCTAAAAATACCGCCTTCACCGTGTCCTGCCAGCTCCACAGGGACAGCGGGTAGTAACTGAGCGGCCGAAAGTCGGCGTTCAGCACAAGAGCCGGACAATTGTCCGGTATTGTCACGTGAGCATTCACAGTCGCGCAAACCTCGCGGTTTTTCGATCCGTCGAATCGCGTCTTGGCCCCACTCGGACGCCGGGATACTAGCCGCGCGTATCAGTTCTGTGAAGCATTGGAGCCCATCTGTCGCGGAAGCTATTTTTTATCGCTATTTCATAGGCTTATTTGTTTTCGTCGGGATTGGCTTTTTGGCTTTCCCCAGGAGAGCGCGGCGCGCAAACGCGTAATCGGCCCATAATAGCCGGGCGGCGACGGCGCGCGCAGGGCGCCAGCGCTCGGCGATTCGTTCGAGTTCTTCTGCCGTCGGGCGGCTTTCGAGCTTGAAATGGTGCTGGGCGGCGAGCTGCAGGGCGAGATCGCCTGGTGCGAATGCATCACGACGGCCCAAAGCAAAGAGAATGTAGATGTCGGCCGTCCAGGGACCGATGCCGTGGATTGCAGTCAACCGTTCGACGATGACCATGTCGCTGGCGGTGTTGAGGGCTTCGAAGTCGAGGCCGTCTTCGATGACGGCGCGCACCAGAGCGCGCAATGTCCGGATTTTGCCGTCTGAAAGACCGAGCCGTTTGAGATCGCTATCGTTCGCCGCCTGGATCGCGTCGGGTGTGAACGGACAAAACGCTGCCGCCAAGCGCATCCAAATGGCGGCGGCGCTTTGGGCAGAGAGTTGTTGTCCGACGATGATCTTCGCCAGTCCGGAGAAATCGGCGGGAAAATCTCGTGGCGGCGGAAGCCCCGTGCGTTTCAAGATGCGCGACATGACCTTGCATTGGCCGGCAAGCATCGTCGCGGCTGCCTTCAGCTGACGTTCGGTCGTTACTGTCGCACGGCGGCGAGGTGTCAAACGCGCTGGCCCGGGAAGGATTTGTCTCGCTCAATTCGCGGGCGATCTTATCGCGCAATGCGAAGCCAGAAGGAAGAGGACATGGAAAATGACAAGGATTGCTGGAATTATATCTGCGGTGCTCTTTATCGTTTGCTGATTTCAGACAGTGCGGCACTGCGATTCCGAGGCGTCACGCTTTCGCCATCGCGAGGTTCGACAAGTTTTTGGAGTGATACACGGAGGCATCTTGGTCGATGAGCGTGGCGCCGACATAAGATTTACGTGGCAATTGCAATCATGCCGATGTTTCCGCAAAAGATGATCATCCGTTTATCGAAATTTCAAAAATTCCCCTGATTTCCGGCCGGTCTCTCGGTGCATTCTTATCGTGTGCCGGTCAAATTGCTTGGCATGCTAAGCGTTGCGTTTGACGGCGGGTAAGTTCAACAGTGTGGGTCGTAGTTGAGGTCATGATTTATCAGTCTGCAGAGTGGAAGGCCGGTCGTTGCGTCGTCGGCGCACGTTTTGTGAGTCAGAGCGCGTGATGACGTCGGTTACGCGTTTCGCGCCGTCGCCCAATGGTCTTTTGCACGTCGGGCATGCGCTCTCCGCCATCATTGCACACGATACAGCACGCCGGAACGGCGGGCGCTTTTTGCTGCGCATTGAGGATATCGATCTGGAACGCCGGCGGCCCGAGTTCGTCGCCGCAATATTCGAAGATCTCAATTGGCTTGGGCTGACGTGGGAAGAGCCGGTGCTGGTGCAGTCCGACCATTTCGCCGAATATCTTGCGGCGGCGGACCGGTTGATTGCGATGGGTTTGCTCTATCCGTGTTTTGCGACGCGCAAGGAAATCGCCGAGGCGGCAGACCCCACGAAAACCGATCCGGATGGCGCGCCGGTCTATCCGGGAATTTGGCGCGGTGCGTCCGCCGAAATGGTCGGAGAGCAAATGGCTGCCGGAGAAACACCGGCGCTTCGTCTCAATATGGAAGGCGCATTGCAGGTTTTGAAATCGAAACGCGGCGATGCGCCGTTGACGTTCGTCGAAGCTGGCGATGACGGTTCGCAGGAGACGGTTGTGGCCGATCCGGCGCGCTGGGGCGATGCCGTAATCGTGCGCAAAGAAGTGCCCGCGAGCTATCATCTTTCCGTCGTTGTCGACGATGCGCGGCAGGGCGTGACGCACGTCACGCGCGGCCAGGATTTGTTGGCGGCGACCGATCTGCAGCGTTTGCTGCAAGAACTGTTGGATCTGCCGCAACCGGTTTATTCGCATCATCGCGTGATCCGGTGGGCGGACGGGCGGAAGCTTTCGAAATCCAACCAGGATATGGGGCTGCGGGTGCTGCGCGACGAAGGGGCGACGGCGGACGATATTCGGCGGGTTATTTTCAATTCCTGATCCCGGAACGGCATTTTGCGGCTTTGCGAAATGGCCGAACCGGCTCAAGTGCCGGAATTAAATTCCTCAACGGCGCCGTCTTTTTGATTCGGCGCCGTTGCTATTTTTGATTCGCGTTCCCTGGAATTTCGCTCGGAATAGTGCCGTTATTCCGGGTTATTACTCTTAAGATTCAAAAATAATAGAAATGCGGATTAAGGCCTGCTTGTAACTTTTCCCAAATCAGGTCAATTTTAATCGTTCTCTAATCTATTCCCCGGATTCTCGCATTTATGGCAGATACAT
>JAFECH010000395.1 GCA_018242255.1 Pseudomonadota bacterium | reverse complement strand
TCTGCGCAATCTGCTCGACCTTGCCCGAAAGATGGGCCGCGCAACGGAAACTGCTCCCGTCGCGCCACCCTCCCCATAGGAGCCATTGTCGGCGGCCTTGATCCGGGTGGGTTGGAAGTTTCGAGGGCTGGGGCTTTGGGGCAGCCCTTGAACCGTGCGTCGACCGTTCGATGCGGTCGGCGGACGGCCCGGCGGGCGAATGCGGGACGATCCGTGGTTTTTATCGCGCGATGGCTTCACGTCCCGAAAGAACCAAGATCGCCGAATTTTGGCGACCTTGGTCTGGTCGGGCCGGTATACAAGGGAATAGCGCTGGAATTGGTTGCGACTGTGGTCTCAGATGCTCACAGATAGCAAATGTCGGTCTCGGTCAAAACCTGCCCGAGGATGACACTGTTGAGCGTCTGTTTACACGCCTTCGACGATGGTCATGTGCATCGTGCCGGCACCCTGCCGCAGCGCTTTTGCTTCGGCATATTCCGGCGACTTCGCGTAGCCGATCGCGTGCTCGTAGCTCGGGAACTCGAGGATGACGTTGCGGGCAACGCCCTCGCCTTCGATGGTCTCGCTCTTGCCGCCGCGCGCGATGGGCTTGCCTTCGAACTTGTCGAGCGCAGCCTTTGTCTTGGCGGCGTACTGCGCCCACTTTTCAGGGTCGGTGACGATTGAGCGGGCGATAACGTATCCCTTGGGCATTTTCTTTCCTTCGACGCAAAGCGTGGATTTTTGGACGAGGAGCCATAGCCGGAGCAGCGGCGCTTCGGCAACCCATGCGACGTCAAAGGCGCCAAGTGACGGGCGTTATTTCACGATCGACTGAAGCGCGCCGAGCGCCGTGTCGCTGCTGGTCGCGGAGGATTGCCGACGTGGCGGCGGATCGGCGGCCGTCGCGACGGAGATGCCCAGAAGATAGGTCGCCCAGCTCTGGCTCGCGACGGCGATGCCTTTGAGCTTCTTGCCGGTACCTTCAAGATCCGGGTCGGCCTTAACCAATCGCTTCCGGAAGCGCGGCGACAGCGGTGCCAAGCGTTTGCCGATCAGAACCGGGCAGGCGGCATTCGGATCGTCGCCCACTGCGTTCAGCGGATTGACGACATAACGCTTGCCGCACATGCCAATCCGCGGCGGTTCCCGCGTTCGGGTGAAGTCATCGTAGGCTTCCTTCAGCGGCTCCCAGGTATCGCGTGCCGGATTATCAGCGTGGCGCATCATGTTGGCGGCCGTCATGCGGAAGGGGAAAATGTGGATCGGCACCGAGGTTTCGCCCGCCGCCAGCGCTTCGCGAACAAAGGCGTAAATTTCTTCGATCTGATTGTCGGTCATGGCGAAGCAGCCGACGCTTTTGCAATCGCCGTGGACCATTATGTAGCTACCGGTGCGGCCGAGCGAACGATCGAGCGCGTTCGGATAACCGACGTTGAGCGCCAGGTGATATTTGCTGTTCGGGTTCATGGCGCCGGGCGTGATGCGGTAGAAGCCCTCCGGCGACATTAGATCGCCTTGGGTACGCTTCGGGCCCAGCGTGCCGCCCCAATTGCAGACGGGGAATGTCTTGATCAGCGCATAGCGGCCGTTCGGGCGCGCTTTCCAGACTTCGAGCTCAGACTCTTCCTTGAAGATGCGCAGATAGACAGGCGAACCCTGGTCGATGTCCTTGAGGATCAGCGCAGCTTCAACGGCTGAGGGAAGCGGCTTTTCGGCGGAGCGTTCGTCCGCGAGCGCCACGGGTGCAAAGACCTGGACGGCAACGGCGATCGCCGTAGCCAGCAGACGCACCTGCCGGATCAAGTGCCAAAGCCAACGCATACTGTCCGTGAACCCCGCCAACGCAAACGCTTAACCATCATGGACCGTCCAGTTCATCACCAAAGACGGTTAAGGGGAGGTAAACGGCGAGTGTGCACGCGACGTGGTGAGACGTGGGCGAGGATGTGGCAATGCCTGATCGGCCAGCGGCTCATCGCGCGCCCGCAGGTTTGCCTCTAAGCCTTCGCGATGTGGGCCAGGAACGCTTCTGCGGCGGCTTTGGGGTCTTTGGCGGCGTTGATCGGGCGGCCGACGACGATGTGGTTGGCTCCGAACCCGATTGCTTCCTCGGGCGTCGTGACGCGGGTCTGGTCGCCAGCATCGGCGCCGGGCAGGCGGATGCCTGGCGTGACGATAAGAAAATCGGGGCCTGTTTCTGCGCGAATGGCGGCGGCTTCCTGGCCGGACGCGATGACGCCGTCGAAGCCGGCGACCTCGGACATGCGGGCACGGCCAACGACGAGGCCCGCTGGCGTTATGTCGGTGATGCCCTGCTCTTCAAGGTCCGACTGATCGAGGCTCGTGAGCACCGTGACGGCGAGCAGTTTCAGGTTGGACGAGCCACGGCCTTTGACGGCGGCTTTCAACGTCTTGGTGTCGTGGCCGTGGACGGTGATGAAATCGACGCCGAGACCTGCAGCCGATGCGACGGCGCGCTCGACGGTATTGCCGATGTCGAGGAATTTCAGATCGAGGAAGACGCGCTTGCCATCGCGCTTCAATTCCTGGGCGAGATCTAGGCCGCCTGCGAACAGCATTTCCAAGCCAATTTTATAGAAGCTGACCGTATCGCCGAGGCGGTCGACCAATGCGCGTGCCTGATCATACGACGACAGATCGAGGGCGACGATGAGCTTATCTCGGGTGGCGGTGATCATCGCGATATCGGTCCTCTAGCCGTGCAGCACGCGGGCGGCACGCGCGAGCTTTTGGATGACGGTCTTGAACTGCTCGGTCTGGTCTTTGTTTTTCAGGTGGCCGTGCTCGTCGAAGGCATCGGCGGCGCGGGGCAACAGAAACTGATTGGGGAGAACAAGGGCGCCCGTTCCTAGTTCGAGCATCAGGCGGAGTTGCGAAAGACCTCGCAAGCCGCCGGTGCCGCCGTTCGAGGCTGCGCCAAGCGCGAAGACGCGCGTGCGGAACACTTCGAGCGGTGTTTCACCATCGTCGCGGATGCGGCTGATCCAGTCGAGGGTGTTTTTGAGGAGCGGCGAGAAGGATGCGTTATATTCGGGGCTCATGATGAAAATGCCGGTGTGGGCCATCATCAGGTTCTTGAGCTTGTGCGCATTGTCCGGCTGGCCGGACGATGCTTCCAGATCGCCGTCGTAGATCGGCATCGGGTAGTCGGAGAGATCGACGAATGTCGCCGGGATGCTGTTGGCTTCGGCGATCATGGCGCCGAGTCTCGCGACGCGCTTATTGAACGAAGCCTGGCGGGCGCTGCCAGCGAAGAACAGAAGGCGCGGATCGGGCGCAGGAGAGGCGGTCATCTGAGTTGAAGGTCCGGACAATGAGAGCGCTTTGAGAGCCGGACCCTAGCCGCTTTGAGGCCATTGGCAAGGCTGCGCAGATGGCTTGAGATTGAGCAGGAGCGAGGGCGGATCAGCCGCTTTTGCCTTCGAAAAACTCTTTCACGCGCGAAAAGAAGCCGGCGCTTTCCGGGCTCGTTTCCTTGTGGCTCGCACGCTCGAACTCTTCGAGCAGCTCGCGCTGTTTGCGCGTGAGGTTCTTGGGCGTTTCGACATCGACCTCGATGTACATGTCGCCGGAGACCTTGGCGCGGAGGACTGGCATGCCTTTGCCGCGCAGGCGGAACTGCTTGCGGCTTTCGGTACCTTCGGGAATTTTCACGCGCGTCGTCGTGCCTTCGAGCGTCGGCACGTCGATTTGGCCGCCGAGAGCGGCGGTCGTCATCGAGATCGGCACCTTGCAGAAGATGTCGGCGCCGTCGCGCTGGAAGAATTCGTGCGGCTTGATCGAGAGGAAGATGTAAAGGTCGCCCGGTGCGCCGCCGCGCAGGCCCGCTTCGCCCTCACCGGCGAGGCGGATGCGCGTGCCGTCTTCGACGCCGGCCGGAATGTTGACCGAGAGCGTGCGCTCTTTCTGGACGCGGCCGGACCCGGCGCAATCGACGCACGGGTCATCGATCATCTCGCCGCGGCCCTGGCAGTGCGGGCAGGTGCGTTCAATCGTGAAGAAGCCTTGGCTGGCGCGGACTTTGCCCATGCCGCCGCAGGTGGTGCAGGTTTTCGCTTTGGTGCCGGGCTTGGCGCCGGTGCCGGAGCAAGTTTCGCATTTGACGCTGGCGGGAACGCGGATTTGCGCGGTCTTGCCGGTGTAGGCTTCCGACAGCGTGATTTCGAGATTGTAGCGCAGGTCGGCGCCGGCTTCGCGGCCCGTGCGGGAACGGCCCTGGGCGCCACGCCGCCCGCCCATGAATTCGCCGAACAGATCGTCGAAGATGTCCGACATCGAGGAGGCGAAGTCGGGTCCGAAACCGGGGCCACCGCGGCCGCCCATTCCACCGTCGAACGCGGCGTGGCCGAACTGGTCATAGGCCGCGCGCTTCTGCGGATCTTTCAGGACTTCGTAGGCTTCGTTGACTTCCTTGAAGCGGCGCTCGGCTTCTTTGTCGCCCGCGTTGCGGTCGGGGTGGTATTCCTTGGCGAGAGACCGATAGGCGGACTTGATCTCGATTTCGGTAGCGGACCGCTTGACGGTCAGAACTTCATAATAATCGCGCTTAGCCATGGTGCGCTGTTCTATGACCTATTGAATGGCAAGTTGCTGGTCGATGAAGTCGCAGCAATAACAAGCGGTTATATCAACTTTTCGCCCTCAGAGAGGGCGCGGCGTTCTGGATATTGAGAACGCCGCGACAACCCGAGGGCGAATCTAAGTTCAACTCTTAAGCCGATTTCTTCTTGTCGTCTTTGACTTCTTCGAAATCCGCATCGACGACATCGTCCCCGCTGGAGGACTTCTCAGCCGACGCCTCTGGGCCGCCTTCCATGCCTTCAGCGCCGCCCTTGGCCGTGTAGACGGCTTCGCCAATCTTCATGGCGACCTGGGTCAACGCGGTCGAGGCAGAGCGGATCGCATCAGCATCTTCGCCGGCGATTGCTTCCTTGGCGGCCGTGATAGCCGCTTCGACTTCGCCCTTGATCGCAGCAACAGCCGGGATCGACTCGTTCTCGGACAGCGATTTCTCGGTGCCGTGGATGAGGGCTTCGGTCTGGTTGCGAACCTCGACGAGTTCGCGACGCTTCTTGTCTTCGGCCGCGTGGGCTTCGGCGTCCTTGACCATCTTGTCGATGTCAGCATCCGAGAGGCCACCCGAGGCCTGGATGCGGATCGACTGTTCCTTGCCGGTCGCCTTGTCCTTCGCCGAAACGTGGACGATGCCGTTGGCGTCGATATCGAAGGTGACTTCGATCTGCGGCACGCCGCGCGGCGCCGGTGGAATGCCGACGAGGTCAAACTGACCGAGCATCTTGTTGTCGGCCGCCATTTCACGCTCGCCCTGGAAGACGCGGATGGTGACGGCGTTCTGGCTGTCTTCGGCGGTCGAGAAGGTCTGGCTCTTCTTCGTCGGGATCGTCGTGTTGCGATCGATCAGACGGGTGAAGACGCCACCCAGCGTTTCGATGCCGAGCGACAGCGGCGTCACGTCGAGCAGCAGTACGTCCTTGACTTCGCCCTGCAGAACGCCGCCCTGGATCGCGGCGCCGACGGCGACGACTTCATCCGGGTTGACGCCCTTGTGTGGCTCCTTGCCGAAGAGCTGCTTCACGACTTCCTGGACCTTCGGCATACGCGTCATGCCGCCGACGAGAACGACTTCGTCGATCTCGGCAGCCTTGAGTCCGGCGTCCTTCAGGGCCTTTTCGCAGGGCCCCTTAGTGCGGTTGATCAGGCCTTCGACCAGGCTTTCGAGCTTGGCGCGAGTCAGCTTCATCGTGAGATGCTTCGGACCGGTCGCGTCAGCCGTGATGAACGGCAGGTTGACTTCGGTCGAAGGGGCGCTCGACAGCTCGATCTTGGCCTTTTCGGCAGCTTCCTTCAAACGCTGAAGGGCGAGCTTGTCAGAACGCAGGTCGATGCCCTGCTCTTTCTTGAACTCGTCGGCGAGGTAGGTGACGAGGACCATGTCGAAGTCTTCGCCGCCCAAATGGGTGTCGCCGTTCGTCGACTTCACTTCGAAGACGCCGTCGCCGATTTCGAGAATGGAAACGTCGAAGGTGCCGCCGCCGAGGTCGTAGACCGCGATCGTCTTGGCATCTTTCTTCTTGTCGAGGCCGTAGGCGAGAGCAGCAGCCGTTGGCTCGTTGATAATGCGCAGAACTTCAAGGCCCGCGATCTTGCCGGCGTCTTTCGTTGCCTGGCGCTGGGCGTCGTTGAAGTAAGCGGGAACGGTGATGACCGCCTGCGTGACCTTCTCGCCGAGCTTGGCTTCGGCGGTTTCTTTCATCTTCTGCAGGATGAAAGCCGAGATCTGCTGCGGGGAATACTGCTTGCCGTGGCTTTCGACCCAGGCGTCGCCGTTGGTGCCCTTCACGATCTTGTAGGGGACGAGTTTCTGGTCCTTCGTGACCTCAGGATCGTCGTAGCGGCGGCCGATCAGGCGCTTAATCGCGAAAAAGGTGTTGGTGGGGTTCGTCACTGCCTGGCGCTTGGCCGGCAGACCGACGAGACGTTCATCATCGGCAGTAAATGCAACAATGGACGGGGTGGTATTGGCGCCCTCAGAGTTCTCAAGGACTTTCGGCTTGCCGCCGTCCATGACAGCGACGCACGAGTTGGTCGTGCCGAGGTCAATACCGATTACTTTTGCCATTCGCATCAATCCTTCTCAGTTGCGGCAGACCGGGTGGACCCTGTTTGGCATCCAACGTGCTCCCCAACGAGAGGTTAGAGGCACCGGTCCCCAGGATTTCAATTGTGTGACCGACGGTTATATAGGGGCCTGTTTTGAGCGTGCAACGCTTCTTATCCCCTCCATAGATCAACTTTATCGCCTTTTGATTGCGTCAAAACGGAACTACCCGCCATGACGCCATGCTTCGATTTCCAAGCCTTTTTCTGTAGTTGAAGCAGATCCTTTCGGAGCGGGACGCGCTTTGATTTTGCTCATCTGCTGCGCCGGAAACGACGTCGCAGCCGCCTCAGGCGTCGGCAGGCGGTTCCGGCGAGCCCGCAGAGGCCGGGTCGTCAGGCTTGGCGACCTTTGGGCCGCCACGCGAAACGACGACCATCGCCGGACGCAGGTTGCGGTCGTCGATCATGTAGCCGACCTGATAGACCTGCAGCACCGTCCCGGCCGGAACGTTAGCGTTTTCCTGCTCCATCACCGCCTGGTGGTGGTGGGGATTGAAGGGCTGACCAGCCGGGTCGATCATGCGGACGCCGTGACGCTCAAGAGCCGTTTTATAATCGCGCTCGGCGAGAATGACCCCTTCGAGGAGGGTTTTTAGCGCCGGATCGCTCTCGACGGCGTCCTTGGGCACTGCGGCGATGGCGCGCTGGAAGTTGTCGCCGACCGTCAGGATATCTTTGGCGAACTTGCTGATCGCGTACTTCGCCGTCTCTTCCTTTTCCTTTTCGAGGCGGCGGCGGACGTTCTCCGTTTCGGCGACGGCGCGCAGGTACGCGTCCTGCTTTGCCGCAACTTCAGCACTTTTCTTTTCGAGATCACCTTGGAGGGCGGCAATCATCGCCTTGAGCTGCTCGACGCTCACGTCTCCAGTTTCAGGGGGCGTTGCCGCCGACGGTTGCGCGGTCTCGTCTAGGGGCTTTTTGTCGTCGCTCATTGTTCTCTTCGCTGGAATAGCACTGCAAAAATTCCGGT
>JAFECH010000394.1 GCA_018242255.1 Pseudomonadota bacterium | reverse complement strand
GGCGGGATTATCGTAGAAATCGGCGACGGTCAGGCAACGCTCGAAGCGTCGCGGCCGGACCTGCCGTTCCTTTGGCTCGATACCGAGACCAGCAAAGCCGAAGTGTTCGCCCTTTTCGCCGACGATCTAAAATCGGCGAAGTGAGTTGGCTGGCGGTCGCGGCAAAAGCCAGCGGTCGCCCGCAAATGCAAGATACCGTCAGCCGAAGGCACCGAAGTGGTGCGAGATGCCGGTGCCGATCTCGCGAATGAACTCGTACGAGATTTCCATCGGCGTCAGGATTTCCGTTTCCAATCGCGCATAGTCGTCGATGCCGCGCGGACGGTAGCTCGCCTGCTCGTCGAAGGATTTAGCGGTTACGTCCTTTTCATCGTGCGGGAACGCCTTACGCAGAATGCTCAGCACTTCGGGAATTTCCAGACTCAAGGCCATCTCGAGGACTTGCGCATGCGAAAGTCCGTCCTGCGGGGCGAAGCGCGGAAGCTGCGCCGCCAGGATGAAGATGCGCATGATCAGCGCGAGGCGGATCGCTTGCAGGAGATCCAGTTCGAGCCGGTTCTCGTCGGGCACCATGCCGTCTTCAATATTCAAGTCGGCCAGGATGGCGTGAAGGTCGATAGCGTCGAGACGCAGCAGATGGACGAGCTCGGAGACGTCGCCATAACGATCATCCGGCAGCAGATGCGTTGCCAACGTGCGGAACGCGCTGTTTAACGCTTCTTCGCGCCCCCATGAGGCACGCGACGCCCAGAGTCCGGCGTTGAAGACTTGAGCGTTTGCCGCCATTGCGTTGAGGCTCGACATCGTCTTGCCGTGCGCGATCATCGCGAGCAGCGACTGCAGTCGCTTGGACTTCTTCGCAAGTTTATAGAAGCGGTCGCGATCGACGCCGACGGCGGTGCCGAGACCGGCGACGACGTTGGCGATGTAGCCGAACTGCTGAAGAATAGCGTTGTTCGGGATGGCGCGCATGCGAGCGGGGTTGCCGCGGTCGGATGCGTGATCGCCCTGCCGCTTCACCGGACGAGATCCGGTTTTAAACAACAGGTTTGGTCCGAAGGCGCCAAGAACGGCACGATAACCGTCGTGCGCGAACAGGTCCTGCTGGAAGCCCCGGAGGCGCAAGAAGAAGTCGAAGCTGAAATCCTGCGCCGAATAGAACGGATCCTTTTCGGCCGGCGGGATGTCGCCATCCATCACGATGGTCGCGAGAGCGCGGGTCGTCAAAGCGCGGTTGCCGAAGAAGACATAGCCGTCGCCGCCCTGGAAACTCGTCTCGTGCTTCACGGGGATGTTGGCGGCACCGAATCGGCGGCGCGCTTCGTTCGTCATCACGTAGTGCAGGCGACGGTAAAGCGTGCCCGGATGCGCGCCGCGGCCCATAGACTCGCCGTGGGTCGAAAAGAGAAGCGTTTCGATGCCTTCGAGCTTGGCCGCGTCGATGATGGAAGCAAGTGCCTTGTAGTAGCGTTCGACGGCCAGCGTTGCCGAGATCTGGCCGATGAAACGGCCGGCGTCGGAGAAGCCGGTCTGAACGCTGATCCGCTTTCTGCCGAGCACATACTCGCGATAGGCCTCTTCCTCGACGAGGCGCTCCATGATGCGCGCGCCGTTCTCAAGACCCGTCGGCGTTTCGAAAAGCGGCGAGATGTCGGTGATGTGATCGACGCCGAAGAGCTTGGCGAAGAACACGGCGATGAGGACCGTAGCGGGGGATTCGCATTCAGCGATAAGGAAGCGGATCGGCGTTTCCTTATCGACGTGCTTCATGATCTGCGCGGTCAACGCAAATTGGCGAATTGCAGTCGCGGTTTCGAGATCCAGCGTCGCGAAGTTGACCGTCTCGCGCGGCGTGTTCTTGATCATCTCGACGATGCGCTTCAACGACTGACTTTCCGTCAGATCGCGCGTCCACGGCTCATGCACATACGCGCGGAATGCGTTGTGAAGCTGCAGCGCGTTGATGCGCAGATGGATGTGCGACATGCCTAGTCCGGTCGCCTCGACCAGACCGGCGAGCGCCGCCGTCGCGCGCTTCATCTGGGGCGCTTGGACCGCGTCGATCAGATTGTTGAAGAGCGTCTGCAGCGACTCGACTGTCAGAAGGTTGTAGCCGTCCGTCTTGGTCATGACATTGGCGGCTTTGGCGAGCCCTTCGGTGTTGTTGGCGAAGCCTTCGAGCGCCTTCAATTGCTCGTCGACAGCCGCGATGCCGAGATCGAGCTTGCCCACGATCTGGCGGGCGACACGCTGCGCTGCGTCGCCGCTTTCGAGTTTGTGCTTCAGAACAACGAAGCGTTCACGGACGTCAGCCAAAGCGGCGCGCTTCTCGCGAAGGCGGGTTTCGAATGAGAACGTCCACGTGATGTCGGTACGGCCATCGAGATCGTAGCCGACCCATGAAGCGAACGTCGTCAGCTTCGGGCGCACTTTGAATGCCGCGTCTCCGAATTTCTGCGAGGCAACGCTGTAGAATCCGTGCAGCAATTCTTCGTACGCATTGCGCAGATTTCGGATCGCATCCTGAGCGCACTTGTGCTCGTGATGAAGTGTCAGCTTGTCTTCCGGACGATGCGGCAGACCGATCGTGACGTCAGCGGTCGGATCGGAAACCGCGATATCGACCATACGGCGGTAGAGCGCGTCGGAGAGGCCGAATGTCGGATGCGCGGTCAGGACGATGCCGGTGCGGGCACGCGACCAGCGCTCCTCGAAAGCTTTGAGATTATTTCCGGACTCGTTTGCCGTTTTTTCGACGTAGGCGGTGAAGTCCTTCAGCGTGCTCGCCTGGTCGACATAGCCGATTTTATCGCGCAGACCGCGAGCGCGGCGAACGAAGGCACGATCCATCAGGCGGCCGGCGAGGCCCTTCATTTCCTCGAACGGCACTTCGCCCGCTTCGAGCCGCCGCGACAGATCGAATGCGACGTTCAAAATCGGGTTGAGCGAAGGATTGTCGGGAATCTGCGTTCTAAGACGCTTCAGCTGATTGATCAGCTCGATTTCGTCGAGCTTGGTCGAGGCAACAGCGGGCGTCGTGTCCTGCATCACCAAAGGCTCCACATCCCATTACGAGGGACAGCATTCTCATGAAGATTCATAGCGTGGCGAAGGGCGCGACCGGAGGCAAAAATGCGCTCCGGCCGCACGCAACTTAAGCTACCTTGCGGACTTGACCGAGAACCTGGGCGACGGTCGAGCCCATTTCCGACGGCGTCGGCGCAATCGTCACGCCGCAACCTTTCAGGATCTCGACCTTTTCAGCGGCCGATTCACCGAATGCCGAAACGATGGCGCCAGCGTGGCCCATACGGCGTCCCTTCGGCGCCGACAAGCCTGCGATGTAGGCGATTACCGGCTTCTTCATGTGCTCCTTGGCGAACATGCCGGCCTCGGCTTCCTGCGGTCCGCCGATTTCGCCGATCATCAAAACTGCGTCTGTCTCCGGATCCGCCTCGAAAGCTTCGAGAACGTCACGGTGCGAAGAGCCGTTGATCGGATCGCCGCCGATGCCAACCGAGGTCGAGACGCCGATGCCGAGCGCTTTCAGCTGTTCCGCCGCCTCGTACCCGAGCGTGCCCGAACGGCCGACGATACCGACCCGACCCGGCAGGTAGATGTGACCCGGCATGATGCCCAGCATCGCTTTGCCTGGCGAGATCGTACCGGCGCAGTTCGGACCGGTGAGAACCATGCGGCTCTCTTTCTTGTAGCGGCGCATGTAGCGCTTCACGCGGATCATGTCCTGAGCCGGAATGCCGTCCGTGATGCAGACGCAGTATTTGATGCCGGCGTCGGCTGCTTCCATGATCGCGTCGGCCGCGAATGGCGGCGGCACGAAGACGATCGAGGCTTCGGCGCCCGTTTCGTCGACCGCGCCCTTGACGGTGTTGAACACCGGACGGCCCAGGTGAGACGTGCCACCCTTGCCGGGCGTTACGCCGCCGACGACGTTTGAGCCGTAGTCGATCATTTCCTGAGCGTGAAAGGTGCCGATACGTCCGGTGAAGCCCTGGATCAGGATCGGCGTCTTTTCATTGATAAAGATTGCCATTGGTGCGTTTCTCCGGATTTAGGCCGCTTTTTTCGTTGCTTCGACCGCCTTTTTAGCCGCCTCCGCCAGCGTTTCTGCGCTGATGACGGTAAGGCCGCTGGTGTCGATGATCTTACGGCCTTCCTCGACGTTCGTTCCGGCGAGGCGCACAACAATCGGCATTGTGATGTTCAATTCCTTGACGGCATCGACGACGCCCTTCGCCACCCAGTCGCAGCGATTGATGCCTGCGAAGACGTTCACGAGAATGGCGCGAACGTTCTTATCGCGAAGCACGGCGCGGAACGACTTTGTCACGCGCTCGGGCGAGGCGCCACCGCCGATATCGAGGAAGTTCGCCGGTTCGCCGCCTGCCAGCTTGATCATGTCGAGCGTCGCCATTGCGAGGCCGGCGCCGTTGACGATGCAGCCGATGTCGCCGTCGAGGCCGACGTAGGAAAGGCCGCGGTCAGACGCGTACGTCTCACGCGGATCTTCCTGGCTCTTGTCGCGAAGCTCGGCGATGTGCGGACGACGGAACAGCGCGTTTTCGTCGAACGACATTTTGGCGTCGAGCGCGAGGACCTGCTTTTCCTTGGTGATGACGAGCGGATTGATCTCGACCATCATCGCATCGAGGTCACGGAACGCGCGGTATGCGCCCATGATCGCCGGCACGATCTTGTTGACGATCTCAGGATCAACACCGAGGCCGAACGCGATTTCGCGCGCCTGGAACTGCTGCATGCCGACAGCGGGATCGACCTGCACGCGGATGATGGTGTCTGGCTGGGTCGCAGAGATCTCTTCGATGTCCATGCCGCCGGCAGCCGATGCAACGACGACGATGCGCTCTGCTGCGCGGTCCATCACGAAGCCGAGATAGATCTCGCGATCGATGTTGGTCGCTTCTTCGATGTAAAGGCGCGAGACCAGCTTGCCGGCCGGTCCCGTCTGATGCGTGACGAGTTTGCGGCCGAGCATCGACTCGGCTGCTTCTTCGATCTCCCGCTCATTGCGGCAGAGCTTGACGCCGCCGGCCTTGCCACGTGCGCCGGAATGAATCTGCGCTTTGACAACGACAGGACCACCAAGCTCGCTCGCGCGGTAGGTCGCTTGCTCAGGCGAATATGCCAATCCGCCGCGCGGGATCGGAACGCCAAACTTCGTAAGAAGCTCTTTCGCCTGATATTCGTGAATGTCCATTATTGGACCTCCCTAGGATTGTTCGACGTTTCCTGGCCGTTTTTTTATTTCGCGCGTGCGGCTTCTGCGGCTTTGATCGCGGCGGCCGTGACGAGCAGATTCTTCGCCATTTTTTCCGAAGCGGCGTCGATCATCTTACCGTCGAGAGAAGCGGCGCCCTTACCCTGAGCCTCGGCTTCCTTCAGAGCGACAAGAATTCGCTCAGCGCGCTCGACTTCCTTTGGCGTCGGCGAATAGATCTCGTTAGCGAGTTCGATCTGCGAGGGATGGATGGCCCACTTGCCTTCCATGCCGAGAGCGGCGCCGCGGCGAGCTGCTGCCTTGTAGCCTTCCGGATCGTCGATGCCGCCAAACGGGCCGTCGATCGGACGAAGTCCATAAGCGCGGCAGGCGACGGTCATGCGCGACAGCGGGAAGTGCCACTGGTCGCCGGGATAATCAGGGTTCAAGCCGCCGATGACGACGGTGCGCGCTTTGTTGAATGCCGAATAGTCGGCAACACCGAAGTGCATCGATTCCAGACGGCTCGGGGCGGAAGCGATCGCTTCAACGTTGGCCATACCGAGCGGCGTTTCGATGAGCGCCTCGGTGCCGATCTGATTCTTGAGACCCTTGGCGACTTCGATCTGGCTGACGATGCATTCAACCGTGTAGACGTCGGCTGGAACGCCGACCTTCGGGATGAGGATCGTATCGAGCTTGGCGCCGGCCTGTTCGCAAATGTCCACGACGTCGCGATACATGTAGTGGGTGTCGAGGCCGTTGATGCGGACCGAGACGCTCTTGCCTGCGCCCTTCCAGTCGAGATCGTTCAACGCCTGGATGATGTTCTTACGGGCCTGCTCTTTCTCGGGCGGCGCAACGGCGTCTTCGCAATCGAGGAAGACATAGTCGGCGGCGCTCTTTATCGCGCGGTCGATCATGCTCGGGTTGGAGCCCGGAACCGCCAGGTACGAACGCTGCAATCTTTGTTTGCGGAGCGGGAATTGCGAAAAGCTCATTGGGAGTTTGCCTTCCTAGATTTGAGACGTGTTTTTGTTTCGATCGCGAAGCGAATGGGACAGAGCGCCCGGCCTCAATCGAAGCCGGGCGCTTGTATTTTTTAAGCAGCCTTGGCCTGAGCCGGCGTCACGCCGGTTGCCGACTTCGTCGCGGTCTTGGAGAAGTATTCCGCGGCAGCGCCGGTGCCGGAGCCGAGCTTGATGTTGATGCCGGAGTCCTTCAGAGCCATCTCGACAGCGAACAGAACGCCGCCAACCATGAACTCATCGACGGCACCGAGGTGGCCGATACGGAAGACCTTGCCGGCGACCTTGTTAAGGCCGGTTCCGAGCGACGTGTTGTAGCGATAGTACGCCGTCTTCAGGACAGCGTTGGCATCAGCGCCTTCGGGAACGAGAATTGCCGAGACGGTGTCAGAGTGCCACTTCGGTTCCTTCGCGCAGAGCTTGAGGCCCCATGCGTCAACAGCAGCGCGAACACCCGACGCCATGCGGTGATGGCGAGCGACGACATTGTCGATGCCTTCGGCGAGAATCAGGTCGAGCGAGGCGCGCAGACCGCGGATGAGCTGCGTGGCCGGCGTGTAGGGGAAGTAGCCGAGATCGTTGGTCTTGATCATGTCTTCCCAAGAGAAGAAGCAACGGTTCATGCGGCCGTTGACGGTCTTGTTGACGTCGAGCGCCTTCTGGCTGACGGCAAGAATACCGAGGCCGGTCGGGAGCATGAAGCCCTTCTGCGAGCCAGAGACGCAGCAGTCGACGCCCCATTCGCCCATGCGCATTTCAAGCGAGCCGACCGATGAAACGCCGTCAACGAAAAGAAGCGCGGGATGCTTGGCAGCGTCGAGTGCCTTGCGGACGCCAGCGATGTCAGACGTGACACCCGTCGCGGTTTCGTTGTGCGTGGCGAAGACGGCCTTGATCTCGTGGTTCTTATCTTTTGCGAGAATGTCGGCGTACTTTTCGAGCGGAACGCCCGTGCCCCACTCTTCGTCGCAGAGCTCGACCTTAAGGCCGAGACGCTCGGCCATATCGACCCAGAGAAGCGAGAACTGACCGAAGCGGCTCATCAGAACTTTGTCGCCGGGAGCGAGCGTGTTCTCGATGGCCGATTCCCAAGCGCCGGTTCCCGACGAAGGGAAAATGAAAACGCGACCGTCCTTCATTTTGAAAACCTTCTTGAGGTCTTCGAAAATCGGAAGCGTGAACTTCGGGAATTCCGGCGAGCGCATGTCTTCCATGGGGACATTCATGGCCATACGGACGGCATCCGGAATCGTGGT